>NZ_JBITPM010000033.1:0-25684 GCF_050467905.1 Pseudalkalibacillus sp. NRS-1564 | reverse complement strand
TACGATTTTCTCTCTCATACTTCTTCTCAAGCTCTGTTAACGTGAGACTATGAAGTTGAGTTAGGTCTTCTCGATTTTGTGGTGAATTTAGTAACTTACGAATTAGGTAGGTTCGACGATCAATCATGCCTTTTCGGAGTTGAACTCCCATGAACACAACCTCCTTCCTTTACTATCACGTTTGACTCTAGCATAACGCGTTTTGCTTCTTTTGTGTGTTAAGAAATTGTGAAGAAATTAACAAAGAATGTGGGAAAGAAGTGGAGCGGGGTGCGGTGAAGGGGGTCAGGCGCTCCGGCCTGACCCCCTTCACATACAAAAAAGGAGCAAAGTCCATCTCACACGGACTTTGCTTCTTTCAATCCACTATTCTCTACCGCGCATACACATGCTGACCGATCGTCTTAATCACATCACGCGAATAAATCCACTCATCCGTTACGCCACCTGGATTGTAGTAATACGTCGCACCGCCAGATGGATCCCATCCGAAGTACGCATCCTTCGCAGCGCGATAAGAAGAAGCATCAGGCGTGAGCCAATACTGGCCATCATTCAAAGCGGTAAACGCATTCTGTTGATAGATCACCCCGTATGTACTCCCTGGAAACGAAGAGGATTGAACGCGATTCAGGATAACAGCGGCGACCGCAACCTTACCTTCATAAAGCTCACCACGAGATTCACCATGAACAACATGTGCGATCATCTCGAGATTACTCAGCATGTTTAGCGTATTCGTTCCTGCAACGCCGTCTGCGCTAAGTCCAAAATCCACCTGGAAATCACGAACTGCTTCTTTCGTAACCGATCCATAATAGCCCGTTGGCGTCGTATGGAAGTAATCGAGTTTCTCTAAAATCGACTGCATGTGCTGAACTTCTGATCCTCTTGATCCCGTGTCCATCATTGCTGATGCATTGTCCTCTAAGACGAATAAATAAAAGCATGATGCCAGGACGAGGGAACCAAGGACATGTACAAATTTCATTAGCAAACTCCTCTCCATAAATATAACCTCAATTATAGTACAGGTAATTGAGGAAAGATATGGAACGTAATACCTTCCTTATAGGTTAGAAAAATAACATCGATAGTCTAGTTTTAACCAAAATAAGGAGTAGAGTAGGTTCCTTCTACCTACCTAATCACTTTTCAACCCAATCACTTCTATAAAATCCAAGCGATCCATTCCAACCGTTCAAATTTTCTTAGAAAATGAAACAGCAGCGTACACCATTCGTGGGGGAAATACTGCTGTTTGAGAAGGAAGACTCAGACAAGTCTCTGAGTCTTTTCGTATGCCGTAAAAAAAACTTCCCATTCGACAAAAACAGCCTATAGCGCAACGCTCGTTTCTCCTATATAATCCTCTTAGTGTAAAGAAATGGAAGGGTGATGAAGGAGCAGGGGACATGCTCGTTTTGCTTCATAAATGAGAATGATAGGGGAAAAGATCCGAATGAAAAAAGTACTTGGACTAGTATCAACCGCACTCCTGGCAGGAAGTCTCATCGGTGGGCCTGTTGCCTCTGCCTCCTCCCACGATGCGCTTATGAAAAAAGCGCAGAAAATGACGATGAACGAAGGTTACGATGACTGGGAATACATCTCTGAAGTCGAACCAAATAATAGTTTCAAAGAAGCAAATTCCTATATAAATGATGACGTCATGACCGGTAATTTAACCGATCAGGATCAAGATTTCTATAAATTAGAAGTCGAAGCAGACGAGCCGGTATCCTTATCTTTCGGGGCAGGTACGGATGAAGAAGAGCCAACAATGGAGCTTTGGGTTGACCTTTATGATGAGAATCAGAAGAAAATCACACCAGATTATGAAGAAGGCGAATACGGTTACTACGGAGGTATCGAGGAGATTGAGCCTGGCACCTACTATTTTAGAGTAACGGATACCGCTAATAAAAATAATAACGTAGACTACTATTTCTCCGCTTTCACGTACTCCAATGATCCAATCGTCATGAGAATCGCAGGGGAAGACCGCTATGAAACGGCAGTTGAAATCGCCAAGACAGGATTTGAAGAAAGCTACACGCGACACGTTGTTCTTGCGACAGGACAAAACTTTCCTGACGCCCTTGCCGGAGCGCCACTTGCTTATCAATATAGCGCCCCAATCCTTCTCACCCAAACAAAAGAGCTACCAGCTTCTGTGAAAGAAGCGCTAAACTATTTTGGAACGGAGCACGTCACGATCCTTGGTGGCCAAACAGCTGTATCAAAAAATGTGGAAAAGTCCCTCACAAAAATGGGCATCACGTTCGATCGTATTGAAGGAAAAGATCGCTACGAAACAGCTGCCAAAATTGCTAAAGAAATCGATCCTTATTTCAGTGATACAGCGTTTGTCACCTACGGAGGAAACTTCCCAGATGCGTTATCTGTCGCCTCTATTGCGGCTGCACAGGGAAGTCCGATTTTACTAACAAAAACAAAAGAAATTCCAGCTGTAACAGCAAAAGCATTAAAAAATTACAATGACACATACGTTATTGGCGGAACGGCCGTTGTCAGCAATACGGTCTTCAACAAGCTCCCACATCCAAAGCGAATCTCAGGAGAAAACCGCTATGATACGTCTGTTCAGGTGGCAAAGCAGCTCGATACGTCGGGGTATGCGGTTAACCTCGCAACGGGTGAAAACTTCGCAGATGCTCTTTCCGGCTCAGTTCTTGCCGCAAACTTCTACGAGCCCGTTCTCTTAACGAGAAAGGACGAGCTACCTAAGGAAGTTAAGAAACTATTTATGGATAAAGAAACCTTCTTCTTTACGATCTTTGGTGGACCGAATGCGATTAGTGAAGACGTGGAGGATGAGATTTGGGAGATGTTTGAGTAAGAAATGGACGGTTAGCGTTTGCTAACCGTCTTTTTTATCTTTGAGCGGGGTCAGGCACGTGCCTGACCCCGCACGACTTTATACCCACACACTCTGGATTATTCTCCCACTTTCTTGTTATACTCAACCACGTGCAATGAACCTAACAGGAGGTGGAGTGAGACAACACAGGCATAAATCAGAGAATACCGGGGGAATACATACAAATGAAGAAAGCATTCGGGATCCTAACATCACTTTTACTCATAGGAAGCTTAATCGGTCAGTCGGCTTCTGCAGAAACAGGTAGCATAGAACAGCCTCAGCCGAGCGCTAAAGCACCCTTTGACATTAAAGGCATTATCGGGGAAATGGAGCCAAACAATGAGTTTAAGGATGCACGAGAAACAGGCATCGATTACATAGCAGCTGGAGCGTTAACAGATCATGATCAGGATACTTATAAGCTAGAAATCACAGAAGAAGAACAGCTACTAGATTTTCTAGTTGGAACAGATACATACGATTCACCTCTTCAGTTCCAAGTGGACGTCTATGATCAGAACTTCGAGAAACTGACGCCAGATAGCGAAGAGACCATTGATCTGTACAAAGGAAGTTTTGATCACCTAAAGCAAGGAACGTACTATTTTGTTATTAAAGACCTTAACAACGTAGACAACGGTGAGACGTATTATTTCCAGACGTTCGGAGAAGGTATGGTATTCTCTGATCGTCTTTACGGTTTTAATCGCTACGATACAGCTGTTGAAATCGCCAAAGAAACGTTCAGAGAAAATGAAGCGCCACACGTGGTCCTTGCAACAGGATCAGATTTTCCAGACGCTCTTGCAGGTGCACCACTAGCCTATACAAAAGATGCGCCCATTCTTTTAACGAAAACAGATCGAATCCCAGATGATGTTCTCAATGCATTCGACTACTTTGGCGTAGAAGAAGTAACGATTATCGGCGGGGAAAATGCAGTATCCAAAAAGGTAGAGAGCAAATTAAAAAACGATCTTTCGATGAAGGTAAACCGTATCGCAGGCGAAGACCGCTATGATACGGCTGCAAAAATTGCTGATGAATTGGGTGCTACAAGCGAAACGGCTTACGTTACTTATGGTGGTAACTATCCAGATGCTCTCTCCATTGCTTCAATTGCCGCGATGGAAGGCAGTCCGATTCTCTTAACGAAATCAAACGACATCCCAGATGCTACAAGCGATGCGCTTCAAAACTACAGCGATTCCTACGCCATCGGTGGACCGGCTGTGATCTCAGACAGTGTCGTTGATCAACTCCCAGATGGAGAACGTATTGCAGGATCAGATCGTTATGAAACGTCTGTTAACGTAGCAAAGGAGCTTGGAATTAGACTTCAATCTGTGAATCTAGCAACAGGCCATGGTTTTGCCGATGCGCTAACAGGATCCGTGCATGCAGCGGTTAATGAAGAACCGGTGATCTTAACGAGACCCAATAAATTGTCTACACCTGCAAAAAAGCTCTTCGAAGACTATAGTACGAACACATTCACGATCTTTGGTGGACCAGCTGCCGTTGACTTTGCAGTTGATGATGAGATCTATGAGATGTTTGTAGAATAAGAAGACATAAGTGAAATGAAAGAAGGACAGCGCCTAAGCACTGTCCTTCTTCGCATTTTATATCAACTTACTACGCTTAACATAATCTTCGCCCACCCAAACAATGCGATCCAGAGAGGAATACTTAACGAGACGCCCCATACCATTCCTTTAGCAAAATTGCCTTCTTCCTGGTAATGCATATGCTCATCCCCTTTGACTGAAAGTCCATCCGGTTAAGGCAGGGTGACTTTCATCTATCATACATGAAAACGCAATCATAATCTGTCGTTCTACGAAAAAGAATCAGGCGTGTTTTGGTTCATTTTGTTTAAAGACTCTTACTAGAGTATACCCCGTTTAAGCAAACAATATACCGGTTAATAGAATGTAGAGAAGAAGCAACAAATGAATTTACAGATAATTAACAATCATTCTATGGAAATTACTAGAAAACGGTGGTATAATCGCCAAATAGTTTACTAGAAAACGGAGGATTTGTAATGAAAGGAAAAGAGAATCAAAACCCGATGTGGGATGAATTACAGCAGTTTGTGCAGCAGGTTGAGGGAGAAGCGAAGCAGGCAGGCGAAGCGAAGCCTTACATAGACCAGATTCGAGACATTCTATCAAAGAACATGTCGCTATCAAAACTAGAAATAGAATAGCGGAAAGAAAGCCTCTTCCATTTCAATTGGAAGAGGCTTTCTTTTACTAATTAGCTAGCTAATTTCAAGATGTTCCTTCAGCTTCTGTGTAATCGACTGCTTCTCTTGATCAGATACGATGTAATACCAGAGACCGTCAATCATCTCACCGCTGCCATCAATTTCGAATGTCTCCATGTTATTACGTGCGCCCTTATAGTTCTTGAATATATCATTCATTTCTTTGAACGTCATGTTCGTCTTGACGTTGCTGCCGACTGCTTCAAGCAGGTCGTCGATTTTATTAATGCTTCCAACGTTAGCGCCTTTGTCGATAATCGCTTTAATGATTTCACGCTGACGATCGTTTCGACCAAGGTCACCTTTCGGATCTTCATAGCGCATACGGGAGAAAGCGAGGGCTTCGTCTGCATTTAAGCTTACTTCACCTTTAGGGAAGGTGTAGCCACCGTAGTCGAATGCAAATGGATTGTCTACCGTAACGCCATTCAATGCGGAAACAACATCTTCAAAAGCTTCCATGTTTACTTTAAAATAATAGTCAATCGGAACATCGAGGAAATTCTCAACTGTATCCATTGCCATTTCAACGCCACCGTACGCATAGGCGTGATTCATTTTTTCAACTGTACCACGACCGACAATTTCCGTTCGCGTATCGCGTGGGATATTGAACATGATCATTGAATTGTCATTTGGGTTTACCGTAATCATGATCATTGTGTCGGAGCGTCCTTGATCATTCTCTCGCTCATCAACCCCCATTAAGAGAATTGAGATCGGGTCTTTCTCCTTCGTCTCTACTTTATCCGCTCTTAGTGTAGAGGTTTCACGGCTAATCGGCTCATGCATGTCACTTGCGGTATCTTTAACTGAGTCATATAAATAATAGGCGTAGCCACCACCTGCTAGTACAAGAACACCAAGAATGACACCGACGATGATAAGGAACTTCTTCATTTTACATTCCAGCTTTCCATAGAGTAGTTGTCTTATTGAAAGGTTAAAAGCCTATCTTTCATTATAAGTCGAACTATTTTGCAAAGTAAATACCTACCAGAAAATGATCAGCTCGAGATGCACAAAGTTGAAGATTATGGTAACATCATAAAAAGACGTTCTTCAAAAAGAACATGCCGGTTTCTATAAAACAATGAATAGAACATGCTACAGCATAGAAAGGGGAATGGGAAAATGATTGATATCCACTGTCATATCTTACCTGGGATCGATGATGGCGCCCAAGACTTAAATGACAGTCTTGAAATGGCACGTCAGGCACAATCGCAGGGTATTACCCAAATTGTCGCAAGTCCTCACCATAAGAATGGAAGCTATGATAACAACTTGCAAGATATTCTGACAGAAGTAAATCTACTAAACAAAGAACTAGTGAGGGAAGGTATCGATCTAGAGATTCTTCCTGGTCAGGAAGTTAGAATATACGGAGAAATGGAAGAGGATCTTGATGTGGATCTTCTAACGGTGAACAACTCAGGCGTCTATATGCTAATCGAGTTTCCATCGAGTCACCTTCCGCGCTATGCGAATAAGCTACTGTTTGACATTCAGCTTAAAGGGATCGTTCCTATTATTGTGCACCCTGAGCGTAACAGAGAAATCATGGAAGATCCATCAAAGCTCTATCGTTTAATTAAAGAAGGTTCACTAAGTCAGGTAACAGCATCCAGCGTAACGGGAAGAATGGGCAAGAAGATTAAAAAGTTCTCACTTGATCTAATTTCTCATAATCTTGCCCACTTCATCGCATCCGATTCACATAACACGACAACCCGGCCTTTTGAATTAAGGGATGCCTATGAAACGGTAGAAAAAGAGTTAGGTACATCCGTACGTTACATGCTTCAAGAAAATCCTGAGGAAATGATTAAAGGGAAGATGATCGATAAAGATATTCCGGAACGAATCAAGAAGAAAAAAGTTCTTGGCCTATTTTAATAGCGAAAAAACACGAAAATCCGCTTATTCAAAAATGAGCGGATTTTTCTTATGAAGAAATTTCGTTGTTTTTTTTGTATAGAAAGCGTTTTCTTCGACAGTGTTCGACATGATTCTATGTATCTATCTTACTATTTAAGTATTTAATGGTTTTAACGTAAAAAAAACCCTAATTTTTACTGATTTTCTGTGTTATAGTAAAACCTGTAATTCTTTCTGTACTAAAATAAATTACGATTGCGTTGGAGGCACCTTATGGAAGAAACGATTAGTTTAAAGGAAATATTTGAAGTACTCAAAAAACGTCTTGCACTCATTCTACTTATTACTCTACTCGCTACAGCAACGAGCGGTGTTGTCTCTTATTTCTTTCTTACCCCAATTTATGAAACTTCAACCCAAATTCTAGTAAACCAAAAAGCAGATTCCGAAAATGGATTTGATTACAACCAAATTAAAACAAACGTTGATCTTATTAATACATATAGCGTCATTATTAAAAGTCCAACGATTCTTGATGATGTAAAAGAAGAACTTTCACTGGATATGACAACAAGCGAGCTCAATAACAAAATTTCAGTTAGCAATGAGCAGAACTCACAGGTTGTTTCCTTATCAGTATCGGATCCTGATCCGGCAGTAGCAGTCGATATTGCGAATACGACAGCAAGCGTATTTGAAAAAGAAATTAGCAACATCATGAATGTCGATAACGTTAGCATTCTCTCAAAAGCTGGCTTTGAAGGCACACCTTCTCCAGTGAATCCGAACCCGGTCTTAAACATGGCAATTGCATTTGTCGTTGGTTTAATGGTTGGTGTTGGACTAGCATTCTTACTTGAATACCTGGATAACACGATTAAAACCGAAGAAGATATCGAAAAAGTTCTTGGCTTACCAGTGCTAGGGACAATCGCTGTCATTGAAGACAAAGAAGCTGGTATTTCAAAGAAAAAAGGCAAAAAGTCAGTAAGGGGTGAAGCAGTTGAGTCGTAAAGAGCGCGGAGCTGTTAAAGTTGACAAGGAAAGAAGTCTTTTAACGCACCAAAATCCAAAGTCGCCAATCGCAGAGCAATACCGTACGATCCGAACGAATATTCAATTCGCCTCGGTCGAAGAAGACATGCGTACAATCATGGTCACTTCTTCTGGTCCAATGGAAGGGAAATCAACAACGATTGCCAACCTTGGCGTTGTACTTGCACAGCAAGGGAAAAAAGTGCTGATCGCAGATACCGACCTTCGTAAACCAACCGTTCACTATACATTCCGCGTGATGAACACAAGAGGATTAACAAATGTCCTTACGCGTCAAGCGGAGTTAACGGATGTTACGACTTCAACAGAAGTCCCGAATCTAGACGTGCTAACAAGCGGTCCAGTTCCACCGAATCCATCTGAGCTTCTTGGTTCAAAAGCAATGGATGCGCTTATGGAAGAGGCACTTACGCACTATGACGTTATACTCTTCGACTGTCCTCCGGTACTTGCGGTGGCCGATTCGCAAATTATCGCCAATAAAGTGCAGGGAACCGTGCTTGTGATTAGTAGTGGCACGACAGAACGAGAAGCGGCAGTAAAAGCAAAAGAACGCCTCGATTCAGCTAAGGGGAAGCTACTTGGGGTTGTGCTTAACCGTAAGAAGATGAAGGACGGTAGCTATTATTACTACTACGCGCAGAAATAAATAGGAAAATACTTCTTTAGAGAAGTATTTTTTGGGAGAATAGCGTGACTTAAGATGTGCGCCTTAAGTCACCGTAAGCATTTATCAAAAGGGGGAGTGGTGAAATGAAGGGGACGGATCAATTACCAAAGTCGATTCGAAAAGCCATTCGGTATATTAAGCAAGATGCACCAGATCAGAAGCTACTAGAAATTCCAGTGCTAAACAGATCGATTGAAGAGCGGATGACAAAATCAAAAGTGGGGTGCAAGTAAATGACTTATCGAAAGCGGTTATCGTCGTTAATCGTGATAGATTCATTGATTGTAGCTTTTGCGATTTTTATTAGTAGCTTTCTTCTAAATTATCATGATTTTCTATCATCAAAACCTATCATAGCTAGCTCGATTGTACTTTTACTTGGTCATCATTTCTTTTCATACTATTACAAGCTATACAAACGAGCATGGCAGTATGCGAGTATCGGGGAGTTAGTTGTTATTTTCCGAGTCGTGACGTTCTCGATTGCTCTTGCAGCATTAGCACAATTCCTTATGCTACAGGATATTTACTTCCGAGCGCTAGCGATCACGTGGATGATTCATATGCTATTGATCGGTGGATCACGTTTCGCGTGGCGCATGTTCCGCGATACGTATATGAATACAAAAAATAAGAAGAAGCGCGTGCTTGTGATCGGCGCTGGATCAGCAGGGCGGATGATTGTCAGACAGTTAAGGCAGAGTGTTGATTCTGACTTGAATCCAATTGGCTTTATTGATGATGACATCAGAAAGCAAAACTTAGAAATCATGGGTGTTCCTGTACTTGGATCGACGGATGATATCGAAGAACAGGTGAGAAAACTTGAAATCGATAATATCGTTATTGCGATTCCATCTCTCTCTAAAGGTGAAATGAAGCGCATCTATGAAGAATGCTCGAAAACAAAAGCGAAGACGCAAATCATTCCAATGATTGAAGACTTAATGACAGGTAAATTGTCGATCAATAGCTTCCGTGATGTGAAAGTAGAAGATTTATTAGGGCGCGAGCCGATCAAATTGGATACGGATAATATTGCAGAAACGCTAACTGGCAAAACAGTACTCGTTACGGGTGCCGGTGGATCAATCGGTTCTGAAATCTGTCGCCAGGTTTCGAAGTTTCATCCAGATCAAGTGGTTCTACTCGGTCACGGTGAAAACAGCATTTATACCATTGAAATGGAACTCCGCAATACATACGGTGATACCATTACCTTCATCCCAGTCATCGCAGATGTACAGGATCGTGAACGAATTGGCGAAGTAATGAAAACGCACCGTCCAAACGTGGTGTATCATGCTGCAGCGCATAAACACGTACCTTTAATGGAAGCAAACCCGCATGAGTCTGTGAAAAATAACGTTATTGGAACTAAAAATGTTGCTGAAGCCGCAAGTGATGCGGGCGTTGATACGTTTGTCATGGTTTCAACGGATAAAGCTGTAAACCCTACAAGCGTCATGGGTGCAACAAAGCGACTCGCGGAAATGATCGTCCAACAAATGGACAAGGTCAGCGCAACCAGATTCGTCGCCGTTCGCTTTGGTAACGTACTTGGAAGCCGCGGTAGTGTCATTCCACTCTTTAAGAAGCAAATTCAAAAAGGTGGCCCGGTTACCGTAACGCATCCTGATATGGTTCGTTACTTTATGACAATTCCTGAAGCTTCAAGACTTGTGATTCAAGCTGGAGCTATGGCAAGAGGCGGAGAGATTTTTGTCCTTGATATGGGTGAGCCGGTTAAGATTGTCGATCTTGCGGAAAATCTCATTAAACTATCTGGTTACTCCGTGGATGAAATTGGGATTAAGTTTGCAGGTGTGAGACCAGGTGAGAAGTTGTATGAAGAGCTTCTTGGGAAAGATGAGGTTCATGATGAGCAGATTTATCCGAAGATTTATGTTGGGAAGTCGGTTAATGCGGATTTGAGCATTGTGATGGATTTTGTTGGGCGGTTTGAGGATATGGATAAGTTGGGTGTTCGAGAGAGGGCTTTGGATATTGCGCATAATCGGGTGAATTCTGAGAATGAGTTGCTGTATGCGAAGTAAACTGCTCTTACTGATTTTTAACTAGTTATTATATGTAGGTGTTAAGTACATTCAGATTCATGTACTTAACACCTATAACAATGAGGAGTTAATTGTAATTTAAAGATAGATAAAATAGTGGGATACTTGGTTAGTTGCTAGATTGATAGAAAACTATTTTAGAACTAGAAACTACCCAACTAACTGACTTAGAAGGAGAGTTTATTATGTATATGAAGGTTAAGAGAGTCATGGATATTGTTCTTTCTTCATTAGGAATAGTGATATTATCACCGGTTTTTATCGTTTTAATTATTGCAATTAAGGCAGAAACAAAAGGTCCAGTTCTCTTTAAACAGAAACGTGTAGGTATTCATAAAAAGCATTTCAATATATTGAAGTTCCGTACGATGAGAATTGATACACCTAAAGACACTCCTACTCACTTATTAGACAATCCAGAACAGTATATTACTAAAGTTGGAAAGTTCATGAGGAAGACTAGTCTAGATGAACTCCCGCAGATTTTTAATATATTTGCTGGTCAAATGTCAGTGATTGGACCTCGGCCTGCACTTTGGAATCAGTTTGATCTTATTGAAGAACGTGATAAGTATGGGGCTAATGATGTGCCGCCTGGATTGACTGGATGGGCGCAGATAAATGGTAGGGATGAGCTTCCTGTTGAGGTCAAGGCTAAGCTGGATGGAAAGTATGTTATGAAGATTGGCCTGAGTATGGATATTAAGTGCTTCTTTGGGACTATCGTTAGCGTTCTAAAGAGTGATGGGGTTGTCGAAGGAGGTACTGGATCAACGAAAGAAGTTGAGAATAGCAAGGAGAGAATTTCTAAATGAAAAAGATATTGATAACAGGTAAAAATAGTTATATAGGTAACAGTCTAGTGAGGTGGCTTGGATATTACCATAATAGGTATTTTATAGATTCTATAAGTCTAAAAAGTGATGATTGAAAAAAAAAGAAATTCTCAGAATATGATGTTGTATTGCATGTAGCTGGAATAGCACACATAAAGGAAACAAAAGAAAATGAAGGCCTTTATTACAAGGTGAACCGTGATCTGACTTATGAAATTGCTCAAAAGGCAAAAAATGAAGGCGTTAAACAGTTTATATTTTTAAGTTCTATGAGTGTATATGGAATTATGGAAGGCGTTATTAGTGCCGATACTCCTGTTAAACCAAATAGTGCATATGGGAGGTCAAAGCTAGAAGGTGAAAAACTAATTGAAAACTTACATGATGCTTCTTTCACTGTAGCAATACTAAGACCACCTATGGTTTACGGAAATAACTGTAGAGGAAACTATACAAAATTAGCTGCTCTAGCACTTAAAACACCGGTTTTCCCTAAGGTAGATAATAAACGCAGTATGATTTATATAGATAACTTATCGGAGTTCAATAAACATTTAATTGATAACAGAAGTGGAGGATATTTCTTCCCTCAGAATGCTGACTATGTGAATACCAGCGAAATGGTAAGGCTAATTGCTGAAGCTCATAAGAAGCAAATATTTTTGACTAAGTTATTCAATCCCATATTAAAGATATTAAATTTTCGAACGGTGAATAAGGTGTTTGGCGAATTGAAGTATGACATGAGTATGTCTGAATATATGAATGAATATAGAGTTTGTGGTTTTCGACAATCGGTACAAAAAACTGAATTGGGGAAATAAGAATGGCAGATAAAAGATATAGCGTGTTAATCTCTGTATACACAAGAGAAAATCCAGATTATTTTAAATTGAGTATAGAGAGTATGGTTAATCAAACCTTAGGACCAGAAGAAATTGTTATTGTAAAAGATGGACCATTAACTGAAGAATTAGACAAAATTGTAGATTATTATGTATCTAATTATTCTGAACTATTTACAATAGTTACTTTGACAAAAAATGTAGGTTTAGGGAAAGCATTAAATGAAGGCCTTAGAGTGTGTAGGAATGAATTGGTAGCCAGAATGGATACAGATGATATTTCTTTATTGTATAGATATGAATTACAGGTCAATGAATTTATCAAGGATAAGGATTTAGATATAATTGGTTCTAACATTGATGAATTTTATGAAAATTCAAATGAAATTGTATCATCTAGAATAGTACCTATAGAGCATGAGGAAATAATGAAGTTTTCCAAAAGAAGGAATCCGTTCAATCATCCTACTGTAATGTATAAAAAGTCTTCAGTTCTAAGAAATAGTGGTTATAGCGATTTTCGAAGGAATCAGGATTTAGATCTGTTTGTGAGAATGTTGAATAATGGATGTAACGCAAGAAATATTAATCAATCTTTACTTTTGTTCCGAGCAAATAATGAAAATTTAAAGAGAAGGAAAAGTTGGAAAAAGTGTAAAAGTTATATATCTATGATTTATAGCTTTTGGAGAAACGGATATTCAAGTTTAATCGATCTAACAATCGTTGCGGCTAGTCAGATTATTATATTTGTTTCACCTTCATGGGTACTTGAGTCGATAACTAGCAAATATTTAAGAAAAACATACAAAAGTAGGTAGATAATATGGGCATCGAACAGAAGATTAATAATGCATTAATTAAAGTCCCAGCAATGAAAAAAGTAATTAAACGCTTATATCAAGTTTCAATGTATGTACTATCCACTAAAATAAAGTACGAGGGAGAAATTATCAGGATCACTCCCAAAGATGAGTATGAATATTTCTTCGGTTATTACGATAAATCTCCTTGGGACGTCTCTGGTCGATATATGCTTTGTTTAAGAGTTAAAGATACAACAAAGTCGGTTGCTCCAAAAGAACCAGCAGAAATTATTTTGATAGATACACATGATAATAACTCATTTCAAGTAGTTGGAAGTACTAAAACTTGGAATGTCCAACAAGGGAGTATGCTTCAATGGTTAGGGCCAGATTATTCAGAAAAAATTATTTTTAATGATTTCCGTAGTGGGAAATATTGCTCTGTGGTTTTAAATCTAAAGACAAGAGAAGAAAAAGTTCTTGAAATGCCGGTTTACAGTGTGTCAAACGATGGTGAATTTGCTCTCACCTTAGACTTTTCAAGACTTCATAGGTTAAGAAAAGGATATGGATATTCTAACCTGATAGAAACAACAGTTAATGAAAAACTTCCAGAAAAACCATGTGTTTGGCATTTAAATATTAAAACAAACCAGATAAAACCAATACTTAATTATACTGATTTTGCTAACTTTGAAACCAGACCAGAAATGAACGAAGCTGAACATAAAGTTAACCATATTATTTTGAATCCATCTGGAAATCGATTCATGGTACTTCATAGATGGATTAATGGTACAGAGAAATTCACTAGACTGATTACATCTAATATAGATGGAAGTGATTTATTCAATTTAAGTGATGATAATATGATTTCGCACTGTAATTGGAAATCTGATACAGAAATATTAGCCTATGCTCGAAAGAAAGAAATAGGAAATGGATATTATTTGATGAAAGATAAGACGATGGAATATATTCATATGTGGCCTGAATTGGTTGTAGATGGGCATCCTAGTTATTCTCCTGATGGTAGTTTAGTTGTTACTGACACTTATCCAAATAGATCAAGACTTGCTTCAGTTTTTGTTATAAAGGAAAATAATGTGAATACTATAGCTAGAGTTTTTGCTCCTTTCAAATATGATAACGATTTAAGATGTGACTTGCATCCTAGATGGAATAGATCAGGAGATAAAATATGCTTCGATTCTGTGTTTGAAGGAAAACGAGGCTTGTACGTGGTTGGGATTAAAAAGAATTAAGAGGTGCAAATAGTGAGTAAGAATAAAATAAGTATATTATATGTTGTTTCCACACTCAGGCAGAGTGGACCTACAAATCAACTTTTGGGAATAGTTAGCAATTTAGATGAGAGCAAATATGACGCACATGTATTAACATTATCATCTGAACCTAATAATACTCGAATAAATGATTTTATCAATTCAAATGTAAAAGTAACTTCACTAAATTTATCAAGATTGGAATATCAACTTAAAGGAAAACAATCATTAAAAAAATATATTAGTAAATTCAATCCTGACGTTATCCACACCTCAGGAGTCAGAGCAGATACTGTGGTGTCAAAACTTGATATTAGCCAAAAACATTGCATGACAGTGAGAAACTATGCTTATGATGATTATATTGCAAAGTTTGGTAGTTTTGTTGGTAAAATTACAGCTAAAAGTAGTATTGAATCGATGAAAAGGTGTGAATATGTAGTTTGTTGCTCTAAAACACTAAAAGATATGTATATGAAGATTTTACCTCAAGAATTATTTGTAGTTCAAAACGGTGTTAATACGACAAAATTCAAACCAGCTAATATTGAAAAAAAATTACTTTACGCGATAGTCTCGGTCTTCCAAATAACAAAGTTGTCTTTATTGCAGTAGGAAGTTTGATTAAACGTAAGGATCCAAGTACAATAATACAAGCTTTTAAGGCAGCTAATCATAAATATAAAGCGGTTCTTGTTCTTTTGGGGGATGGGGATTTGATGGAGCAATGTAAGGAAGAATCTGATGATAATATTATTTTAAAAGGAAATGTAAATAACGTAAATGATTTCTTAAAAGCATCTGACGTTTATGTTTCTGCATCAGAATCAGAGGGACTTCCAAATTCAGTACTTGAGGCTGGAAGATGTGGTCTTAATCTAATTTTATCAGATATACCTCAACATAAAGAAGTTTTTGAAAATAATTTAGATTATATTTCATTATTTAATATAGGGGATATTAAAAAATTATCTAAAGCCATCGAAAAAGAAATTAGTGAATGTTCGAGTGAAATTAATCATGATCTAGCTAATTATATTGAGAAATATTTCGGTAATAAAATTATGAGCGAAAAGTATCAAGAAATTTATGACTATATGATAGGTTAATTATCTAAACAATATTTGTTGTTGGGGGTGAAGAAAGTGGGACAAAATAAAATTATTAGTTTATTAAAGAGGCCGCAATATCTATTTCTAATGCTTGGCCATAGAGGTTTTTTTAAGTGGATGAACGACGAGACCTATTTAAAGATAGCTTATTGGTGCAAAATGGATAAGAAATTAAACCTTGTAAACCCGACAACGTATAATGAGAAGTTGCAATGGCTGAAGTTGAACGATACTAATCCTGAATATCCAAGTCTTGTAGATAAGTATGAAGTAAGAAATTTTATTAAAAAGACAATTGGAGAAGATTACTTAATTCCTTTATATGGGGTATGGGATGACGTTGATGAGATTAATTTTGATAAATTGCCAAATCAATTTGTTTTGAAGGGCACACATGACTCAGGAGGTTTAGTGATCTGTCGTGATAAAAACACTTTAGATATTGATAAGGCAAAAAGAAAATTAAGAAAGTCACTTAAACATAATTATTACTGGGGTCAACGTGAGGGCATATATAAAAACATTAAACCACGGATTATTGCAGAAAAATATATGGTTGATGAATCAAAGAAAGAACTTAAGGATTATAAATTCTTTTGTTTTGACGGTGAGGTTAAAGCTATGTTTATTGCTACTGATAGGGGGATTGACACACGATTTGATTTCTTTGATTTAGATTTTAATCATATGCCATTTATGCAACGTTATCCTAATGCGATTAAACCGATTAAGAAACCGAAAGGTTTTAAAGAGATGATTGATCTTGCTATGGTTTTATCTAAAGGTATCCCTCATGTGCGAGTTGATTTTTATGATATAAATGGGAAAATTTACTTTGGTGAAATGACATTTTTCCATTTTAGTGGTTGGGAGAAGTTTGAACCATCAAAATATGATGAATTATTTGGGAGTTGGATAAATCCTCCCTTTAAGTAGAAAAGAAATATTACGGCGAGGAAGTTTTGTATAATGAATATAACAATTTTCATAGGAGGATTATCTGGTGGCGGAGCAGAAAGAGTTGTATGTAATTTGAGCAACTTCTTATCTGCAAGACACAATGTAACAGTACTCACCATGTCAAACGATACACCGGCATATCAATTAAATAGAAATGTGAAAAGAGTGTCATTAATTAAAAATAGAGAATCGAATAATTTTATTGGTAAAAATTTCAAAAGAATTATTAGGTTCCAAAATTATATAAAAAATGCAGATGCAGATGTCTACTTAGTGATGTTGCCCGGTACTATTAACATTATGTTAGCACATAGAAATTTAATAAAGGTTCCAGTTATTGTTTCAGAAAGATGCGATCCTCAGGCTAGGTATGAATCTTCGAAATTACGCAAATGGTTAATGAAAAAACTATATCCAAAAGCAGAAGGTTTCGTTTTTCAAACCAAAGATGCAATGAGTTACTATTCGGAGATTATTAGAAATAGGGGTATAGTAATACCTAACGCAATAAACCATGAATTTGTGAGAGAATCTTTTAAAGGCAAACGTAAAAAACGTATTGTGTCAGTTGGGAGATTTACTGATCAAAAGAATTTCAAATTATTAATTAAGGCATTCTCTAGGATCACAGATAAGTACCCTGATTATGATTTGATAATCTACGGTAATGGACCGCAAAAGAATCAGCTAGTGAGTCTAGTTAAAGAATTGAAATTAGAAAATAAGGTGATGTTTCCAGGGTATGTTGAAAAAATAGGGGATCATATAATAGATGCTTCACTATTCGTACTTCCTTCTAATTATGAGGGGATGCCAAATGCATTAATGGAAGCAATGGCTCTTGGTTTGCCCAGTATATCTACAGATTGTCCTGTTGGCGGGCCAAATTTCCTAATTAATGATAAAGAAAATGGACTATTAGTTCCTGTAAATGAAGTTGAAAAATTATCAAATGCAATGGAAAAAATATTATCAAATGAAGCTTTTGCATTTAGAATAGGCGAGAATGCTCGGAATATTTCTGAAACTTTAAACTCTGATATTATTTATGGTCAGTGGGAATCATACATCAAAGAATTTTTGTGAAATTCATTGCAAAATATTCAATTATTAAAGTAAAAAAATATTGTCCTAGTTGATATGTTTTATACCCTTTTATGAAATGTTTGCTAATTATTACCAGGGGGGCAAGACGATGGATGGTAAGGGGTCATTGCAGTGAATAATTACAATATATACTCTATATTTATATTATCAATGCTAATAGTGCTTATAATAACTGTAGAGATAATAAGGAAAAGGCGAATTGATTTTTTATTTATCTTTAATTTGTCATATGTGCTTTTCTTTGCAATAATTCCAATTATTATAATTTTATTTCCAGATCTTCTATACTATGGAATACCGGCAAATTGGGCATATCATTTTAATGTCTATAGAGATAACATGGTCGTAGCTTCAATTTATGCCTTTTTATTTTATTTGTTTTTTATAATAATTTTTACGTTAATAAGTAAAAAAAGGTTTGTTGCAAAGAGTACAGAGAAGAAAGCATCGATGGTTAATCAGGATGTATTATTTTTATTTGGTATAGCTTTCCTGATTTTCGGAATCATATCATTTTTTCTATACTCTACATCAATGGGAGGCCCCATAAGTACAATAGTAAACGCTCAATTGAAAAGAAGTGGTGTATACGAAGCAACTGGTGTATTTACATTTTTTAAGCATTTTATGAAAAGCGTTTACTTTGGTTTGTTTGTATTCTATACGACTAATCCAAATAAAAAAAATATTTAAGTCAATGAGAAAATTGCTTTTATTAATTTCGATACTATTTTCAATCATAGTATTACTAGCATATTCCGGTAGGGCTAATATAGTGATTTTACTACTTGCGTTATTATTTTACAAAAATGTTTTGAACGATAAAATATTTATGAGTAAAAGTCAACTATTCAAGTATATTATCTTTATAGGTATATTCGGCGTTATATCTGCTTTTTATCGTCCATTTATGCTAATGTTGTCCGGTAGAGAAATTGTTTTTGATAATACTGATGTTTTAATGTCAACTTGGACATCAATTGTGAAAGCTTTTTCTGTTCCTATCATTTCTATGATGGTTGCAATTGAAAAATTCAACTTTACAGAAATTAGTTTGGGTTCAGGAGCTCTTCAGATATTTCTTGATATTATCCCAAAGAGTATAATTGATCCTGAGAGAATTTATTTAATTAATAATCTTAATACAGAACTATTTGGTTATACACTTGATAGTAGAAATTACAACATAAATGCTGGGCTTCTAGCATACTTTTATTATGAATTCCATTGGTTTGGTGTAGTTATTGGTAGCTCAATTACTGCATTAATTATTAAACTTTTTAATGATCTGTTATGGTCTTTTAAATCTAATCCAACTTACGGTCTAATAATGGTTTATTTTTTGTTGAATTTACCTCACAGGATCTTGGCGGGTGACCAAGTAGGCGGATTTAAAAGCTATCTTATTTTAATTATTGAATTTCTTGTTTTATTCTTTTATGCAAAATCAATTAGTATTTCAAATAGTAAAATCATGACAGAAAAAGGTTATAAAATTGCAGCAAAGGTGAAGTAATGAGATGAAATTTTTAAAGAATATTTATGTGATTTCTGTATTAACCAAAATTAATATTGTGTTTTTTACTTTTATAGGATCTATATTATTAAATAGATTCCTAGGTCCAACATTAAAAGGTGAGTATTCTTATATTATTAACTATGTTAGCATCATCTCACTTATTTTAACTTTTAGCATTACAAAAGCATTACCCTTTTATATGAAGCAATATGGCAAGGAGATAGAGAAACAATTTATTAATTTTATCTATTTTTTAACTCTTTTATATGTTTTCGTAACTTTAGCTATTTATTACTATTTCGACAGTAAAACCCTTTTAATAATATTGTTATTTAGTATTTTTAGCCAGTTTTATCAACAGATTAGTTTCATAGCAATGATAAAAAATTTATATTGGAAGAGTATATTAAATCAGATAGAAGTAATTGTATATACAATTATATTATTTATAACATTTTTTTCAGATACTAACAGTAACTTAGACATAATCTTTTTAGCCTATGGTTTTAAGATTATCTTTGGTATTAGTCTATATATATTTAAGTTTAGAATATATCCCAATAAAGTAGGTCTAAACCTAGTTAGATTTAAAGAAATAATGATCTTTGGTTTTTTTCCGACTGTTTCTGCGCTACTTATAACATTAAACTATAAAGTAGATGTGATTATATTGGAAAAATACGTATCATACTATGATTTAGGGTTATATAGTTTAGGGGTTACTTTAGCAGGTATGTTGTGGATAATACCAGATGCTTTTAAAGATGTATTGTTTAATAAAACTGCTCGAAATGACTCTATTAAAGATATTGTGTTTTCTATTAAATTTAATATATATATTAGTTTAGTGGTTTTCTTAGGATTTCTTTTATTTGGAAATTTTTTCATCAAAAATATTTATGGTGTGGATTTTGCAGGAGCTTATAGTGTTGTTTTAATTCTATTTTTAGGTAATGTTCCTATGATTTTCTTTAAGATGATTAATACCCTGTATATTGCAAAAGGTAAACAGAAAATAGCAATGTTTATTCTTTCAATAGCAGTTATTTTAAATGTTATTAGTAATTTTGTTTTAATTCCTCTATTTAGTATAGAAGGTGCTGCTTTGTCATCTGTTATTTCATATATGCTTTGTGGAATGATTTTCTTGAGGATTTTCGTAAAAGAATATGAAATCAAACTGAGAGATATTTTTAAACTTAATGTAAATGAACTCGACAGAATAAAATTGGGAAGAAGGGGGAAAAAATGAACAGAATAAAAAGAATATATCACACACTTTTTATTCCAAATATTAATTCAGTCAAAATGTGTTATATAACTTTAAAGCTTCATAGAAGGAAGTTTAAATTTCTAGCTATTTTAATGAAAAATTGGATGATTTCTAAGTATGGTATACATCTTGGTCTGAATTCTCAAATTGGCTCAAATTTAAAGCTACCTCATCCTCAAGGTATTATAATAGGAGAGGGAGCAAAAATCGGAGAAAATTGTACAATATATCATAATGTTACTTTAGGAACTAAACATAGCTTATCTTCAGATAACCCAGAGTACCCTATAGTAGGGAAAAACGTAACTATCTATACCGGTTCAATTATTCTAGGTGGAGTATATGTGGGGGATAATTCTATTATCGGAGCTAATAGTTTAGTCTTGGAGGATGTAGAACCAAATAGTGTTTATTTAGGATCCCCAGCAAGAAAAGTTAAGAATATTCAACATTCTATTTAGAAAGGAAATTTAATATGTCTAAAATAGCAGTGGCAGGAACAGGTTATGTTGGTTTAGTAGCGGGGGTATGTTTTGCTGAAGTAGGTCATGAAGTAACCTGTGTTGATATTGACGAGAAAAAAGTTGAACAAATGAAGTTGGGAATTTCTCCAATCTATGAAACTGGTTTGGAAGAGTTAATGGGCAAGAATTATGAAGCCGGAAGAATTGATTACACGACAGATTATGCTTCAGCTTATAAAGATGCAGATGCAATATTCATAGGTGTTGGAACTCCAGAACAACCAGACGGCTCAGCAAACCTTTCATACATAGCAACTGTTGCAAGGCAAATTGCTGAAACTATCGAAAAAGATTGTTTAGTAGTTGTAAAATCTACTGTTCCAGTGGGTACAAATGATAAAGTTGAACAATTTATTAATGACTTTTTAGTGAATGATGTAAAAGTAGAAGTAGCATCAAACCCAGAGTTTTTAGCGCAAGGTTCCGCAGTCCACGACACTTTATATGCTGAAAGAATCATCATCGGTACAGAAAGCAAATGGGCTGAAGACTTATTAACAAATATTTATAAGCCGTTCAACTTACCGATTGTTTCTGTCAATAGAAGATCTGCTGAGATGGTGAAGTACGCTTCAAATGATTTCCTGGCTCTTAAAATCTCTTATATGAATGATATTGCAAACCTATGTGAATTAGTGGGGGCAGATGTTAAGGATGTAGCAAAAGGAATGAGCTACGATGAACGAATAGGTAGCAAATTCTTAAATGCTGGTATCGGCTTTGGTGGCTCATGCTTCCCTAAAGATACTAAAGCCCTTGAATATCTAGCAAGACAAAACGGCTACGAGCTAAGAACGGTGAAATCAGCTATTGATGTCAATACTGATCAGAAAACATTGTTATACAAGAAAGCTAGTAATAGACTGATTACCTTTAACGGTCTTAAAGTGGCTGTTCTAGGTTTAACCTTTAAACCAGGTACAGATGATTTAAGAGAAGCTCCTTCACTTGAAAATGTACCTTTACTATTAGATCAGGGTGCTGATATCTATGCATTTGATCCCGTTGGCGCAGATAACTTTGCTAAGTTGTATCCTGAAGGTTCTAATAGAAAAGGTAGCATCACTTATGTTGATAGTGTAGAGACAGCTTTAGAAGATGCTAATGTATGCTTTGTCTTTACAGAATGGGGAGAAATTAAAGCCATGACTCCTGAATCCTATAATAGTTTAATGAGAACTCCTCTTGTATATGATGGTAGAAACCTTTATCCAGTTGATGAAATGAAAGAAGCTGGAGTGGAGTACCATTCTGTCGGAAGAATGCCGGTATATAGAGAAAGTGCAAAGGAGGCAAAGAATAATGAACTACAAGCCTCTAGATACTAATAAAACCTATCTTGTAACTGGAGCAGCTGGCTTCATTGGGTTCTATCTATCTAAGAAACTACTAGAACAAGGATGCAAGGTAATCGGTATTGATAACATTAATGACTACTATGATGTGAATCTTAAGCATATTCGTCTAGAGGAACTGAAACCTTTTGAAGCTTTCACCTTTGTAGAGGGAGACATCTCTGACAAAAATACAATTACATCTATTTTTGAAGAGTACAAGCCCAATATCGTAGTAAATCTAGCTGCCCAAGCCGGCGTACGTTATTCGATCGAGAATCCCGATGTTTATATTCAAAGCAACGTTATCGGTTTTTATAACATTCTGGAAGCATGCAGACACCATCCAGTAGATCACCTTGTTTATGCATCTTCTAGTTCTGTATATGGTGCAAATAAAAAAGTACCATTTGAAGAAACTGATTTTGTGGATAATCCGGTTTCACTATATGCTTCTACGAAGAAGTCAAATGAGTTAATGGCACATACGTATAGCCACCTATACAATATTCCAGCTACGGGGCTTCGTTTCTTTACTGTTTATGGCCCAATGGGACGTCCGGATATGGCTTACTTTGGATTTGCGAATAAGTATTTTGCTGATGAGCCGATTAAAGTGTTTAACAATGGCGATTTTGAGAACGATCTCTATCGTGATTTTACGTTTATCGATGATATTGTCATTGGTATTGAGAGACTACTTAGCAATTCGCCAACTGAAGAGGTGCCACACAAGGTTTATAACATCGGTAATAATAGCCCGGAAAAGTTGATGGTATTTATCGAAACGTTGGAGAAGTGTTTGAGTAAGGCAACTGGTAGAGCAGTAGAGTTTAAGAAAGACTTTGAACCAATCAAGCCAGGTGATGTTCCTGCTACATATGCTTCTACAGATGCACTGCAGAAAGCAGTGGGATTTAAGCCTGAAACTTCGATCGAAGAGGGTTTACAGCAGTTTGCTGATTGGTATGTGGATTATTATAATGTTAAGTAATAATTCATTTTTAGCTAATTAGAAGAACCTATAATTTTACTTTAGATGATTTGCGGATACTATAGCAAGTTTGATTTCACCCCCTATGTAGACAGTTGATATGAATAGTGGTAACTGCTACATTAGGGGGATTTCTTTTATGTTTATGGGAATATTTTGAGGAAATGGTTTTAAATAGTTTATGTAAATATATTCGAGACTATTTTAAAACTTTAATAAAGCAATCATTACATAGATTTTATTCTTTATAAGACAATGGGGGGACTTACTTATGAAAGTGAAAAAGGCGATTATACCAGCGGCAGGACTAGGAACTAGATTTTTACCAGCTACTAAAGCACAGCCAAAAGAAATGCTACCAATCGTAGATAAGCCAACGATTCAGTATATTGTGGAAGAAGCAGTAGCTGCAGGAATTGAAGATATTATCATCGTGAGTGGTCGCGGAAAACGAGCGATTGAAGATCACTTCGATAAGTCTTATGAGTTAGAAGAGACTCTAACAAAGAAGCAGAAAGATAAGATGCTTGAAGAAGTGAAGGGGATTTCTAATCTCGCTAATATTCATTATATTCGTCAAAAGGAACCTAAAGGATTGGGACATGCGATTGGATGTGCTAGTCGTTTTATCGGTGATGAACCATTTGCGGTCTTATTAGGTGATGATATTGTTCGTTCTGAAACACCATGTATTAAACAATTGATGGATGTATTTGATCGTTATAGAAGTTCTGTAGTTGGTGTTCAGCAAGTAGCAGAGCAGGATGTTTCAAAGTATGGTGTGATTGCACCTAAAGGTAGTGAGTTAGAAGAGAGAACGCTTCCAGTTGAGACGCTGGTTGAAAAACCTGCTGTTGAAGATGCTCCTTCGAACTACGCGATCCTAGGACGTTATGTTCTTACTCCTGAAGTTTTTGAGATTCTTGAGACATTGCCAACTGGTGCTGGTGGTGAGGTGCAGTTAACAGATGCGATTAAAGTGTTGAATGAGTCGCATGCGGTGCTGGCTCATGAGTTTGAAGGCGATCGTTATGATGTAGGGGATAAGTTTGGGTTTATAAAGGCTACGGTGGATTTTGCTCTTAAGAGAGAAGATCTTCAGGATGAAGTGATGGAATATTTGAAGAGTGTTGTGGAGAAGGAATTGGCTTATAAGTAAACACTTCGTTGGAGTCCATTAATGTGATCTAATAAAGTGAAGAGGATGATAGTCAATTATCTTAATCGGCTTGACTAACTATTCGGTAGTGTGTTCTAATATAAATGACAGAAATTTCTGTTATTAAAACGAAATAGCTAATTTGGGAACGAGATATCGAGATTCTCCACAAAGAGTCAAATTTTACTTTGGCTATTCTTTGTGGGGGGATTTTTTATGTCTTGGATTAAAGAAGGAAAGGGTGTTTTTTATGAGTAAATTACGTAGAATGTCTCGTATTTTTCATGAAGATGGTAACTCGATTTCTTTGGCTTTAGATGGATTTAACTTTTCTACAAATACAGCTGGCATCGATAAAACTGTTCGCATGTTGCCTGAGCTAGTAAATGCAGGATTGGATTCCGTTTTAGTGACCTACGGAATGGCAAAGAAATTTGAAGATGCTTTTAAGAAAGTAGGATTAGTCATTAGGGTAGATCTCTCAACAGAAATATTCGATCCGGAAGTACCTGACACGTTAGATGTCTTTGGAATTGAAGAGGCGTTGACCCTTGGGGCAGACGGTGTCGTATGTATGACATTTCCAGGGGCTGTAACCGTCAACTAGAAATCAACAGTTTTCAGTAAATAAGATTTAACAGTTTCCGATAATTAAGAATCAACACCTTGGCTTTCGAACAACACCTTGGCTTTCGAACAATACCTTTCGGTATTTCATACGTATGCTGTGTTGTTTTTCACTAAATGTAAGAATTTCACTTCGGTGAAGTAAACGATCTAATATCGCTGTTGTAAGTGTAGGGTCTCCTAAAAACTTTCCCCATTCGTTAGGCCCTTTATTTGATGTAAGAATAAATGCTGCTTTATCATACATTTCGTAGATAAATTGAAAGAATAAATGGGCATCCTGAGGCTCATAAGCCATATACATGACATCATCAATAATAATTAATTCTGAATTCATAATGCGTTTATATCTGGTTTTTGATTTACTGATATATTCTTTAGATTTTAATACATAAATTAATCGCTCCATTGAAACACGGAATCACGGGGACGGTTCGAGACCAGTGAAAAAGTCG
>NZ_JBITPM010000032.1:0-127594 GCF_050467905.1 Pseudalkalibacillus sp. NRS-1564 | reverse complement strand
AGAGGGGTTTTGGTTATCTAAGAAAGTCTAATAGAGAAGGCTGAATGATCTTGGCACTTGCCGCAAGGGATGCCTGATAGACGCTTTCTTCCGTTTTAAGTTTCATGATGGATTCCGCAAGATCCACATCTTCATTTTTAGAAAGGAATGATTGAACGGCTAGATTCTCATCCTTAAGACGCTGGTTCATACTTTCCACTCGAGATTGACGAGCGCCCATACCGGTCCAGCTTGTCAGAACCTGTTCTGCGCCTTCTTCTATTTTTCCAAGGACGGTATTCATGCCTTCTTTATCTCCACTTGATAATGCCGTAGAAAATTCATCAAGTACTTTGAATAAATTTACCTGACCATCAAATACTTCCCCCGCATCAACGTTAATCTTCACATCGCTAAATGGAGAAATTCGCTGATTGATGGACTGGTTATCAAAAGATACATTCCCATCCTGGTCAATTCCGACGGGTTGATCCGTTTTCTGTCCATTAAAGATGTATTTTCCATCAAGCTTCGTATTGGCTAAACCTTTGAGTTCTTCCCTTAACTGCTTAAATTCTTTTGCCATTGTTTCCAGCTCTTGAGCTGAATTTGTGCCATTCGAAGCCTGTATGCCAAGCTCACTAGCTCGCTGCATCAAGTTCGAAATACTACTAAGCGATTGTTCCGTCATCTCCATCCATGACATCGCATAATCGGTATTCCTCTCATACTGTTCATTATCAGCCAGCTGCGACGATAGCTTCAGTGATTTTTCCGTACCCATTGGGTCATCAGATGGCTTGTTGATACGGGTACCAGTCGAAACCTGCTGATTGGCTTTTTCGAGATTGGTAAGGTTTCGATTCATTTGTGTCACCATGTCACTTGATAACATTTGTTGAGTAATTCGCATTCGATAACTCCTTCTCCGGCTAGACGCCCATCCGGTTAATAATCACATCTAGAAGTTCATCAGTCGTACTAACATATCGTGCTGCAGCGTTATAAGCATGTTGGAACTGAACGAGGTTGGCCATTTCTTCATCAAGTGAAACACCGCTGATTGACATTCGGTTGTTATTGATGGACTGAAGAACGGACTCATGATTATTCACCGTACGCTCAGAAGACTGCGCATTTGAGCCAAGACGTGAAACAAGCGTGCTATAAAAATCGTTGACACTCGTTTGTACCTTATCGTTAGATCCAGAGATATCAAACGTAAAGCTCTGATCTTTCAAATTGCTGATCGCCATTGCAATGTCACCATTGCTCGGAGCATCGTTTCTTGAAGAGGCGCCAAGCGTAGCAGGATTCGCTTTCACGTCTTTCGTGATGGTCGTTTGTTCAAGAAACGTGTTTCCAGTCCCATTCGTGTCAAAGAGGGGCTTACCTTGTTGCATTGTTCCATCTGCATTTCTAACCAACGAAAACCCTGAAGATAACAATTCATTCATTCCTGAAGTATGAACGGTTTTCCCACTTGCATCGACCGTATCCTGTCCTTTAACAAGCTGCTCAAACATTCCGTTCAGGTCATTTTTAAGCTGATTTGTTGTCGTAAGGGAATCTTGAATTCCCTTCAATTTCCCGCCTGTAGGATTAGTTTGATCAAACGTAACCGACACTTCTCCATTCGGTTGTTTTTGAACATTAACGTTGATAAGGCCGGATAATTCATCAATAAGCTGATCGCGATGGTCCATTAAGTCGTTCGCGTTTCCGTTCTTCACGATCTCTTTATTTAAACTATCAATCTGAGAATTAATTGAGCTGATTTGGTCTTTTACAGCAGCTTGTTGTTTACTTAAACTATCTGCTACGTTTGTTAGTCCTGATTGAAATGATTTTGCTTGATCAAGAAGCTCTTCAGCTCGACTCACAACAACGGATCTGGCTGCGTTACTATCTGGATTCGAAGCGAGATCTTCCCACCCTGACCAAAATCGATCCAATGAAGCGCTTAGTCCATTTTCTCCTGGCTCACCCGATAACGCCTCGATCTGCTGCAGCGTATCTAGCTTCATAGATTCAGAACCTAGCATGGCGTTCCGCTCGCGGTATTGACCATCGAGGTACTCGGAACGAATTCTTTCAATCGATTGAACACTTACACCAGTACCAAGCTGAGAGGAAACACTTCCTGTTTGATAGGAATAAGGGAGGGCAGAAGTTGACTGCATATCAACACGCTGTCTTGAATACCCAGGTGTATTTGCATTCGATATGTTATGACCTGCCGTTGTTAAAGCAGCCTGCTGCGTATATAAACTTCTTTTCCCAATTTCTAAACCATGAAATGTTGATGTCATGCTTTCACGTCCCTTTCCTCACCTGATCTGTCAGGCCTTTGTATCAAAGTAACCTCTTGGTGCTGCTGTCTTCTTTTGATTGGGCCTGCCGTAAGTGATCGATTGTTCTCTCGGAGTCGTCAAATGACCGATCATATGGTGAATAAAAGCCATTGCGTCTTTCAAAAGCTCCTCATTCTGTTCATTTAATCCTTTTAGCTTCTCCGCTTGCTGCTTTAACTCGTTGGCTCTACTTTCGACCATTCGTTTGACAGCTGGGCTAAGCTTACCCAATACTTCTTTGAGCGTTTGCTCCTGATCTCCTGCAAGTTCAGAGGTTAGCTGCTGGCGTTGTTCTTCTAATAAATTCAACTGGAGAAGAAGATCTTTTTCACTCTTCATAATATCTGTTAAGCTCTCCATGTCCCGTTCAATAATCGCTTCATGCTTCCGTTCAGATAGCGGTATTAATGTCTCATGCAATTGAATCATTTCGCTCAAAACCGTAATTAATTTTTGCCCCATCGTGCCGCCTCCTGTTAGAACCACTGATCAAACAGCTTTTCCGCTGTTTTCTGACTGTCGACACGATACGTACCGTCTTCTATCTGCTTCTTTATTGCGGTTACTTTGGCTTCACGATCTTGTTCCGTTTTCATGTCGTATAGTTCTCTCGCTTTGTTTGAGATTTGAAGCTCATCTTCTCGAGGAGCCTTTTTGACCTGCTCCACTTTCGTAACAGGATTATGCTTCTGGTAAGGGTTTACAATAGGTGGTGCTGACGGTTTATTTACATTCATATCCGGTCACCTCTTTCCAACAATTTATAATACTACTCCTATTCTATTATTCGTACCCTAATTTGAGGATTATACCGTTATTATCGGAAAATTCCTTAAAAAGTTAACCGCTTACTGAATTTTAAAGTCCGTTACAAGAACACGCTCTACTTTTCCATCTTGTAGAACAGTATTAATCTCTGCTTGAACTGCTAAGGTAAACTGCTTCAGACCCTCTGAACCCTTGAGATCTTCTTTCGATAAACCAGCCAGTATCGAAATAACGATAGCTTTTAATTCAGGGTTACGTACTTCTAACTCCTTGTAACTTTTTTCGTTATCCGCAAGTAAATTTAATTGAACAACCGCATAGTTTTCTGAAGATAAATTTGTTGTTAATGGTTCCATACTGTAACTTCTTTCTGCCAGTTCTTCCGCAGTTGGTTCCTTCTCCTGCTGTGCAATCACTTCTTTTAAATTGATATCAAGAAAAAGCACGGCTGCTATCGCTCCTGCACCAACGATTCCTAGTGCCGCTAGGAGGATAATTACGACTCGTTTCACCTTATCCACCCCATTATGTTAATTCTGAACATTATATGGAAGAATCAAAACCTCAACGCGACGGTTCTTCGCTCTTCCTTCTTGTGTTTGATTGGTCGTCACCGGCCGATACTCTCCATAACCTGTAAAACTAAATAGCTTTGGGTTTAACTTATTATTTTCTAATAGCTCTGTCATAAAATTCAGCGCTCGTTCAGAGCTCAAATGCCAGTTTGATTCATATTGAGACGTTTTAATGGGCCGATCATCCGTATGACCTGTAACAGTAATACGACGAGGTGGATCTGTCACAAGAAGAGAAGAGATTTCCTTCGCAAGCTCCTTCGCATTTCCGGTTAAATCAGCTTTCCCACTTTTAAATAATGCAGCTTCTTTAATCGTAATCAATAGGCCCTCTTCGGTTAATTTCGTTTGAAGGAACGAGTCGAGTTCTTGATCTGCGATATACTCATCAATTCGCCCTTTAAGCGCTTCAAGCTTATTCAGATCCTGCTCTAGCTTTTCTTCCTCCCGCTCTTCTTCCTTCTCGTCATTCTCATCCGGGTCTTCGTCTTCTGTTAACCCGACGAACGATCCATCCTGAAGCTGCATTGTTGAAGGCTCACTTTCCATGATTCCAGTTCCGCCATTCAACACTTCTTCAAAAGATTGGGTGATCGCTTCATATTTCTTCACATCAACCGTACTTGCCGCAAAAAGAACGATAAACAGCGCGAGAAGAAGAGTGAGCATATCTGCATAAGGAATGAGCCAGCTTTCGTCAACGTGTTCTTCATGCTCCTCATGCCGTTTCTTACGCATCAGCGCCTACCCCTTCTCCTACTCCGGCCTCGTTCCCTTTCTTTGGTTCTTCCAGATTACGATCTTTACTTGGTAAATAGACAAGTAGTTTATCCTCAACCATTGTAGGGGATGCGCCAGATTGCACAGCTAGCAATCCTTCTAACATAATCATCTTAATGTGCGCTTCTGCGCTTGATTTACGCTTCAGCTTATTCGCAAACGGATGCCAGAGCACATACCCTGTGAAAATCCCAAACAACGTTGCAATAAAAGCTGCCGCAATCGACTTACCAAGAAGCTCCATATCTCCAAGATGACTAAGCGCAGCAACAAGCCCAACAACAGCCCCGAGTACTCCAAGTGTAGGAGCGTATGTACCCGCTTGTGTAAAAATACCCGCTCCCATTTTGTGGCGGTCTTTCATCGCTTCAATGTCTTCTACTAGAATTTCCTCAATCGCTTCATGAGAATGCCCATCGATCACCATTTGAAAGCCACGTTTCAAAAAAGGATCCTCGATTTTCTCAAGACTATTTTCAAGTGAAAGCAGTCCTTCACGTCGAGCAACCGTTGCCCATTCACGAAACATTGGAATCAGCTCTTTTTCGGTTACAAGCTTTTGATTTGAGAAAATAATTTTTAATAGCGTTGGAAACTTCTTAATTTCATAGAATGGAAAAGCGATTAATAAGGCCGCTGCTGTCCCAACAAAAATGATGACGAGGGCAGCGGGGTTTAATAGAGCTGCTGGATTCGCTCCTTTTAGAATAAGTCCTCCTATCAGAACGAAAAAGCCAAGCAGTACTCCAAACAGAGATGTTTTTTCCATTGCATTCACCCTCTTTGTTTCTCGTTATTTCATTTGTTCCATTGCTTCTTTCCACGTGTTGCGGAAATCTTCAGCTAATCCCTCTATCTCTTTTAACTTACCTAAATCATTTGCTATATTAGCTGAAACGAGCTCCGAAATCATATACTCATAGAGTGGATCGAGCGACGATGATAGTTCAATTTCCATATTCAACGAACTTCGAAGCTCCTGAAGAATGTTTTGCGCTTTAATGATGTTCGTATTCTTCGCTTCGATGTTCTTCTTTTCCATCGCCATCGCTGCAAGACGAATAAACTTAATGCATCCGTTGTACAGCATTAATGTTAATTCCTGTGGAGATGAGGTTGTCACTGCATTCTGCTGGTACGTTTGATAAGGATTTTTCATTGCCATATCCGTTCCTCCTATTTACGCTGATCGAAAAATGCGCCGTCGCTGTAAGCCTGTCCGCTCTTATACTTACTCGTAGCTGATTTGCTCTGCTGAAATCGTCTCATCTGATCTGAAAAAGCAGCATAAAGCTCAGAAAGCTTTGGTTGAATGGTTTCTTCAAGACCACTTAGTTGCTCAAGTAAATGCTTCTCATCCTCTGACCACCGGTCTCCTTCATTTTTCATAGCTAGATCAAGCAATTTAATCGTCTCTTCTCGACGATTAATCATATGATTAATCCCCTCAAGCTGATTTAGTTCATTATCATCCATCGAAGGATTCAATTCTTCAAGCGATTTTGCAATTTGATTTGTCACAACGTGCATCTGATTTAGTGCATCAATTCTTCTCATCTTCTACATCCCACCAAATAAGTTTTGTTGTACCCACATACTTTGTTGATTCATTTTATCCATTGCCGTTTCCATTGCCGTAAACTGTTTCCAGTACCGACTTTCAATCGTCGCAAGCTTATCTTCCCATGTATTCATTTGCTCATCTAAGTTTTTTAATCTCGTTGTTAGAAAACTACTATCAATGAGTGTTCCCGGCGTTCCAGCCTTCTTCCCAAGCTGATCGATGCCTTTGTTGACGCTATCGTAAAGCCGGTCACCAATGCCATCAGTCCCACTCGTAAACAAATTCATTACTTCTTCAGGCTTCTGTTCAAGTGCGCTCTTTAGCTTCGCCTCATCAATAAATAGCTTCCCGCCATCTTGATAAGCGCCGGTGTTAATTCCGATTTGCGAAAGCATATTTAGCTCACCGGAAGGAACACCGCTTACAGGAGACATCCAGGCATTACGCATATCACTTACAATGCCTCGAACGGTCGAATCGCTTTGAAGTAACCCGCTTTTCGCTTTTTCTTCCCAAAGCTCAATTTCTTTATCCGTTAAATCTTCTCGCTGCGCATCCGTTAGTGGTGGAAAATCTCGATACTTCTTTTCCGTTAATAGCGTCTGCGTTTTATCAACGAACTCGTTGTATTTCTCAACGAACGATTTAATCATATCGAACGGCGCCTGCGTGTCACTTTGAACGGATACAGTTGCTGTTCCTTTCTGAACGAGATCGAGCTTCAGGTTATTAATCGTTGTCGCATTTGTCTTCAGGTTATCGACAGTAATTCCATCAAACGTAACGGAACCGTACTTTCCCTGAGCTGTATTCGCTGCACCACCGAGGATACGATTTTCTATAGTGGTATCGCTAAACCCACTTAGCGTAAATGATTCATCTCCACCCATTGCTTTAGAAGAAATGAAAAAGCGCGACGTTGTATTATCGAAGCTCGCTCTCATACCGAGCGATTCGCCTGTGCCATCATCTACAGCACCAGCGATTTTTTCAGCAAGGCTTTTGAACGTATCAGAAGCGGTAATGTTGATCGATGCTATTTGACCTTTGCTGTTCGTTATCTGAAACGATGCTGTCTCAGTTGATTTCAACACTTTATCTGTTCCTTTTGCTGATGTGCCTGCTTCATTTGTAATCGCCTGTCCAGAAGTTAGCTTCGCACTTTGCGCTAGCTCATTCACCGTTACGTCATAGGAACCTGCTAGCGAGGCCGATGTTGCCGTTGCTTTTACAGCTGTACTAGATGAAGTCGATTTATACGCATTGTAGCCAGACTGCAAACGCATCGATGAAGCTGCAGTTCGGATATCAGACATCATTGTATTTAGCTCACGGTACGAATCCTTTTGCCACTCGTACGTTTGTTTTTGTTGAGATAGCTTATCGAGCGGAACCCGCTCCGCCGTCATCAGATCTTTCACCATCTGATCGATATCCATTCCCGTCGCTAAGCCGGAAATCCTCATGAACATCTCCTCCGTTCATTCCTCTTATTCATACTATCGGCAGGGGAACCTAAGAGTTTAAGGTGTAATTAGACCTAAATAAAGAACTCTCAACTTGAGAGTTCTAGAGAAGTTATATTTTTTGATCGACTAGAAAACCGAGTAGTTCAGCTGTGGCCGCATAGCGGTCCAACAATTCCTTAGAAGGAATCTCTTTTAGCACCTCATCTGTATTTGTGTCGATGATCTGAACATAGTATTCATTCAATTGGTCGTGAAGCTGGAATTTGAGGTTTGTTTTTGCAGGTTCTATAAAGTCATTAAGTTCTTTTAATCGAGTAACCAAAGCTTCTTTTGTAAATAAAATTTCTTCACTATCAGTGTTTTGGGGACTTTGGGGCTCAGTTGGAATTTCCGTTTGTTTTAGGTGGGGTATCATCCCCGAAGCAGGTGGAATTTTGGATACTTCCATCGTGTTCTCTCCCTATCTTAGGAGGCCAGGTTCTACCCTTTGATGTTCACGTTGCTCCCGAGATGCGGCTGAACCGATTGCTCCAGCATTTTAATAAGATCATTTGATTGATTTTCAGCTTGATTCATAGCGGTTTTTGTCAGGGATGTTTGGACTTGCTGTTGGACTTTGGATTGGTTTAATACGATGGAAAGGGCAGCTATATCTATAGAGCGTCACTCCTTTTTATAGAAAAAGACCTTAGAAGAAGATCTAAGGTCTTTCGTTGGTTCCAATTGATTAACGTAGAAGTTGAAGTACTTGTTGTGGAGCTTGGTTAGCTTGTGCAAGCATAGCTTGAGCAGCCTGAGCTTTGATGTTTTCTTTCGTCATTGTCATCATTTCTTTCGCCATATCAACGTCACGGATACGGGATTCCGCTGCTGTTAGGTTTTCGGATGATGTGTTTAGGTTGTTGATTGTGTGTTCAAGGCGGTTTTGGTATGAACCCATTTTTGAACGTTCAGACGATACTTTTTCAATAGCATTATCGATTACCTTAATAGCAACATTTGCCTGTGAGGAAGTATTTACTTGTAAGTTTTTAACTCCTAATGAAGCAGTACTTGTGTTTTCTATTGATAATTGTAAACTCTGTCCGGCATTGGCTCCTACTTGAAGGGTAGCGCTACCTTCTGTACGGGCATTAGCAGCTGAGGTAGTTTCAGAAAAGCTAGAAAGTGCATTAGTAGCAGCAGATTTAATGCTACCGGTACTGTCTTTTACGGTTAAAGTAAGTCCATTAATGGAAGAATTAAACCCAGCAGTTGTAGCTTCTACGTCAATTTTACCTCCAGCAACTCCTGTTCCACTACCCGCTCCGTCGGTTGAAAGGTTACTACCACCGTAAAGATCAGAAACTGCCGAGGTACTTGAGATTGTAATCGTATCTGTCTTAGTTGTTCCATTAATTACGTATGATACATCAACTTTGTCTCCAATAGCTACTCCTAAACTATTCCCATTTGAATCCTGTAGATCTGTAAGCAATGTCGTTGTCGCAATACCAGCACTCGAATTCCCTGCATCAGTTAGAACGTTACTAGTATTTACATTAGCAACAGAAGTATTTACAGATTTCCCCATAGAACCATCTAGTAGATTTTTTCCGTTAAATTGTGTAGTTTCAGATATTCTATCTATTTCTTTAGTTAATTGATCAACTTCATCTTGGATACTTTTCCGATCTTGCGTTGTGTTAGTGTCGTTAGCTGACTGCACAGACAATTCTCGCATACGCTGAAGTATACTTTGCGTTTCTGAAAGTGCTCCCTCTCCTGTTTGTATTAAAGAAACTCCATCTTGAGCATTACGACTAGCCTGATCTAATCCACGAATTTGCCCACGCATTTTCTCTGAAATGGAAAGACCTGCTGCATCGTCCCCAGCTTTATTAATACGAAGCCCTGAAGACAATTTTTCCATAGACCCTGTAGCTTCATTCTGGTTAACACCCATTTGACGATACGTGTTTAACGCTGAAATATTATGATTAATAATCATTCTAAATCTACCTCCATGTAATTGGTTTTATCAAGAAAATCCACATCCGTTTGGACTTCCTAACACCACTATTATCGGCAGGGGTTTTTAGATGTTTAATAGTTTTCTGAAAAATAATTAGAAAAACTTGGATTGGTGTCAAATTCTAGCGATAGCCATCGTTTTGCTAATCATTTAGTCCTAAAATGGAGAATCATTCTTAGGACATAAAAAAGAACCGCCGCCTTATGACTTCGGTCCTTTTGAACTGTTACTCTTCTGAAACTCCTTCAAATCCTCTAAGCTAAACTCCTGCATCGCCGCAAGCTTATTCTCCGATTGAATCGCTTCATATACTTCTTTTCGGTGGATGGCGATATTCTCTGGCGCTTCTACACCAAGCTTCACCGTGTCACCTTCAATGCTAATAATCTTGAGTTCAATCTCATCGTTAATGACAATCGATTCGCCCTTTTTACGTCCGAGTACGAGCATTTATTCACCCTCCTCTGTGGTGACTTGCTTTAATAGAGGTTCTTTGATGCCGTACTCCTGCTTCAGTACGAGCTGCTTTCCGGTGTGTTCAGCTGTATTAAAGATGAGCGGAGCTTTTAGATTCATCGTTGCGTCTTTTAATGATCCTTGAACAGTAAGAATCGAGAGTACGAGCGCATGCGTTGGATCGGTTAGATTGAGCTGAGCGAGCGTGCTGTCATCAAGGTTTACTTCATAATTTGGATAAAAGGAAAACGGATCTGCGAGAAAGAAGCAAAGACCGCTTTCTTCAGTTGATTGTAAAAAGTAAAAAGGAGACTCATCTTTGTCGTCGGCGGGTAAAAGACAGTAAGTTCTAAAGTGCTCAAGGCCGGGAATGCCACTTTCAAATGTGATCAGACGATCATCCGTGACGTCCATTTCTCCAAAGCGTGCAGTATGTAATTTCATAGCGATCTCCTTTGCTGATCAGTGTCTACCCTCATTATAAGGCTTATGGCGCTTTTTTCCATGGATAATTTGTTGTCTTTTTGAAATTTCGGTAAACTTAAAGGGACAGAAATCCGATCAACTGGTATAAAAAATGGAATCTCTTCGAAGTTCTATTCTTAACTTATAAAAAGAGATTAACGAAAGGAGCACTAGTCATGGAGATCACCTTTCATCCACTCGGTGAAGCGGCTGTGAAATGCTGTTTCCAGGAGGATATATCGCCTACTCTTACTGATCAAATTCAAGCGTTTTGTCGGAAGCTACGTTCACTAAAAGATACCAGCCTTACAGAATGGGTTCCTGCTTATGATTCTGTCGCTGTTTACTATGATCCATGGGATACTTCTTATGAGAAGATCACTACATTGCTTCAAAACATAGCGGTTGGAATGGACACAAAGAGCCATCAAGTAAAAAATGTGATCACCATTCCTACCTTTTATGGTGGCGACTATGGACCTGATCTCGAAAATCTCGCCAACACCAACTCCCTAAGTCCTACCGACGTCATTAACCTACATACAGGTGCAAACTACCTTATTAACATGATTGGTTTTTTACCAGGCTTCCCCTATTTAAGCGGGCTTGATGAACAAATCGCTTTGCCTCGTCTTGAGAGTCCAAGGGAATCTGTGCCAGCCGGATCTGTTGGCATCGCAGGGAGTCAAACGGGCATTTATCCGCTTGACTCCCCTGGAGGATGGAACTTAATTGGCCGCACACCGCTTCGATTGTTCGATCCTGAAGAAGACGAGCCATTTCTTTTTGAACAGGGAGATTATCTACGTTTTAAATCGATTAATGAAGAAGAGTACAAGCGGATTCAGCGGGAGGTTGAAGATGGCACTTACGAACTTGAACGCAGGGAGGGGTTCGAATGACGTTTCGCATTGATTTAAACAGTGATCTTGGAGAAAGCTTTGGCACCTATGTGGTCGGTCAGGATGAACAGGTTCTTGAGCTCGTATCGTCAGCGAATGTCGCGTGTGGCTATCATGCCGGCGACCCGCATATTATGAATAAAACAGTCGAGTGGGCGAAGGAGCACCACGTTGGGATTGGCGCGCACCCTGGATTTCCAGACTTAGTTGGGTTTGGACGCCGAAACATGAACATCACGCCAGAGGATGCTTACTCCCTTGTTCTTTACCAGATCGGGGCACTGCACGGGTTCTGCAGGGCGCATCAAGTGCCGCTTCAGCACGTGAAACCGCACGGGGCGCTTTACAATATGGCTTCGAAGGATCCTGAGCTTGCGAATGCGATCGCGCAAGCCGTAAAGGATTTTGATTCAGAGCTCATTCTATTCGGACTTGCGAATTCAGAATTGATTCGCGCTGCACAGGACGCTGCACTTCCTTATGCTTCTGAAGTTTTTGCGGATCGAACGTATCAGCCTGACGGGTCGCTTACTCCTCGCGTTGAAAAGAATTCGATGATCCGAGACGAGCAAGCCGCGATTGAACAAGTGATTCAAATGGTGAAAGAAGGAACGGTAACGGCTGTGGATGGTTCAATCATTCCGATCGAAGCTGATACCGTTTGCGTTCACGGTGATGAACCGTCGGCACTTGCGTTTATTAAAGCGCTACGAAAACGATTTAGTGAAGAAAACATCGTGATGGAAAGGATCGGAAACCGATGAAGTTATTTTCAGTAGAAAAGCCAGGATTGTACACGACGTATCAGGATTTAGGACGTGTTGGATTTATGAAGTATGGAGTGCCAGCGTCAGGAGCTCTCGATCGCTTTGCTCTTCAGGTTGGCAATATTCTAGTCGGGAATAAGCGCGATGCGGCAGGACTTGAGGTTACGATGCAAGGACCTGAGCTGATTGCAGAAGAGTCTTTTGTGGTCGCTGTAACGGGAGGGGATTTGTCTCCCATGGTGAACGGGAAACGCATTCCGCTCTGGAAATCTGTGCATATAAAAAAAGGACAGGTACTAGAATTTGGTCAGCCGCGACAAGGGGTTCGTGCCTACCTGACCGTTTCAGGTGGATTCCATTCAGAAAAATATATGGGAAGTCGCTCCGTTTATGAGCCAGCTGGACTCGGACGTCCCCTTCAAAAGGGAGATGAACTCGTTGGTAAACCTGTGAAACAAAAAGCAGGAACCGGGCTTTTTTTCACCGAGATTCCTGATTATGATCGTGATATTGAAGTGCGCGTCGTGAAAGGACCACACCATGAACAGATTTCAGCTCAAGTTGTGGAACAATTTTTCTCTTCCACTCATGAAGTTTCACCTCAATCCAACCGAATGGGTTATCGACTTCATTCTGATTTGGAAACAAATCATGAAGCGAACGTCATTTCTGATGGAGTTCCGGTTGGCGGCATCCAGCTGCCTGGGAACGGTCAGCCGATTATCTTGCTTGCGGATCGACAGACGACAGGTGGGTACACACGGATTGGAACGGTGATTGGTCCTGATTTGCCACTTATTGCTCAGCTGCCACCTGGTGGGAAGATCCGTTTTACAGAAGTAACGGTGGAAGAAGCACAGGAAGCGGCAAGACAGACTGAGCGAAAGCTTCGGATTTGGGAGCGAATCCATCGCTAGTGCAGTCGGAGGTAGCTGTGGAGCTCATCCTTCACAAGCTCCCCCTGATCCTGCTCGTTCATTTGCAGGTGGTAATGATCTCCTTCAACCTCCGCTTGGAAATTATAGAAGCCTTTTTGATTCAAATATTCGCTTAGATCTTCAATTTTCTCACAGTGAGAGAACAAAATTTTATCGCCCACATAATCGTCGTTTACATATACGTTATAAGCATCATGTGCATTTTTTATAGCATCAGCCTCTGCTGGATAAAAAAACGGGATTGGTTCCGGCATTCTGTCTCCCTCCTTTCTTTAGGGATTACTATCAATTTGTCCCTTCACGCCTTTTTTATGTTGGAAAAACATTCTTGTATGCTAGTATGTTTAATCCTTTAAGCATTCGGGAACCTTTTCTAACGTACACTAAAGGAGGATGACTCATGGCTAACACATATACAAAGCAATATATTAACGGTGAATGGGTTAAGGGTTCTAGTGACAAAACTGTAACAAATTATAATCCATTTTCAGGCGAGGAAATTTTTACATTAAATTCAGCATCTGAAGAAGATCTAGATAAAGCTTATAAAACGGCAAAAGAAGCACAAAAATCATGGGCACAAACAACACCAGGCAAGCGCCAGCAAATTCTTGATAAAGTAGCGGCGCTCATGACAGAACGAAAAGAAGAAATCGTTGACTGGCTAGTGAAAGAATCTGGCAGTACAAAAATCAAAGCAAATGTTGAATGGGCAGCAGCTACTCGCGTTGTAAAAGAGTCTGCATCGTTCCCATACCGTATGAAGGGACAAATCGCACCTTCTGATACACCAGGTAAAGAAAACCGCATATATAAAAGCGCAAAAGGCGTCATCGGTGTCATCGGACCGTGGAACTTCCCGCTTCACCTTTCTATGCGTTCTGTTGCACCAGCGATCGCAACAGGTAACACGGTTGTTCTAAAACCAGCATCTGAAACGCCAGTAACTGCTGGGTTCTTAATTGCTGAACTATTTGAAGAAGCAGGACTTCCGAAAGGCGTACTAAACGTCGTAGCTGGACGAGGTTCTGAAATCGGCGATGCGTTCGTCACACACCCGATTCCGAAGTTGATTTCCTTCACAGGTTCAACTGAAGTTGGTCAACATATCGGTGAACTTGCAGGTAAGAACATTAAAGAAACGGCGCTAGAGCTCGGCGGTAACAACGTGTTTATCGTTCTTGATGATGCGGATATCGATCAGGCAGCTGAATCAGCGGCGTTCGGTAAATTCTTGCACCAGGGTCAAATTTGTATGGCGATCAACCGCATTATCGTGCATGAAAGCATTCACGACAAATTTGTTGAAGCCTTCAAAGAAAAAGTAGCTTCTCTTCAAGTAGGCGACCCTTCTGACGCGAAAACAGCTGTTGGCCCACTCATCAACAACGACGCAGTTGAACGCATTCAAGAGTCACTAAACGCTTCTCTTGAACAGGGCGCTGAGAAGATTCTTGGTGGCGAAGTAGAAGGTAACGTGATGCATCCGGTTATTCTAACAAACGTAACGAATGACATGCCGATCGCAAAAGATGAAATTTTCGGTGCTGTTGCGCCAATCATTAAATTTAGCACAGTAGACGAAGCGATCGAAATTGCAAATGGCTCTCCATACGGCCTTAGTGGCTCAGTTCACTCTCGCGACTTAAACCGCGGTGTTCAGGTTGCTCAGCAAATCGAAACGGGCATGGTCCACATTAACGACCAGCCGGTGAACGATGAAGCACATATGGCATTCGGTGGTGAAAAAGAGTCAGGTCTTGGCCGTTTCGGTGGTGAATGGGCACTCGATAAATTTACAACTGTTAAATGGATTTCCGTTCAACAAGAACGCCGTCAATATCCATTTTTCCAATAAGCACACGAAAGCCCTCGATTCGTTCGAGGGCTTTTTTTCGCTAGCGTAAATTTGTTTGAATTTGAATTGGTTCCCCGGGAAATAGTGGTAAGAAGATATGTACGGCAATATTGTTGCTTTTTATTTTCATTTTTGAAAAAATAAGATAGAGAAAAGGAGATGGAAACATGATTGAAGTTCGTGAAGAAAAGTTACAAGATCATGAGGACATCTCAACCATTTTACAAAAAGCATTTGGTGGAGAAGATGAGATTAAGCTAGTCAGTAGGATTCGGGAGTCTGCGCACTTTGTTCCTGAGCTTTCGCTTGTCGCGCTACATAATCGACGGAATCCGGTTGGTTACATCCTTTTTAGTGAAATCACCATCTCAACAGAAAAAGGAAATCTCACGTCCCTAGCCCTTGCTCCTGTCGCAGTCGTTCCCGAATTCCAGGGAGAAGGAGTTGGGGGCATGTTGATCAAAGATGGCATGATGAGAGCTACTTCGCTTGGATATCGTCACGTACTCGTGCTTGGCCACCAGGACTATTATCCGCGATTCGGCTTCACCCCTGCTTCTGAGCAGAACATTTCTGGTCCCTTTAATGCAGGAGATGCGTTCATGGTAAAAGAACTTAAGAAAGACGCGCTAAAAGATGTTAGTGGAGAAGTTATTTATCCGAATGCGTTCGGCGTATAAAAACGCCAAACAAAAAAGCCGCTCTTTGGCGGCTTCACTTAAAAATCAAAAATCGAGTCCTCGTTCGCATCATCGTCCTTCATCGGCTTTGATGAAAGCGACTGTTGAACTGGTGCGGCAGCTTGCTGCTGAATCGGTTTAATTCCAGCGGTGGCAGCAGGCTTAGACCTATGACTTCCCGATGCTTGTAGCAGCATGTCACAGTAAGTTTTAATGGCAATCAGCTCTTCTCGAATGCCATCGACATCGGCATCATTTTCTTCCACATTGTATGTGAGCTGTTTCATTCGTGCATTCATTTGTTGAACCAGCTGATCAATTGGTATATCTTTCATATCGATAAACTCCTTTAAGTGAAGGATCTTTATCACTAGTGTACCAAACTGCATGCCAAATGAAAAAAATTAAAAGGACAAGGAGATAATATTATGGATACCCTTCATGAAGTATTAAAATTTAATGAGGAATTTGTCGCTAATAAAGAGTATGTCCCTTATGAAACAACAGGTCTTCCCGATAAAAAGATCGTGATCCTCTCTTGCATGGACACGCGTCTTGTAGAACTTCTTCCACGTGCGATGAATCTAAAAAACGGTGATGTGAAAATCGTTAAAAATGCCGGTGCTGTCGTGAGTCACCCATTTGGCAGTATTATGCGCAGTATTCTTGTAGCCGTATATGAACTTCAGGCGGAAGAAGTTTGGGTTATTGGGCATCATGACTGTGGAATGGGCAAAGTAGATCCTGATGCGTTGCTACACAAAATGGAAGACAGTGTAACAAAAGAAGTTGTTTCTTCTATGAAGCACGTAGGGATTGACCTTCACTCATGGCTACAAGGATTTACAACGGTTCAAGATGGCGTGCGCGGTAGCGTATCAATGATTGAGAATCATCCGCTTCTTCCAAAGGATCTTCCTGTTCACGGGCTTGTGATTGACCCTGCAACTGGAAAACTGGATCGCGTAACAGAATAATATAAAAAACTCACTCCTATTTTATGAGGAGTGAGCTTTTTATATTATTTCGCTAAAATATCAGCAAAGGCTTTTCCGTACTGTGGAAGATCTGGCGGGCGACGCGCAGATACAAGATGTCCGTCAACAACAACGGGCTCATCAATCCAAGTCGCACCGGCATTTTCCATATCATCACGAATGCCTGGCGTACTTGTCACTTTCTTTCCTTCTAGTACTTTTGCGGAAATTAATACCCAACCAGCATGACAAATCTGGCCGATTGGCTTCTTATTTTCTTCCATATGCTGAACCATTTTCAACACTTCAGGGAAACGGCGAATCTTATCAGGCGCCCATCCACCAGGAACAAGGATCGCGTCGTAATCGGCAGGATTAATATCTTCATAAGCATAATCGGCAACCACGGGAACACCATATTTACCAATATACTTCTCTCCTGCTTTCTCACCAACGTAATGTACCGTTGCCCCTTCTTCAATTAAACGATAGTACGGGTAAGTAAGCTCCAAATCTTCAAATTCATGATGAACAAGACTGATTACTTTTTTATTTTCTAAACGCATGTTTCCACCTCCACTCTTTACCTTATACCATTTTGGCATCATTTCAAAACGATAAAAGATTTCAAAGGATTTTCCGAGTGAAATCGTATATAGGATAGATCTACCTTTTAAAGCATGTATTTTCTAGTATGGGACTGTCCAACTGGGAATACTAATGAGAAGGTAAAGGAGAGATAACCATGGATGTTGGTCTTTTACTGGAATACGGGTGGGTGCTCATTGTTCTGATCGGTCTTGAAGGTGTGCTGGCAGCAGATAACGCCCTTGTCATGGCCATAATGGTGAAGCATCTTGACCCACAAAAACGTAAAAAAGCATTGTTTTATGGCCTTGGAGGAGCATTTGTTTTCCGCTTCGGTTCTCTCTTCATCATTTCCTTTCTCGTTGATATTTGGCAAGTTCAAGCCATTGGAGCGATTTATCTTTTGTTTCTCAGTTTAAATCACATCATGAAAAAATTTTTACTCAGCGATCGAAAAGAGAAGGACAAAGAAAATCAAAAGTCCGAGGAGGGACCTGGTTTTTGGACGACGGTTTTAAAAGTGGAGCTTGCTGATATCGCATTTGCCGTGGACTCCATTCTAGCTGCTGTAGCGTTAGCTCTAACGCTACCTCATACAACGCTACCAAAAATTGGCGGTATGGATGGTGGACAATTTCTCGTTATTCTAACCGGTGGAATTGTCGGGCTAATCATTATGCGTTTCGCTGCTAATTACTTTGTGAAGCTTTTGCACCGTAAGCCAGGTTTAGAAACCGCTGCTTTCGTGATTGTTGGATGGGTAGGGGTAAAGCTTGCGATTTATACGCTCGCTCATCCAAACCTCGGCATTCTTGCTGAGGATTTCCCGAAAGAACCCGCATGGAAAATCACATTCTGGGGCGTTCTTGTTGCGATTGCACTAGGAGGCTGGTTCCTTTCTTCAGAACGAGAAGAAGATGACCGAGAAGATGAGAATGAAGATACGCTAGAAGAAGAAAATGAGGAAGCGAATGACTTCTGATAAATCAACAACAGGTGCCGCATAGGCACCTGTTGTTTTATGCTTTCTGAAATTCTTCTTTAACTTCATTCATTCGCTTCTTATTAACTCCCATATCTGAATATCCAGTCCGTGAAGCAGAACGAAAGTGAATGCTCTCATTTGCTGTATCAATGTAAAACTCAATATCATCGACAAATTTAAACAGCTTTGATTTCTCCTCCGCTCTTATGTAGTCTTTCCTCTCTTCGACAATTTCTGTTCGCTTTCGATTGATTAGGATAGTTTTTATTTTTGCGATTGCTTCCTCTGCCGTCCCATTGAATGGAATCGGCTTCATCCCATGCTTCTCATCCGTACTTTGACTTGACACACAATTTGGTTTATCTGGACACGGAGCAAGCTTCCCTTCTTTTACGCCTAATTGTTCTGAACTCATTTCGATCGCCTCCTGTTTTGGATTGTTCTAATCTTTCTATACCCTATCACACTACCTTTTGAACTTATTATGCCTTACATTGCTATAATCACGCAGCACATTGATGTGCAAATTTCTCGTTTAGAACTTTTTCTGAGCGTGTATAGTACATGTGAGATCAAAAAAGCAGAACAATCTTTGAAGGAGGCAATATTGTGAGTAGACCAGTAGTACGCGAATACCAAAATGATGAGAAATTAAAAAGCGACATTGAAGAGCTAGAAAACATCGGTGTAGCTAACGATGATATTTACGTGCTTTCCCATGACGATGACCGCACAGAGCGCGTAGCAGACAGCGTTGATGCGAATACAATCGGCAAAAAGGAAATGGGTCTCAGCAGCTTGAAAAATGTCTTTAGTAAGAAAGGCGACGAACTGCGCACCAAAATGCAAGAAATCGGCTTTTCCAAAGATGAATCTGAACGCTATGAAGAAGAAATGGACAAAGGTAAGATTTTCTTATTTGTAACGGACACTGATAAAGTGAAAGAGTGGAAGTAAGAATAAATGATTGATATAGAAAGAGCCGTTGATCTCAGTTGAGATCAACGGCTCTTTTATTTTTCGTTCTTCTCCTCATAAACCTTCAACAGCTCTTCCACCGAAATCCCATCAATTGTCATACCTTCTACCTCAGATTTCTCGATCTTCACATTTTTTAAGTTACAATCTGTTATCGTACTCCCATGCAGATCACAGTTTTCGAAAAGAATTGGCATGTGCTCCTCTCTTCTTCCTGCCGCAAAGTGATCTTCAGGGGGTAATCCGATATTACGAAAAACAGCCCCTCCCATTTGTGCATCTTCGATTTTAAGATCGCTAAGGTCAATATCTCGGAAAGAAATACCGCTCATATTCATATTTGTAAAGGTCGCTTCTACCATATAAGCGTCAGAAAAGATTGATTGTGCTAAGTTCGAATTCATGAAGTTTGCGTTCGTTAATTCAACTTGATCGAAAAGCGCCTTACGGAGACGTATTTCCTTAAACACTTTTCGCTCAAATTCTTCCCCAACGTTTTGCTCGCTCATATTCTTTTCAACCATTTCAAACAGCTCCTTTTTCATTTTTGATCTAGTTCTTCGAATACAACTTTCAATTGCAGAGGTGGAGCGTTCTAACATCGAAGCAATTTCCCCCATCGAATAGCCACCCATATAGTAAAGAACGACAGGGGTGCGAATATCTTCATTTAATTCATTCAGCGCATGCCAAACCAAATCGCTTGTCTCTGTCTCTTTCTTTTCAAGCATATTTGCAAGTGTCTTCTCATGAAATGAATGCTCCAGTAGTTGAACCATTCGTTTTCGTTTCCTCTTCATATCCAGACTCAAATTTCGAGCGATACTTGTTAGCCAGCTCCCCACCTTCTCAGGACTTTCCAACGTGTTTCGCTTCAAATAGGCCTTAATAAACGCTTCCTGCGCAACATCCTGTGCAAGATGATAGTCCCCAAGAACACTATAAGCGACCGCATAAAGTCCATTCGCATAGTTGCTTACCACATCACGAAATCCTTCTTCCGTCTGCCATTCTACAAGGTTTTGCTTCACTACTCTCACCTCGCTGCTTTCACTTATATAGACGTCTCGCACTCTTTCATTCCGTCAACAAAATGAAAAGAATTTTACTCTTTGTCCGTTGGAAGAGGATAAATGTACGTAAAGGGGGACAGAGAGGGGGCAGACCCCAAAATAAAATAGTTCTTCGCTCGTCTCACACTGCATATATTTGTAGGGCACTAAAAATATTTCTTTCAAAGGGAGTGCTGATATGTTGGATCGAACATTGCTTTTCGTAGCCGCTATGATTGCTGGGTTTGCATTACTTCGTTTGTCTGAGGCAGATTCATTCCTCGAGAGTCTTAATCCGGTCTTCGAAGTTGTTGGCTTTCTAGCAGCGCTGCTATTTGCACTTGTCTTGATCTACAAAGGCATCATGGCCATCTTACCTCGGAAAGTGTAAACGCTTTCCACTCCTGAAAGAAAAGCGAAAGTGGCCCGCTTAAAACCGTAGGATGTTGGAAGCCTTTAGAATGAGACGCTTTTTGTCTCAATCTAAAGGCTGAAACAGCCGGAGGTTTTGGGCCACTGTAGCTAGACACGAAAAGCGAAAGCAGCCCGTTAAAATCCGTAGGATGTTGGAGGCTTTTAGAATGAGACGCTTTTTGTCTCAATCTAAAAGGTGAAACAGCCGGAGGTTTTGGGCCACTGTAGCTAGACACGAAAAGCGAAAGCAGCCCGTTTAAAACCGTAGGATGTTGGAAGCCTTTAGAATGAGACGCTTTTTGTATCATTCTAAAAGGTGAAACAGCCGGAGGTTTTGGGCTGCTTTCGCCGTACAAAAAAGCGGGATCCCAGAGATCCCGCTTTTTCCTATTATTCTTTTGGTGCAATCATATCTTCAGGACGTACGATATCATCGAACTGCTCCGCTGTGAGCAAACCGCTCTCAAGGGCAGATTCACGTAGCGTTGTTCCATTTTCATGGGCTTTTTTCGCAATTTTCGCTGCGTTCTCATAACCGATATGTGGGTTCAAAGCTGTCACAAGCATAAGTGAATTCTTCAAATAATCTTGGATCACTTCTTCATTTGGCTCAATGCCAACTGCACAGTTATCATTAAACGACTTCATGCCGTCCGCAAGGAGGCGAGAAGACTGTAGGAAGTTATAAATAATGACCGGCTTGAAGACATTCAGCTCAAAGTTCCCCTGACTTGCCGCAAAACCAATTGTCGCATCATTCCCCATCACTTGCGACGCTACCATTGTGAGCGCCTCACTTTGTGTTGGGTTCACTTTCCCTGGCATGATCGAGCTTCCTGGCTCGTTAGCTGGAATTGTAATTTCACCAATACCACAGCGCGGTCCACTTGCAAGCCAGCGCACATCGTTTGCGATTTTCATAAGATCTGCCGCTAGAGCTTTCAACGTGCCATGGACATGCACTACTTCATCATGACTTGTAAGCGCATGGAATTTATTCTCAGCAGATGCGAACGTCTTGTCCGTCATTTTGCTAATTTCCTCGGCCGCCATATCACCGAACTTCGGATGTGCGTTCAATCCTGTTCCAACCGCCGTACCGCCGATCGCAAGCTCTTTCATATACTTAACGCTCTCAAGCAGCATGTTTTCACATTTTACCAGCATGCGATGCCAGCCGCTAATTTCCTGTCCAAGCGTGAGTGGCGTAGCATCTTGAAGATGAGTACGTCCGATTTTAATAATATGCTCATTATCCTTCATTTTTTGATAAAGCGTTTCTTTTAATTCAATAAGGGTTGGATAAAGATGATCCTCAACAGAAAGAACTGCCGCAACGTGCAGTGCTGTTGGAAATGTATCATTGGAAGATTGGGACTTATTCACGTCATCATTCGGATGAACACGTGCTTCGCTTCCTTGTTGTTGTAAAAGTTCATTTGCACGGTATGCAAGTACTTCATTCATATTCATGTTGGACTGCGTGCCGCTTCCTGTCTGCCACACAACAAGTGGGAAATGTTCATTATGATCGCCGTTGATCACTTCGTCCGCTGCTTTCACAATGGCTTCAGCTTTCTCATCTTCAAGCTTGCCAAGACGCTGGTTTGCAAGTGCTGCGCTCTTCTTCAAAATCGCAAATGCCTTCACAACCTCAAGCGGCATTTGTTCGTTACCGATCTTAAAGTTCTGCTTGCTTCGTTGAGTTTGAGCACCCCACATTTTATCTGCTGGTACTTTGATTTCTCCAATTGTGTCTCGTTCAATTCGATAATCCATTGTGATCCTCCTTCAGAGTATAAGCTAACAGGTTCCACTTCGATAAAAAGAAGGGAAGTCCTTTCTCATCAAACGAATTTCTATTTATGACGACGCTTTCATCATATCACACTCTTCTTCTACCGGGAATCAGCAGATCCTAGCGTTTTTCACATAGAAAAAGTCGCCCTCTTAGTAGGAGCGACTTTTCGATTTATGCATTCGCAACTTCTTTCTTTCCACCGTCCTGCTTGATCAAGAACTGAAGAGCTAACAGAGTGATAAATAGCCCGAGTCCAATGAGATCTGTAGAACCTTCTGGATAAATAAGCATTACGCCTGCCGCTACAGCAGCGATCCGTTCAACTAAAACAGTTCGACGGTACCAATAACCAATCATACCTGCGCCGATGCTAATCATTCCCGTTAATGACGTAAAAAGTACCCAAAGAAGACTTTGCCACGTTGTATCAATCATCATGAGCTCGGGTGAGAGCACAAAAATGTATGGAATGATAAATGCCGCAATCGCGAGCTTAGCTGATTGAACCCCTGTCCGGAGCGGCTCACCCCCCGATACACCTGCTGCCGCAAATGCAGCGAGCGCAACCGGCGGTGTAATATCTGCGACAATACCGAAATAGAACACAAACATATGCGCCGATAGCTCAGGGACAGATAATACAATCAATGCCGGAGCTGCAATTGTTGACGTGATAACATAGTTTGCGGTCGTTGGAGACCCCATTCCAAGAATAAGAGAGGCAATCATCGTAAAGAAAAGGGTGAGTAACAAATTTTCACCCGAAAGCGAAACAAGACTATTCGCAAGCTTTAACCCAAGTCCTGTTAGAGTTACTACACCTACGATCATCCCCGCTGCAGCGGTTGCAGCCGCCACTCCAAGTGCGGTTCTTGCCCCATTCGCGAGGGCATCAATGAAATCGCCGATTCCCATACGAGTTTCCTTATTAATTGCTCCAACGATAATCGCTGACAAAATCGCATAAAGAGCTGCACGCGTAACGGACGTGCCTGACATTAAGAAGAAGATAACAGCGACGATCGGAAAAAGAAGATAGATCCGCGCAAGTACAGCTTTTCGGTTTGGCATTTCATCTTCCGTCAAACCTCTTAATCCAATGCGCTTTGCTTCAAAGTGAGTCATGATCCAAATACCCGTAAAATATAGGACCGCAGGAATCGCAGCCGCTTTGGCAATTTCCCAGTAGGTGATGCCACCACCGATAAATTCCACCATTAGAAACGCCGCTGCGCCCATAATTGGCGGCATAAGCTGACCACCTGTAGAAGCTGCTGCCTCTACTCCACCAGCAAATTCCTTCCGATACCCAAGTCGCTTCATCATTGGTATCGTAAATGAACCCGAGGTCACAACATTCGCAACTGAGCTTCCGCTAATGGTTCCTTGAAGCGCACTTGAGAAAATGGCTACCTTTGCCGGTCCTCCAACCCGTTTTCCTGCAATAACGAGAGCAAGATCATTGAAGTACTGACCAACCCCTGTTTTGACGAGAAAAGCTCCGAAGAGGAGGAAAAGGAAAATAAATGTGGAAGACACCCCAAGCGGCGTTCCAAGAATTCCTTCTGTCGTGTAGTACATCGAGCGAATAATGCGATCCATACTCAATCCACGATGCTGCAAAAATCCCGGCATATAAGGTCCGAAATAAGAGTAAAGCAAGAAAATAGACGTAATCACGGTAATCGGAAGCCCTACCACCCGTCGCGTTGCTTCAAGAACAAGCAGGATAGCTAAAAGCCCTACAATTAAATCAAGCGTTGTAAGGCGTCCAATCCGATACACAAGTTCATCGAAATTTAAAGGCCAATACATCCCAACGTAAACACCAATAATGGCTAGTAAACCATCATACCAGGCAACTTGAAACTTCCCTTTTGTCTTATTACGCAGCTTCTTTTTGGAAGCAGGAAATAATAGAAAAATTAGTCCTAGCGCGAACGCTAAATGAATGGATCGCTGAAGCTGTGCTGTAAAAACGCCGAAAATAGCTGTGTATAATTGGAAAACGGAGAAGCCTACGAGACCAGCAAGTGAGATCCATCCGATTATACCTGTCAGCCTACGATGACCTGCTTCGGGATCGAATTTCGCCATTAATTCCTGCGTTTGTTCATCTGTCATCTGCTCTTTGTCTTGCTTCGTTTTCGGAGGCTGATCTTTCTCACTCAAGCACGTTCACTCCTTTCATCCACTGCCATAAACTGATTGTTTCTGATTCAAGGTGAAGCCATGAACCAGGCTCAATGATCCGACTTAATTCAATCTCTTTATCTTGGACAAGAAGCACGTGATTTGCGACGACCTGACCCGTTCTCATATCAATAAACGGAAATCTCCTGTTCATATCTTTAATTTTGTATCCATCCTTATCCTGGACAAATCGTTCCCCTGCATCCGCATTTGAAGGCATTCCGATGGCAAAATTCTCGTATGAGAGTTCGTATTGCACAATCTCACCAGATTCAGATACATAATAAGACTCCTGAACAGGTGTTTTGTGCACAGAATGCGTATAGCGAATGTCGAAGTTAGCCGGATCATCCTCAAAAGGAACATATGCCAGAACTTTGCCTGACTCTCCTTTTTCGAGCGCCACTACAGGAAAAAATGGGTAAAGAAAAACGACTAAAATAAGGGCAACCGCAATTGTCGTTTGGTACATGAATTGTTTCGTTGAATCGGAAGGTTTCATAGTAAGAAGACGCAGGCTTTTCACCTGCGTCCGTCACATCCTTTTTTGTAGATTCGCTACTTTACTCGACACCTTTTTCATCAAAGTATTTCTTAGCACCAGGATGAAGGTCAATCCCAACACCCTCTAGCGCTGTATCAGCTGTAATAAACTCACCTTTAGCGTGCGTAATTTTATCAGAGTTATCAAAGATCGCTTTCGTTACTTGATACACATAATCTTCATCAAGGTCTGAACGAGCTACAAGCATCGCAAGAACTGCGACAGTTTTCACATCACTTTCAAGACCGTACGTTCCACTTTTCACCGTATCTTCTGCATAATACGGGTGCTCTTCAATCAGCTTATCAATTTTATCCTGCTCGATTGGAAGAATGTTCACTGGCTTCACTGCAGACAAGCCTTCTACTGCACCAGTCGGTGTACCAGAAGTAATAAAAGCAGCGTCGATTGTGCCATCCTGGATCCCTTCAGTAGACTCATCAAATGCAAGATGCTGAGCATCGATGTCTTCCATCGTAATATCATGAGCAGCTAGCACTTGCTCCGCATTCGCATATGTTCCACTACCTGGTGCTCCAACGGAAACTTTCTTTCCTTTCAAATCATCCACAGAAGCGATGCCGCTCTCCTGAAGGGTTACGATTTGAATCGTTTCAGGATATAGTGTTCCAATCGCCTGGATGTTGTCCACTTTTCCATCTTCAAACATTAACTCACCGTTTGTTGCGTATGCCGCAATATCTGTTTGAGTAAATGCGATATCTGCATCGCCATCCTGGAGAATTTGCATATTTTCAACAGAAGCACCTGATGACTGTGCATTGGCACTTTCAATATCGGTTCCATCTTGAATTATATTTGCGAGTTCACCGCCAAGTGGGAAATACGTACCTCCCGTTCCTCCCGTTAATAAACTAAGCTCTGAAGGAGATCCGTTTGCTTCTCCGTCTGAATCAGAACCTCCACAAGCTCCAAGCACCATCGCTATAGATAGTACAATAACGAATAAACTAAGTCTTCTTTTCTTTCCCATGCAACTTCTCCCCCTTTAATAGTTAGAAAATTTCAAATTTACTATATCATATTGTTCCTTTAATTGGTACAGGTTATTAGAACACCCTCCAAAAAGGAAAACTGTTATAAAACAAAAAAAGCCACATTTCTACTCGTTTCGTTTGCATTCGACTTTACCGATTCAGATCAATAACGTCGAATGAAAACGAAATATAGTAAAAAGTGGCCTAAAATTTGTTTTCGCTTGTAAAATAATCAGGAAATACTCCAGTTCTTGAGAGAAGCTTGTCGAATCATCGTCTCTGGCGGAAAAATAAACGTCCATGGTACAGCTGAATGAGATGGAACGGTTAACTTATGGGTAAACCGTTCTGTTGCCACTAAGTTGTTATCTTCAAAATAAGAGAGCAGGCGATCATCTAATTTCCAATCACCCATACCATTTAGAATACAAACAGAAGCCAGGAGTTCATTACGATGATTAAAAGCTACTCGAATTGGAACAAACTGAAGCTCTCCTTCTTGGATCGGGTTCTCGTCATAAATGTCCTGGATTCGTTTACGATCTTTGTCAGCTATCGTACGGTCCCACTTTTCTTCAAAGATCAGCGTCACGTTTTTTACCTCTGTTCATGTACCGACTCTCTTTTTCTTCTAGAATCGACAAATCATCAATCACATCATTCAAGGAAAGCAACTCAAATATCACAATCATTTTTCCTGTAAAATGATGGCGAGGGTCTGTCGCTTCTTCTCTTGAATCATCGAGATCATGAAATAGCTGATCGAGCTTTTCAATGCTATCGATATGCTCCTGTGTCAGCTGCGTGGAAGGGTTATGAAAAGCTTTGGAGATCGAACGACCGGCTTCAATAATGATGCTATGATCTTCGGGATCAATGCCATTTTTCGTATCGGTAAATAGCATATTTCCAAGATGGTAAAGGATCTTCTGCAAGTATTCCAGTTTTTTAAGAACAACAGAAAAGGTGCGAACTTCATGAATGCTGTGCCTGCGGTATTTCCACTCTTCCCGCTGATAGGCAATTAATTTGTATGTTCGTTCAAGGTCACGACTTAAGCGCTGATATACGAGTGTTTGTCTTTTGGCATGCGGAAGATCTGCGATAATTTGATCTAGTAAATCACCAGCGTTGCGGTACAGTCGCTTTACACCTTGATTGATCATAGTATGGAATTTCGGTGGCATAACAAAGTAGTTTACTGCTGTTGAAACAACAATCCCAATGAGCGTCGTACTCAATCTTCCTACAAAAGATATCATATACTCTCCTGATGTATCGGGAATCATCGCAACTGCTGTTAGCGTTGCAACAAGCATACCGTCATCAAGTCCAAGCTTATGACAGGCAATAAGTGTGAAGGTTGCGGCTAGCGCATAAGTGAAGGGTGATTGATGGAGCATGGATTCAAATAGCATTGCAAATCCAGCCCCGATTGCAGCGGCTGGAAAACGCACGATACCCTTTTTAATGGAATCCGATGCGGTGGGTTCAACCGTTACGATTGCCGTAATCACAGCAAAGAGAACAGGAAGGCCGAGCGCATCACAAATCCACGCCGTCAAAAATGCAGCCAGTCCCGTCTTAAGAATTCGTCCACCAACAAATTTAAATACTTTGTGCTTGATATCTATCATACGAATCAGTCCGTTTCTATTCCTCCATTATAACGTACACTACTCGTTTACATGAACCCATTTTCCACTTATTGTTTAATTAAGCGAAAGGAGAGATGTTATGAAACGCTTTATCGGAATTGATTTATCAGGACCATCTAATACAAAGGATACCTCTATAGCGATCTTCCATGGAGATGATTCCGAGCTTTCCTTTCATCAGCTCATCGAAGGGGCAACAGATGAGGACATTTATCAGCAAGGAAAGCTCACACATAACACAATCATTGGAATCGATGCCCCACTTTCTTACCAACCAGGTGGTGGCGATCGACCTGCAGACAGAGCACTTAGAAAAGCGGTCGTTAAAATCGGGATGCGAAGCGGATCGATTATGACGCCAACGATGACGCGAATGGTTTATTTAACGCTTAGAGGAATCTCACTCTCGAGGACGCTTTCACCACATGCTACTATTGTGGAAGTGCATCCTGGAGCCGCGATCGGTTTGCGAACACCCAATATCGAATCTATTCTCGCTTATAAATCAGAAATGGAACATCGCTATCAGCTAAAGTACTTTCTCGAGCAAGATGGGGTAACAGGAATTCCAGAAAAAGCACTCGAATCATCGCATTCTTTTGATGCGTGTCTTGCTGCTTATGCTGCGTGGAGATGGGAGCATGGTCGATCGGAATTTCTATACGAAGCCAAACCACCTTTCCATCCATTCGACATGAGCTGTTAATAGGTAATTAAAAAACCCTGCGCACTAATTGCGTAGGGTCTCATCAAAGACTTTTGGAACGACGTCGCGAACGACAATATATAAAGTGCTTAAGAAAAATGCTGTAATTGCCATCGCAAATGAAGGAAACACATCCCATTCACGGTCCATGCTCCATCCACTGAGCATCGCTCCTGAAAACGTGCCAATCATATAGCAAAACGGAATCCACCATTTCATTTTGATTTATCACCTCAGAAATGATATACCCCGTTTCGACAAATTCCGAACCTTTTTAGAGCATTTCCTCAATATCTTTCTTAATAGCGGCTGGTTCTGTCTTTGGCTCATAGCGTTTCACGACATGACCATCTTGATTTACGAGGAACTTCGTAAAATTCCAGGGAATGTCGCCGTGTTCAACATCTGGCGCTTCGTGCGTTAAATAGCGATAAAGAGGATGAGCATCGCTACCGTTTACATCGATTTTCGCAAACATTGGGAAACTCACGCCATAATTAATGGAGCAAAATTCCTCAATATCATCCTTCGATCCAGGCTCTTGCTCTCCAAATTGGTTACAAGGAAAGCCTAGAATTTCAAACGGCTTGTCCTCAAGCGACGTATACAGCCCCTGAAGTCCTTCATACTGTGGTGTTAACCCGCATTTACTAGCTGTGTTGACGATTAAAAGAACCTTTCCGCTATATTCTGATAGCGGCATGTCTTTCCCTTGAAGCGTTTCTGCAGTGAATGAATGAACACTCATTTTATCCCTCCTATTCGTTGTCTCACCTCACTTTTATCATAGTTAAGCAAGAATCGCTAGTAATCAGCGCGCTCTTGCAATAATGCCGTTATGCACTTTAATATAGCCGTGCCTTACAATATCCATGCCGTTTTCATACGCATAGAGTCCCATTTGACGGATATCCATTAGCTCGCGATACGTATGATTCATCATATCAGCCATCACATGATAATAAAGACGCGATTTCATCTGATTTCGAGGTGTTGTCATAATGACGTATCCATCATCTTTTACAAAAATGCGATGCCATTCTAAAATGGCTGGTTTATGTTCATCCGGCACATGTTCGAGCAAGCCTACACTTAGAACAATATCAAACTCTTTATGAAAATCGAGATCACGAATGTCTTTTACAAGATAGCTAATGTTCATTTGGTCTTTGTACCAAACTTTTGGTCCGCCCGTTTGTGGATTTGTTCCAAGAAAGGGATACGTATTCGGAAAATGAGCAAAACGATCTGTTTTACAGAAGGCATCGTAATCTACCATGACAACTTCTCCACCCGGATACATCGCATGAAGCTGCATTGCTTCATACCCTTCGGCAGCACCAAGAAAGAGAATACGAGGATTTTTTACATCAAGTCCTTCAAAAAGCGCTCGCTTTCCACGCGGATCCCAAATCCCATCCTCGATGCGGTGCACATAATTCCAGAGAGATAAGCGTACCATCTCCCCCAGGCCATTCTTGACATCACGAAGATGAAAGCCTTTGAAGCTATCTTTTAGAGAAGACTTCAAGCGCTGCTGTTCGGCAGGTACATCTTGCATAAATAGATTGTGAAATGAGCGATTAAAAAACTCCCACGAGGTTTTCACAGGCATATCCTGCTTATGTTCAGACTCCCAATCTAGACGCTCTTTCGCGAGCTTCTTCACTTCAAACGGCCTTCCTACCTGTTTCCAAGACATTTGCGACCAGTCGCTTACCATATTTGCATTCACAAAGCGATCGAGCTGTTCATTCCTCGGATTCCTTAAATCGACACGATAACTCGGCAGTAATGCTGTGTATTCAAAGTCTTGTTCCGAAAAAGGGTGTTCAGGCGTTAATGAAGCAAGTTCCAATTAGCTCACTCCTTATTTTTTCACTTATTTTCTCACGGAAACGCTTTCATTACAAATATTTTCCGAATATGCCGACAAATGATCACGATAACCTATCTAAATTATTTGTGATGAAGGTGATATAATAGAGAAATTAACGATCAGGAGTTGGAAAAGAATGAAGATTGTAGTAAGTACGTTAAATGCGAAGTTCATCCATACGTGTCTCGCATTACGGTATTTGAAAGCCTCTGCTGCCCCAGATTATGATGTACAAATGGCAGAATATACGATTAAAGATCCGATTATGAATATTGTAAGTGACCTCCACAGTATGAAAGCTGATGTCATTGGATTTAGCTGCTATATCTGGAACATTGAAGAGACGATTCCTGTCATTGAAATGTTAAAGAAAGTAAATCCATCGCTCACGATCGTACTTGGCGGTCCTGAAGTCTCATATGATGTGTATGAGTGGCTCGATCGTATTCCTCAGGCTGATTATATTGTTATGGGAGAAGGAGAAGTGACGTTTAAAGAACTGCTTCAATCAATTGAAACAGGAGAATCAGTTGAAAACGTAAAAGGGATTGTTTACAGAAAAGATGGAAGTAATCATATTAATCCACCAGCACCAAAACTAAGCTTAAGTGAGATTCCATCGCCTTTTCGATTCGAAGAAGACCTTGCTGATCTCGGTCGCCGCGTCACTTACGTTGAAACGAGTCGGGGATGTCCTTATTCCTGTCAATTCTGTTTATCCTCTATTGAAGTTGGCGTAAGGTATTTTCCTGTAGATCGAATGAAGGAAGAGCTGCGTTTCTTAATGGATAATGGGGCAAAAACGATTAAGTTCGTTGATCGAACATTTAACATTAGACGAAACTACGCGATTGATATGTTTCAATTCCTTATTGATGAACACCGCCCTGGCTGTGTGTTTCAGTTCGAGATCACTGCTGATATTATGCGACCTGAAGTACTAGAATTTCTCAATCGCGAAGCTCCGCCCGGACTCTTCCGATTCGAGATCGGTATTCAATCAACCAACGATGCAACAAATGAACTCGTGATGCGAAAGCAAAACTTCGAGAAGTTGGCACGAACGGTGACAATGGTGAAAGACGGCGGCAAAATTGATCAGCACCTTGATTTAATCGCTGGACTTCCTGAAGAAGACTACGCTTCTTTCCGAAAAACGTTTAACGACGTTTTCTCCTTCCGTCCGGAAGAGCTGCAGCTTGGCTTTTTGAAAATGCTACGCGGCACAGGTGTCCGTCTAAGCGCTGAGAAACATGGCTATCTTTACATGGATCATGCACCTTATGAAATTCTTGGAAATAACGTTCTTTCCTTTGATGACGTTATTCGCATTAAGCAGGTAGAAGACGTGCTAGAAAAATACTGGAATGATCATCGTATGGACGCAACAATTGAGTATCTTGTCACAGAAGTTTTCCAATCTCCATTTGATTTCTTCCAAGGTTTCGGCAGCCATTGGGAAGGAAAAGGCTGGTCACGAATTGGGCATCAGCTAGAAGATTTATTCCGACGCCTGGCTGACTTTATTGAGAAGCATGCTCCAGCTCATCATGAGCGTGTCACATCGCTTATGAAAATCGATTACTTATCAAAGTCCAAAAAGAAGCCTCGTACGGTGTGGTGGCGTGATCGCCTTGAGAAAGAAGAAGAAAACGCCCTATTGAAGCTTGTAAATGAACAACCAGCTTTGCTTGGAGAAGACTATCAAGCGTTAAACCTATCAGAACGAGACCTGTATAAGCATACAGTAATCGATCTGTTACCGAGCTCAGAAGACGGGCAAATACAGAAAACCATTTTACTCGTTTACTATCATCCGAAAACAAATGAGCGTAACGTGTTTTATGGTGTTCTTCCTTCAGAATCTTCCGTTGCGTTGTAAGGCTGAAGGGAAAAGGCATTTCGACATAGATGAAATGCCTTTTCTATTGAGTTACGTCTCGATTTAAAGGATTTTGTACGTTCAAGACGAATACAGTAATGTACTGATGCCGGAGGGTAGGCCGGTAAAATATGGAGGGATAGCATGAAACTATTAGAAATGGATGCCTTGTCCCTATCGAAGAAGATTTCCAACAGAGAAATTTCATCGTACCATGCCGTTAGAACGTATATTGATCACCTGAATGCCATTAACCCAGCCTTAAATTGCCTTGTAGAAGATCGCTTTGATCAAGCTATAGAAGAAGCTAGAAAAGCAGATTATACCCTCACTACAGGAGATGCTAAAGGGCGACTGTTTGGCGTTCCAATTAGTGTAAAAGAGTGCTTTCATGTAGCGAACATGACGACAACAGGTGGCCTCGGGTATCGTGCAGGATCTCGCGAGAAGAAAGATGCTGAAGTTGTCAGTCGCCTTCGCGAAGAAGGTGCCATCATACTCGGAAAAACGAATACACCTTCCCTTTGTTTTTGTCAGGAAACGGATAATAAGCATTACGGCAGAACGAATAACCCGTGGGACACCTCAAGAACAGCAGGTGGATCCAGCGGTGGGGAAGGTGCTTTGATCGCTGCAGGCGGTGCCGCAGTTGGTCTCGGTGCTGACATCGGCGGCTCGATTCGATTCCCTTCACATTTTAATGGCATTATTGGCTTTAAATCCGGCAATCGTCAGGTATCTCAAGAAGGAAATTTTCCTTTTGTTGATAAGCCAGAGCAAGAACGCATGCTAGGAATTGGTGCGATGAGCAAGTCTGTTCAAGATGCGAGATTGATTAACCAGATTATCGCTCATGAACAACCACCTGAACGTAACCTTGCAGATTTTAAACTCGTCTACCCAGTTCCTCACCATCGCTATCCGATTAATCGTGAAACGTTTCAATTGATCACAACCATAAGGGATGCGTTTGATGGCGAGCTTTCTGAAGAGCAGGCAACCCCCCCATTTTTTGAAGAAGCCGCTCTCATGTGGCAACAAATGATGTCGATCGACGGGGGAGCCGATATGGCTAAGCTTATGTTAGAAAACGATAAAGCAAGTCCAATCGGTGAATACATGAAGGAAAAGCTTTTCCGTAGTTCAGATGTACATCCCTACTTATCGTGGGCGCTTATTGGAACGAAGCTTTTCAAGCCTAACCAAAAACAAATTAAACAAATCCATGCTTCGCTAAAGCGTGGAGATGAGATTTTAGAAGATTATTTGGACGACCGAATCTTAATTATGCCAGTCTATCATTCACCGGCACCGCTTCACGGAGAATTGTATCAAGAACTTTTCTCCATTCGTAAAACTTTCTTGAACTATATGCCTTACATTGCGTATGCGAATGTGTGGGGGCTCCCTTCTCTTACAATTCCAATCGGAACTAGTAAAGAAGGCCTTCCAATCGGTGTACAGCTAGTAAGCCGCGTTGGTCATGAAGAAGCGCTTTTTCAGCTAGGGGAGCAAATTGAACAGCGCATCGGCGGGTATAACCGCTGTGTGCAGCATGATCAAAAAGCCGAGGCTGAAGCAGAACTCGTTTAAGTCGTAATGGAGGATTGAATCCCATTGTTTAAAAACCAACATACGAAGCCATACATCGCCATTATGATCGCGATCCTATTTATCTCCACTTCCGCCGTCATCGTCAAGCTAGCAACTGCTCAAGCTTCAATTATTGCGATGTACCGTCTCGTTTTTGCCATTCTTATTATGCTACCGATTATCCTACGAAGCTATCGAAACGCCTTTCGTCATATTAAAGCTTCTGATTGGGGATTCGGAAGTCTTGCAGGCGTTAGTCTCGCCTTTCACTTTATTCTCTGGTTTGAGTCGCTCAACTACACGTCCGTTGCAAGCTCTGTTGTTCTTGTCACATTACAGCCGCTGTTTGCCTTTATCGGTACGTATCTTTTCTTCAAAGAAAAACTCACCCTTCTAGCTATTGCTGGAGGGGTGACCGCTGTGACCGGCTCTATTGTGATCAGCTGGGGGGATTTCAAGATTAGTGGAATGGCTCTGTGGGGAGATCTTTTAGCCCTGACGGCATGTGCCATGGTAACTGGATACCTCTTGTTCGGTCAGAACATTCGAAAGCGTCTGGATCTGATGCCATACACCTTTATCGTTTACGGGATCGCTGCTCTTACGCTTATCATCTATAACGTTGTATTACGCTACCCGTTCTTTTCTTATCCAGCTCCAGACTGGGGATATTTCATCCTGCTCGCGATATTCCCAACGCTTCTCGGTCATTCTCTATTAAATTGGGCTGTGAAGTGGGTGAGCGTGAATGTCATTTCAATGAGTATCCTATTTGAACCGATCGGCGCTAGTATTCTCGCCTATTTTATCCTTGGCGAAACATTGCATACGATGCAATGGATTGGTGGCGGAATTATCATTACCGGTCTTTATCTCTTTATAAGAAGCTACACCTACAAAAGAAAACCGAAAAAATAGCTTGGCGACCCCCGTTCGGGGGACGCCAAGCTATTTCGACAGGATTCGAGCTAAACCGGGTGGTGCCTGTCACCACTCCTAGCGCGCTTTAGGACACGTCTTACAGCACGCGCCACCTTCCGATACTTGATCGTACAAACAGCAAGTACGGCGGAAGCGGATCTCTCCTTCTTCACGCTTCACTTTCTCTGAATAATACGGCATGAACGGGTTTGCGCCGCAGGTGAAACTTGTGCAGTTAAACTCCTTGAGAAGGAAATGAAAGTCTTCTTTAGCTCGACGCACTTGTTCCTCATTTCCTTCAGATGGGATCAGAGTTTCATAGAGCCAGAACAAGTAAATGGACACATTCTCCCATAGAATCGCCGCTGATAATTTCGTCGCTTTCACCATTGCTTCAATAAATGGAGCAAGGTTCTCGTTAATCAGTTTATTGGCAAGTGCTGCTCTTATTTCAACACGATCTTTCTGAATAATGGTGACGTCTACGTCGTTATCAATCATAAGCTTCATCATCCAGAGCTCCGCATCTGTATCAACTTCATAGCAAAGCTCATCAGTTCCAGCCAGAATCGCTTTATCCCACATCGTAAAAGCATACAGTATCGGCAAAACCGTCATAAAACCATATCTTTTCATAAACTGTGATCCCGCCACAATTATAGATGGAAAATGGCCATCCTCCACGAGCTTTTCAAGAAGACCTTTTAAGTGATGCTCATCGTGTAGCTGCACTAAACTTGCACTGCTTTCACCCACAGTCAGGCGAAACTGTTTCAGTCTTTCTTTCTCGTCTCTCGTAAACACCGGGTGCTCAGCGACCATTTACCTTCCTCCCTTTGCCATGTGGTACACAAAGCGGTGTACCGAATAGCGGATCCTCGATAATGTCACATTGAAGCCCAAACACATGCTTCACAAGCTCTTCATTCACGATCTCTTCTGGTTTTCCTTGATCATAAATGCCCTTATCCTTCACAGCAATAATATGGTCGGCATAGCGACAAGCGAGGTTTAAGTCGTGAAGAACCATTAGAATGGTCCGGTTATCTTCTTTATTCAATTCAAAAAGTAAATCGAGTACTTCCACTTGGTGAGCGAGGTCCAAGTACGTTGTTGGTTCATCAAGTAAAATAATATCCGTATCCTGAGCAAGGGTAAGCGCAATCCAGGCACGTTGCCGCTGTCCTCCAGAAAGGGAATCAACATTACGCTCAGCAAACTCTTCCATGTGCGTTGCTTTTAGCGCGTTTTGAACGGCATCTTCGTCCGCTTCAGACCATTGACTAAACCACGTTTGATAAGGATACCGTCCTTGCTTAACGAGCTGCAGAACTGTGAGGCCTTCAGGTGCGACTGGTGACTGTGGAAGGATAGCCATTTTCCGAGCGATTTCCTTTGTTGGCTTATTCGAAATAGCCTCTCCATCAAGAACAATTCCTCCAGAATGCGGCTTTAGAAGTCGAGCTAGACTTCGTAATAGCGTTGATTTGCCACATCCATTTCCACCAATGAGAACGCTCATCTCTCCTTTAGGAATCAATAAGTTCAGCTGATCGATAACGGTTTGTTCTCCATATCCAAGCGTTAAATCTTTCGTTTGCAGTGCGTACACGTCGCCACCTCCTCATCATTTGTTTCTCGATCGAATCAATAAATAGATAAAATACGGTGCTCCAATCGCCGCTGTGAATACACCAGCCGGAACCTCCAAAGGTGAAAAAAGCGTGCGGCCAATTAAGTCAGCAATCATCACAAGTATACTACCAACAAGCGCAGCCACCGGCACAACTACACCGAAAGACGATCCGACGAGCTTTCTCGCAATATGCGGTGCCATTAAACCTACGAATCCGACTCCACCAGCAAATGCAACAGCCCCTCCTGCAAGCGCCGTGCTAATTAACAGTAACGCAATGCGGTCTTTTAAAAGCATCGCTCCTGCACTTCTTGCTACATCATCCCCAAGCTCTTGCAAATTCACCCGTCTTGAGTAAACCATTAAAATAATCATCAGAACGACTACCCACGGCAGCAGCGTCAGAACATCCTGGCCGTTCGTTCCGTGGACACTGCCCGTAATCCAGATGTTTGCATCAGACGCTCTGTAAATAGGACCGATAATCATCAATAATGTCGTTAGCGCCTGCAATAATGCAGTTAACCCGATCCCAATCAGCACTAATCGAATCGGTGAAATACCATTTTTCCATGATAATCCAAACACAAGAAATCCTGCTAAAATAGCGCCGATAAAGGAAGCGAGCGGCAACCATTGAATGCTTACCGTAAGGGCATTCGCTTTATCACTAAAGATCGTTAGAAAACCAATCGTCGCAAGTGCACCGCCCCAAGTGATGCCAAGAATATCAGGTGACGCAAGTGGGTTTCGAATCATTCCTTGAAGAATAGCGCCAGATACAGCAAGGGCCGCTCCAGCCAAAATGGACATGGCGATCCTAGGAAAGCGGAACTGCTTCACAACAAGCTCATTCATCTCATTCCCATAACCAAATAGCGCCTTTAACACTTCATCCGGGGTCATAAATATCTCCCCAAGGCCAATACTAAGTAATGCGATGATGATAACAGCGCCAGTCAGTCCTGCTATTACCCAAAGCGAGCGGCGATCTAGTAGAAAAGAAACAGCTTTCATTCGAAAGGAAGTATATTTCATCATAGCTGTTTAAACTCCCTTCGAGCAATATAAATGAAAAATGGCGTTCCGATGACAGCCGTTAGTACACCAACCGGCGCTTCAAGTGGCATAATTACGTACCGAGCGGCAATATCAGCTGATAACAAAAGAATCGCCCCAATGATTGCGCTATACGGAATGACCCAACGATAATCCGGTCCTGTAAAAAAACGAGCAACGTGTGGTACGACGATGCCAATAAAACCAATCGGTCCGGCTACGGCTACTGATCCTCCGGCAAGAAAAACGATAAAAAGTGCTGCGAAAGCTTTGACAAGCAGAGTACGTTGCCCAAGTCCTTTTGCAACGTCTTCTCCAATCACCAAAGTGTTAATTTTCGGACTGATCAAAAGCGCACCGACTAAGCCAAGTCCAATGTAAGGAATAACCGAGTAAAGCATATTTAAACTGCGCCCTTCAATCGAGCCAGCAAGCCAGAAGAGAACATCTTCAAGCGCTTTCTCATTCAACACAAGCATTCCTTGCGTTAATGAGGAAAACATCGCCGCAATGGCCGCACCGGCAAGGGTCAGCTTCATCGGTGTAAGCCCTTCTCTACCAAATGAGCCAAGCACGTACACGACGATGGAGGCGAACGCAGCTCCAAGAAACGCTAACCAGCTAAATGCTGCAAGTGACGTAACAGAGAAAAAGGTGACCGCAATCACAATCACAAAACTCGCCCCCGCATTTACGCCTAATATGGACGGCGAAGCAAGAGGATTTCGAGTAATCGCCTGCATCAAAGCACCCGCGACAGCAAGACTTGCGCCTACGGCAGCCCCGATCAGTGCTCTCGGAACGCGATTTTCGATAATGATAATATGTTCATTGCTTCCATTAAACTGCGTAAAGGCTTGCCAGGCCGTTGTCCATGTAATACTTGTTAAGCCATAGACCACGCTCGCAAGCATCAGTATTATGACAAGCAACAAGCCAACTGCTAATCCGAACCATTTTTTATTCATCGAGTGTAATTTATGCGTCATAAAGGTTAATCCCTTTCTTTATCATCCTTTTTAAGTTTAAGAAAAGAATGAAAACGTGTCAATGAATATGAGAATCACTCTCATTTACCTGTTGACTAATTTGTGACAATTCAGTATGATTACATCGTAAATGAAAACGATTATCAATGACAAGGAGGATATACATATGTTAAAAAAAGGATGGCTCATCGTTAGTCTAAGTGTACTTATGATCCTTGCTGCGTGCGGCACAGGTGGGAATAATGAAAACGCTACTAACTCTAGTGGGCAAGAAGAAGAGTCTACTCGAACGGTTTCACATGCAATGGGTGAAACAGAAGTGCCAGAGAAGCCAGAAAAAGTTGTTATTTTAACTAATGAAGGAACAGAAGCACTACTTGCTATGGGAGTAACACCAGTTGGGGCAGTACAATCATGGCTCGGCGACCCGTGGTATGAGCATATTTCGGACGATATGAAAGATGTTGAAGTCGTTGGAACAGAAAGTGAAGTGAATCTTGAAGCTGTCGCTGCACTTAAACCTGATCTCATTATCGGAAATAAACTACGTCAAGAAGACATCTACGATCAGCTTAGCGCGATCGCTCCAACCGTCTACTCAGAAACGTTGAAAGGCGACTGGCAGGAGAATTTCAAGTTCTACGCTAAAGCACTAAATATGGAAGACAAAGGCGAAGAAGTGATGAGTGCATACACCGACCGCATTGACTCCATGAGTGAAGAACTTGGCGATGAGCTTGATCAAAAAGTGTCGGTTGTTCGTTTTCTAGCTGGCCAAACAAGAATTTATTACAAAGACTCGTTCTCTGGCGTTATCCTTGAGCAGCTAGGCTTTGATCGTCCAAAATCACAGCAAAAAGAAGATTTTGCTGAAGAAGTAACGAAAGAACGTATTCCAGAAATGGATGGCGACGTGCTCTTCTACTTCACGTATGAAGCGGGAGACGGCGAAGCGAATTCCACTGCGGAAGAATGGACAAATGATCCATTATGGAATAACCTTCAAGTTGTCAAAGACGGTAACGTTCATGAGGTGAGTGATGCGATCTGGAATACGTCTGGTGGCGTCATTTCGGCTAACTTGATGCTTGATGATATTGAAGACGTTTTTTTAAGTAAATAAAGTAAGAAGTGTAGCCCGGCCTGCGCCGGGCTTTTAATATGCTTGAATTTATGAATTTAAGGGAAAAAGAAAGAGAAATGTTTTCTGAAGATTATGGCAAGAAGACAGGTTCTCTTCAAGTATACTAATAGAAAGACATATAAGGAGGGGATAAATCGATGCCAAATGTCTGGACACATATTTTATTCGGAGAAGAAGCTGCGATGGAAGCCGGCATATGGAATACGATCGAAGGTGACCTGCCTTTCTTTCGACTTGGTGCACAGGGACCTGACCCTTTCTTTTATCATAATTTCTGGCCCTGGAAAAAGAATAAGCCTGTTCAAGAAGCGGGATCAGTTCTTCATCAAGATCATTGTGGTTCATTCCTCATGGAGATGATTGAATACGGAAAGCAGGACGATCCGATGCTTCGCGCATATATCCTTGGCTTTGTGACACATCATATTCTTGATCGAAACACGCATCCTTATATCCACTATCGTGCCGGTCTTGAAGGCAACCGACATCAACAGCTTGAAATTATTATAGATACCATTTTGATGAAAGAATACAAAGATGTAGAAACGTGGAAAACACCCGTTTACCAAGAGATTCACATTGGCAAATCACTCTATCCTCCTATTGAACTCATGCTGTATGAATTGATCCAAACCTTTTATCCAGAAACGGCTGAACGTATGCCAGACGACTATATTACTCAATCTTATCGGGATATGGTCCTTGCGCTAAAAATATTATTCGATCCACACGGATGGAAAAATCAACTTTTAAAGAAACAAGTCTCTTCCTTTTCCTATCGAAAACAAATTGGCAATGAAGATTATTTAAATCGTGAAGGCACCACTTGGATCCATCCAGCTATTAAAGACGAGGAATCCACCGCGACCTTTGAAGAGCTGCTTGAGCAAGCGGAAGAAGAAGCAACAAGTATCCTGCCTCTTATTCATGATTACTGGCACAACGAAGAAAACTGCCTAACTGAATTAAAAACACAAATCGGCAACCGCTCATATGACACAGGAAAAGATTGCACGCTTTCACTTGAGTTAAAGCACTTCGACCCCATTTTGTAAGGGGTTTCATGTCATAGGAAGGCTCTGAGCAGTGTTATACTGCTCAGAGCCTTATTTGTGGTCTGTTACCTAGTGCGAACTGTAGAGAAAACCACTTAATTCCGCGATTTTCTCAATAATTCCGCGATATCTCACTTTTTTCCGCGAAAACCATTATTAATTCCGCGATTCTGCTAATTACATATCCACTCCTTCATTCACCATCACAACCTTCGCCTGCTCTTTCCCTTTTTCGATATTCACTTTACTAAGTAAATAGATGCCTGCTAGAAAAAAGACAACTAGCGATACGATCCCAAGTCGACTTGAGCCTGTTACCTGACCAACGAAGGCAAAGAGAAACGGACCGAATATCGCTGAAAATTTAGCTGAAATCCCATAGAAACCGTAAAATTCTGCATGACGATGATCCGGAACCATACTTCCAAAAATCGAACGACTTAATGCTTGGGCACCCCCCTGAACGAAGCCGACCATGATCGCAAGTAGATAGAAATGCGTAGCAGTTGTCATAAAGTATCCTAGTAAAACGATGCCCACATATATCCATAGTGCTAGCATAAGCGCTCGTTTCGGGCGAATTTTCTTCGCTAAGTAGCCAAACAAGAAGGCGAACGGTATGCCTACAAACTGCGTAATGAGGAGCGCTGCAATCAAATCATTCGCTCCTATTCCGATATCTCTTCCATAGATCGTCGCCATTTTAATAATAGTGGAAATGCCATCATTAAATAACCAGAAAGCGACTAGAAAAAGAAGCAGCTGTTTATAGTGGTTCAATTCCCTAAAGGTTGTGCGAAGTCTTTTAAAACCGATTGTCACGTAGGAGCCGCTTAATTTCGGCTGACTATGCTCAACTTCATGCACGTTTTTGAACATTGGGATCGAGAAAACAAACCACCAGACTCCAACACTTGCGAATGAAAGCTGCGTCGCGACAAGCGTATTCGGAAGGAAAAACCACGATGGATTTAAGATCATCATCAGGTTAACGAGAAGCAGAAGCCCGCCGCCAATATAGCCAAAAGCGTAGCCTCTTGCTGAGATGCGGTCCATCTCCTCCCCTTTTGCGATCTCGGGTAAGAATGCATCGTAAAAGACGTTGCTACCTGAGAAACCGATTGTTCCAAAGATTAGTAGAATAGAAGCAAATAAATATCCGCCCTCACCAACGAAAGCCATTAAAACACTCGCAATCATTCCCATATAAGCAAAAAAGCGCAAAAATGTTTTCTTTGAATTAGAATAGTCAGCAATAGCACCAAGGATCGGGGCAAGAAAAGCTACGATTAGAACGGCAATGGATTGCGAATAGCCCCAATATGATGTGGCAAGGCTTTGGTCAATATTCTTGGCAGCGACATCGTAATAAAAGACAGGGAGTACTGCTGCCATCATCGTCGTTGCAAAAGCAGAATTAGCGAAATCATACATCATCCAGCTACGAATCTCTTTTTTTCTCATCTTTTTGCCTCCATGATGTTCAATTCCTTTCAGCATAGCAGGTCGTGACACCTCTTTCTTCAGGCTGGAACATTCTTCATGATCATTTTACAAATGACAGACTTGCTACATATTCTAGCTGCGAGTACACTAGCGGTAGAGTAATGAAACGGAGGTCGTCCTATGGACCAAAAAGACATACAAGACAAAGTGATTGAAAACTATCAGCGTGATGAAAACATGATGATTCTTGTTTTTGCTCAGTGGTGTGTAAACAATGACTTAAATCCAGAAACGCTTTACGCAAAAGCTTATCCAGATCAGGTGAATAACCCTGCTCTTAAACAAAGCATTGAACTCGTTGTACCAAAAGAAGAATCAGAGCATATCCCAGATCAAACGGTGATTGGCGTCCTATCCCTTTTCGGAAATGATGATCTTGCGTTTGTTGTAACAGAAGAAATCGACAAACCCCAAAAAAAGATAAATAAGCGTTTACCACAGTTTATTCGATAACAGAGGGAAACTTCCCTTTATAATCAACGAAAGACCCGGAGCATATGCTCCGGGTCTTTCGTTTTCAATTAGGCATCGCGAAATAGTTTTACAAGTGCCTGTGTACCACTATCTTCTTCTCCACGCTCAGCAAGATCTTCGTAGAGCTTTTTCGAAAGCTCTAGGCCAGGTGTCAGCATGCCCATTTGCTTGGCAGATTCAAGAGCAATCGTCATGTCTTTAATAAAATGCTTCACATAAAAGCCAGGCTCAAATCGATTTGAAATCATTCTTGGCGCAAGGTTGCTTAGCGACCAGCTGCCAGCTGCGCCAGATTCTACGCTTTCAAGAACTGTTGTCGGATTCAATCCCGCCTTTTCCGCATAAACAATCGCTTCAGAAACGCCAATCATGTTACTTGCGATGGCAATTTGATTACACATTTTTGTGTGCTGTCCCGCGCCTGCTGGGCCTTGAAGAACAATATTTTGTCCCATCACTTCGAAAATCGGTTGAGCTTTTTCGTACACTTCTAACTCTCCACCAACCATAATGGAGAGTCGCCCTTCCTTCGCCCCAACGTCTCCTCCTGATACAGGCGCATCAAGCGCGTAGAGCTGTTTTGATAGGGCATGCTGATAGATTTCTTCAGCAAGAGCCGGGCTAGAAGTTGTCATATCAATTAGAATCGAATGCGGCTTAGCATGTTTTAGTATCCCTTTCTCACCTATGTAGACCTCTTCTACATCTTTAGGATAGCCGACCATAGTGATGATTACGTCAGCATTCGCTGCCACGTCCTTCACTTCATCTTGCCATTCTGCCCCTTCTTGAATAAGCGCTTCTGCCTTGCTTTTTGTTCGCGTTGAGATAAGCGTGCGATATCCCGCTTTGATTAAGTTCCGAACCATGCTTTCTCCCATTACACCAATCCCAACAAAACCTAGTACTGGCTTTCGATCCATTTCAATCGCCTCTCTTCCCAGAATTTCCTTTTCTATCACTTCTCTTCATCGTACACTAAAAGAGAGGTGAAATCATAATGAAAACAAGCAGTTTTGCCGGTCTATTTCTTTGGGTAGCCTTCGTTGTCACGAAATTACTCACAACTCCAATCGATACACTTCAATATGTCATGATGTTACTAATGTTCGCTTATCTTGTACTTGTGCCGTTAACCTTAAATCTCGTCCCACAGAGAAAGAACTCCTTTTATCGTTATGCCACCTGGATTCAGCTTCCATCAGCTGTTCTTGCTGGTGTTTCCTTCTTTATTGAACAGGGAACGCTCGCTGTACTTCTAGCCGTTCCGTGGTTTCTTACGACGATTTTAATTGCGCTATACGGATTTTCTCGTCTCCTCCAAACATGGAAGAGAAGCACAATTTTTGAAGTTCTCATTCAACTGGGGTTGATGTACATAAGCATTGGGGGACTCTGGCTCATTCTACATCGGTCAGGCATCCAGATTCTCCATTTTAGTGATGTAATCGTACTGCTCACATCTATTCATTTCCACTATGCCGCTTTCATTACACCCATTACGATGGCGTTCATCGGGAAAATGCTTCTAAAAAAAGCACCTTCCATTCAGCCGTGGTTTAAAACGATTGCGATCTTTGTTCTATTCGGACCACCTTTCATTGCGGTTGGTATTACACTATCGGATTCGTTGCCCGTTCTTGAGTTTATTTCAGTCGTTGAATTCGTAACACCGCTCATCGTTTTTTCGATTCTTTGTCTCGTCTATTTAGTGCCAACATTGGATTATTCCGTTCAAATGTTGCTCTCAATTTCATTCGCTTCTCTGCTATTCTCGATGAGCTCCGCTATGATTTATGGGTTTGCTCATGTGAATGAAACCGTTATTCTCGGTATCCCTTTAATGGTCTTTTTCCATGGGTTCGTGAACACATTTGGCTTCTCTTTATTTGGCCTGCTTGGCGTGACAGCGATGCAGGAAACAAAAGCACTCAAAAAAACCAGCCTCTCTACATAATGTGAGAAGCTGGTTTTTTGGATCATATTAAGAAATAAAGAGGAATTTATAGCTCCTCTGCATAGTGACCGAGTTTTTTCAGTAGTGTAATGGCCGTTTCTTTCTCAGACTCATCCAAACCGGCAAAGATCGACTGGACTTGTTTCTCATGGTTAGGAAAAATTCGATCCATTAACTTTTTACCTTCATCCGTGATAACAGCATGTGTGATCCGTCGATCATTCGGACATGGATTGCGCTTCAGATACCCTTTTCCTTCAAGCTTGTCGACAACGTAGGTGATGCTTCCACTCGCAAGTAGAATTTTCTCACCGATTTGCTGTAGCGGCTGATTTCCTTTGTGATAAAGCAACTCAAGCACGGCAAATTCCGTTGGATTTAATCCATAGCTTTGAATATCCGTTTTAATATGATCTGTAACAGAGCGATTCGATCTAGCCAGGACAATGAATAGCTTTAGTGAAAGCTCACGATCTTTATCATTCATAACGTTCACCCTTAAATCGTAATATCTTGAATTCGAGATAATTATACTTAATTCCAATAACTTATGTCAACTTAATCTGGAAAATTGCTACTATTTTTCATTCACGGAATGAATATGGTCCAACAGCTGTTGAAAGCCAGATAATGCCTTCGTGAATTCCTCTTTTGATAAACCACTGTTTGCCGCCATAGCGTCTGGAATGATCGAAGCTTCCTCTCTCAACCCTTCCCCTTTTGATGTTAAACGAACCATCACTCTGCGCTCATCTTCTTTCGAACGCTCTCTCATCACAAGACCCGCTTCTTCCATTCTTTTTAGCAGGGGAGTTAACGTGCCTGAGTCCAAATAAAGCTCCGCGCCAAGCGCCTTAACGGTTGTTTCATGTTTTTCCCAAAGAACAAGGAGAACGAGATATTGAGGATACGTAATATCAAGCTGGTTCAAATAAGGACGATACATCTTCGTAATTTCCCTTGAACAAGCATATACAGAAAAACAGAGCTGATTCTCTAGTTTTAATTGTTCGTTATGGTTCATGATAACCCCTTCTTTACAATAAGTTGTGCACAATCAACTTATCCCGATTTGGCTGTTATGTCAACATGATCGCTTTCTGTTGACAGATAAATAACGATGAGATATATTTAATCTTGTAAAATTAAATTGTGCACAACTTAAATTATTAGGAGGAATTTTATTATGGAATCGTTATATACTGCAAAAGCATCAGCACACGGCGGCAGACAGGGTAAAGTAGAATCATCGGACGGCGTCATCAACATGGACCTTCGTATGCCAAAAGAACTTGGCGGTCAGGGAGGAGAAGCAACAAATCCTGAACAATTGTTTGCAGCAGGTTATGCAGCTTGTTTCGATAGCGCCTTAAATATGGTCGCACGCATGAAGCGAATTAAAATCAAAGATACGGTAGTAGAAGCGCACGTATCAATCGGAAAAGAAGAAGACGGCGCATTCGGACTTAGTGCGAAGCTACACGTTACAATTCCAGGTGTCGATCAAGAAACAGCAAACGAACTTGTTGAAGCGGCACACCAAACTTGCCCTTATTCAAGAGCAACGCGCGGAAATATGGAAGTGGAGCTAGAAGCAATCGCGAAGTAAGCTTCAATCACTGGAAAGAGCTGCCGAGTGTCGGCAGCTCTTTTTACTGTTTGAGCGTTTTGGCCAATAAAAATGGAATTTGGCTAATAAAATCTATATTTGGCCAATAAATTTCGATTTCGGACAATAAAATCAAATTTTAGCCAATATCCACACCACTCCAACTAGGAGAGAAGGTTTTTTTCTCCTCAAAAATCGCTATACTAGAAGTAGATTAGCGGAAGGTGTGATGGATTGTGCTCACCGTTTCAGAATTCGAGGGGGTTAAGGCTGTAAAAGGGACTTTTCAGCTTGGGGGCGTTCGGATGAACGTATATATGTACCTTGTAGATGAGCTCTTAATCGACTGCGGACCTAGCCGCCTTCAAAAAGAAATAATGGATTTTCTCTCTAAGGAGAACTATACCCAAATAATCTTAACGCATCACCATGAGGACCATACAGGCAATGCTTCGATGCTTTCTTCAGGAATACCGATGTATATTCATCCTGAAGGCATTCCTCTGTGTCGTGCGAGACCTCATCTCCCACTCTATCGCCGCGTTTTCTGGGGCTCCCGAAAACCATTCGAAGCTAAGGGAATCAAGCATCGAATCGTAACAAAGCATCATACATTTGATTTACTTCACACGCCCGGTCACGCGCCAGATCACATGGCCCTTCTTGAGAAGGAACGAGGCTGGCTGTTTACAGGTGATCTCTACGTCATGAGTCAGCCAAAAAGCATTTTCGCTTTTGAATCAATCCCAGAGGTCATTCAATCGCTCCAAAAAGTACTATCACAAGAGTTTGAGACCGTTTTTTGTTCGCATGCTGGTATATTACAAAACGGGCGCAGACGATTGGAAGAAAAGCTTTACTATCTTCTTTCCATTCAAGACCAGGTTCTTGCAAAACATAACGATGGCAAGCCGGCATCCGTCATTCAGAAAGAATTGTTTCCAAGTCGGCATGTGCTGAACTACTTCTCACTTTTCGAAAATTCATCTAAACATATCGTTACCTCGATCATAAATAAAGAAGGATCACGCTAGTAGACGTGATCCTTTTCAGTATATTGATCATACCAATAAATTCGATTTCTCCCCTGTTTTTTTGCGAGATATAACCGCTCATCTGCGAGTTTCATGCATGGAATAATGCCATTTTCTAGAGGATAAAGTGCTGTTCCAAAGCTCATTGTCACACTAAAATATTCACCCTTTGCGGTGAACGTCATGTTTCTGATGACTACTTGAATATTTAGCAAACATTCTCTCGCTTCTTCTACATCCTCAGCATCCAACAAAATAGCTAATTCCTCTCCGCCATATCGATACGCTCTGCCTTTTGTTCCAATTTGTTTGTTTAATACTTCGCCTATTTTACGGAGCACATTATCGCCAACTAGATGCCCAAATTGATCATTTACTGATTTAAAATAGTCTAAATCGGCAATAACAACGAGGATCGGCTTCTCTCGCTCCGCACAGTGACGCAAATCTTCTTGAAAGGAGCGATGATTGTATAGATCCGTTAAAAAATCTTTCCGCGCAATGTCTTCTAATTGAGTATTCTTAGAGCGCATCTTCCGTTCTCTCGAAACGATAATCCCGCCAAGAATCCCCATAAATATAAGGAACATAAAATCTAGAAGGTATGAAATTAGATCCTCCCCCGTAAACGAATAACCGCTAAAAATAAGAACTCCTGTATAACCAACACCTAGAAACAGCGCTGCAATCATACCTCCGCTAAATTTCCAATACACTGCAACATGGAGAATAATTAAATATCCGATGGGAAAGAGTGGACTCCCTCCGCCTCCAGTTAACACAATAAGCCATAGAAAAGCGACGTAATCAAAAGCGACACTCACTTTCGTCATATAGTGGTATCGTTTTGAATTTAAAGGCGTTCGATGAAGCGCATATTCAGCGACTGCCATATAAACAAAACCAAATATAAGCAAACTCAAAAAAGCGATGCTATTTCCCTGTAATAAAATATAATAATATGCCCCTGCAATGAGGAGAAAAACCCATCGAAAAAGCGATAAAATCTTTTCAATTATATGGTCGTTTTCTGTTATCACATTCATTATTTCACCCTTTTCACCTTGATTTATTTCAAGTATGAAAATTTTTCCACTACATTTATTATAACGCAAAAGTTACGAAACAATAGGCTGTTTTCAAAACTTTCGAACAAGATGAATACAGAAAAAAGGAAGACTTCACGTGGAAGTCTTCCTGTTCATCAACTGCTTTATTTCTTCTGCTACAGCTAATCCTGATAATACAGCACTTTCGATTCGCGTTCGTCCGGTTTGATCATTTTCATGTAAGAATGCATCCCCTGCTACAAAGACAGCCTCTTTATCAGAAACGTTTAGGAACGGATGATCATGAACGTACACTGCTTGAGCATAACGCCATCTTTTTAATTGTTGAGACACCAACGACTCAAGGGGAAGCAAGTGCTCTATCTTTTTCAGCATATCAGCCAAAACAGCTTCATCCTCATAGTGATAAAAACTCTTTGAGAAATCAGGAGTTGCATAGACCGTTATAATACGTTCACCCGAAATACCTTTTACACGATTATCAACCATACGCTCGATGCCATCAGGCAAACCTGAATCCTTATGCCCTTCAGGAAGTAGCCTGGTTTCGTCTTCTTTTTTTAAAGTCAGAAGGCCAACTACCGCAGGATCGAATGTTATTTGGTTGAGCGACTGAAGCGATTGATCCGATACTTGAACATCACTCGCTTCAAGAAGCTGAAGCGTCTGGGGAGCTGGTGGAGTAAGTAGTACAAGGCTTGCCTGGACTCGCTCACCTTTCTCCGAAATAACGACGTACTCTTCTTCAGCTCGCTCAATTCGCTCAACTTTACTATTTAATTGATGCGGTACTCCACTAGCAAGGTTCTTTACTAATTGATTCATACCGTTTGTCGCTTTGTATCTTGCATGTTTGTCTCCAAACCACCTTGATATCCATTGGTTCTGTTCCCATTCATCGACAAATTGCTGGAACTGATCTGTTCGAACGGTGAAAAATTGTGCCCCATGATCAGCTCGACCATCTCCTATTCTTCTCGTTGCGAGCCGGCCACCGACACTTTTGCTTTTATCAAGTACTAATACATTAATCCCGTCTTCGGTTAATTTCCTTGCTGCAAGAATTCCAGCAATACCGCCGCCTACAATCGCAACATCAACTTTTCTCATTCAAATAGAACTCGGTATTCGCCGTACCCTTCTTCTTCAAGACTTTCTTTTGGAACGAATTTCATTGCTGCTGAATTAATGCAATAGCGAAGACCATTCTCTAAAGGACCATCATTAAATACGTGACCGAGATGAGAATCAGCTTCCTTGCTTCGCACCTCCGTTCGAATCATAAAGTGACTGAAATCCTTCTTTTCTTTCACAAAATGATTGTTGATCGGCTGCGTAAAACTTGGCCAGCCACAGCCAGCATCATATTGATCCGTTGAGCTAAACAATGGTTCACCAGAAACAATGTCAACATAGATACCTGGTTTGGCATTATCGTAATACTCATTCTGGAACGGACGCTCTGTTCCATTTTTTGTGTCACTTCGTATTGAATATCTGTTAAACGACTGCGAAGTTCGTCATCGTTTTTCTCATATGCCCAGTTTTTCTCTATGAAATCAGCGCGACCTGATCCTTTTTTGTAGCGATTGTAGTGGGCAGGATTTTTCTTATGGTAATCCTGATGATAATCTTCAGCCGGGTAAAATGGCTTGGCTGGGAGGATTTTTGTCACGATCTGTTTTGAGAAGCGTCCGCTTTCTTCTAGCTCTTTTCGAGACTCTTCAGCCAGTTTCTCTTGCTCTTCATTATGATAATAAACCGCTGTAATGTACGTGTCACCGCGGTCAAAGAACTGTCCTCCTGCATCTGTTGGGTCAATTTGACGCCAAAATAGATCAAGTAGTTTAGTGTATGGAAAGACGTTAGGATCAAAGGTAATTTGAACGGCCTCAACATGACCGGTAGTTTTCGAAATGACTTCTTCGTATGTTGGATAAGGCTTCTCTCCGCCTGTATAGCCAGATACGATGCTTTGAACGCCCGGCATTTCTTCAAATGGCTCAACCATACACCAGAAACAGCCTCCAGCAAATGTTGCAAGCTCATAATTCGTACTCATTCTCTACCACTCCAATATAGAAGATTTATTCTACCCTTAAGTGCTACTAAAGGTCCGATTGGTTCATCTAACCATCAGAAGGAAATGAAGCACCTCCCTCTGATGGAAGTTTTCACTTTACATATAACATATCCGAAATGGACGGTTTATTGCCAGAAACTTGCTTTATGAGTAGGTAATCAGGGAATAATTTACTAAAAATCAAGAAATCTGCTACAATTTAAAGGTATAACTACGTGAAAAAGGAGATCTTCGACTATGGCTACGTTTCAAGAGAATCTACAGAAATACGCAGATTTAGCGGTTAAAGTAGGTGTAAATATTCAACAAGGACAAACTCTTGTTGTAAACGCTCCTCTGACATCAGCCGAATTTGTTCGGAACATTGCTGAAAGCGCTTATGAAGCTGGAGCTAAAAATGTCCACGTTGAATGGAACGATGAAACCTTAACTCGTATTAAGTTTGACAAAGCACCTGACGAAGCATTCAAGGAATTTCCGACCTGGAAAGCGAAAGGCTTTGAAGAGATGGCAGAGAATGGAGCGGCTTTTCTCTCAATCACCTCTTCTAATCCAGACCTTTTAAAAGGTGTAGACCCTGAACGCATTTCGAATGCAAGCAAGACAGCAGGCAAGGCGATGGAAGGGTACCGCAACTATATGATGTCTGATCATAATAGCTGGTCAGTTGTTGCCGTTCCTTCTAAAGGATGGGCTCAGAAAGTGTTCCCTGACGCACCAGAGGAAGAACAGGAAGAAAAGTTATGGGAAGCCATTTTCCAGGCCACTCGTGTTTCAACTGGCGATCCGGTTCAGGCATGGAAAGAGCACAGTGCTAACCTTGAACAAAAGGTAGATTATCTAAACAATAAGCATTACAGCAAACTTCACTATCGTGCGCCGGGAACAGACCTCACTATTGAACTTCCAAAGGCTCATCAGTGGGTTGGCGGAATCAGCGAGAATGTGAAAGGCGATCATTTTGTTGCGAACATGCCAACAGAAGAAGTGTTTACAATTCCGAATAAAACTGGTGTGAACGGCGTTGTTTCCTCAACAAAGCCCCTTAGCTACGGCGGAACAGTCATTGAGGACTTCACGCTTACCTTTGAAGAAGGACGCATTGTAAAAGCAGAAGCGAAGAACGGCAATGAAACACTTCAGCATCTAATTGAAACGGATGAAGGTGCACACTATCTCGGTGAAGTTGCGCTCGTTCCTCATGATTCACCGATCTCGAATGCAGAAATCATTTTCTTCAACACGCTCTTCGATGAAAATGCTTCGAATCACCTTGCGATTGGGAATGCTTATTCCTTCTGTCTTGAAGGTGGAAAAACCATGTCGAAAGAAGAGCTTAAAGCGGCAGGAGCTAACGAAAGTGTAACGCACGTCGACTTTATGATCGGGTCAAAAGAAATGGATATTGACGGAATCAAAGAAGACGGGACAAGTGAACCAGTGTTCCGCAAAGGAAACTGGGCAATTTAGTTTTTAAAGCAGAGCCAACGAGCTCTGCTTTTTTATTTTGGGACAGGTGATAGAACGTTTTCACTGGGATTATGATGAAAACTCCTTTACACTTGAGTAAAATGATAGGTTTTAACGGTTATTTAAAAAGGAGGTTATTAGATGAGCGCAAAAATATATATCATTCATGAGAACGAGGAATGGACAAAACCCCTTAAGCATGAACTTGAACAGTTTAACGTCCCATATGAAGATTGGTTTCTGAGCGAAGGGAATTTTGACTTAAGTGACGTACCACCAGATGGTGTTTTCTATAATCGGATGAGTGCTTCCTCCCACACTCGTGATCATCGCTATGCACCCGAATATACTGCAGCAGTACTATCATGGCTTGAGAGTCATGGGCGGAGAGTATTAAACGATAGCCGCGCACTAGCCCTTGAAGTCAGTAAAGTTGCCCAATACTCAGCCCTTAGAAAACATGGGGTCGTTACACCAAAAACGATTGCCGCTGTCGGAAAGGATCATCTTGTGAACGCAGCTGATGAATTTTCTGAGCCATTTATTACGAAGCATAACCGAGCTGGAAAAGGACTCGGCGTTCAGCTTTTTAACAATCAAGAGACGTTGAAGGGCTATGTGATGAGTGATGCGTTTGAAGATTCGATTGATGGGATCACATTGCTTCAGCAGTACATTCAGGCTCCTGACGCTTCGATTACTCGCTGTGAGTTCGTCGGCGGGAAATTCCTCTATGCCGTTCGTGTCGATACGTCTGAAGGTTTTGAGTTATGTCCAGCTGATGCTTGTCAGGTTGGTGATTCTTTTTGTCCGACAACAGAAGAACCCGCTCCTAAATTTGAAATCATTGAAAACTTCGATCATCCTGTTTTGACCAATTATGAAGCATTCTTAAAAGCCAACGGCATCGCCTTTGCAGGAATTGAATGCATTCAAAATGAGCGTGGCGATTTGTTTACTTATGATGTGAATACAAATACGAACTACAATGCCGATGCAGAGAAAAAAGCAGGTGTTTCTGGGATGAAAGCCATCGCTGAAACGCTCGCACAGGAACTTTCTAACCTTCATTCTCTACAAAAATAAAGAGCGCCGCGGGCGCTCTTGTTGCTTCTTAATCTTCGTATTGCTCTTTGATCTGGAGAAAACCGTCCATATTTGCTAAAAAAACGTCAATAAGATTAGGATCAAACTGACATCCTCGCTCCTTTTTAAAATGAGCGAGGATTTTTTCTGCGTTCCACGCCTTTTTATAAGGACGATCCGTAGCGAGCGCATCAAAAACATCAGCAACAGAAACAATCCGTCCATAGATGTGGGTGTCGTCGCCACTTAGCCCCTCTGGATAACCTTTGCCGTCCCAGCGCTCATGATGCTCCTTGGCAATAACGGCCGCTGCCTTTAGTATACTGCGATTAGAATTTTTCAAAAGGTTATAGCCGATATTAGCATGTTCCCTTACTGCAATGAACTCCTCTTCTGATAGTTTACCAGGCTTATTTAAAATCGCATCGGCAATGGCTACCTTCCCGATGTCATGCATCGGTGAAGCTACTTTAATGAGATCAGCTTCTTCTTCACTCAATCCGCATTTCATCGCTAGAAACTTTGCATACTCCGCTACTCGCTTAACGTGAGCTCCTGTTTCCTTTGAACGAACTTCCCCAATTTCCCCCATTTTGAAAATGATCTCTCGTTGAGCCTCTTCCATCTCAATGTTCGTTAACACAGCTTCGAGCGCTTGAGCTGTATAAGAAGCTGCAAGGCTTAAATACTTTACGTCCTGAGCTGTAAATACTTCATCGGCGGTTAATTTGTTGATGACCTGATAGACTCCAAGCCTTTGATTTTGCTTATTCGTCAGAGGAATCATCATGACAGACTTCGTTCGGTAGCCTGTCTTCACATCCAACTCTGCACAAAACCGCTTGTCCTCATAAGCATCATCGATTACGAGTGAGTTTGCTGTTTGATAGACGTAGCCTACAAGTCCGCTCGTGGCAGGAACACGAATTTTCTCCATACCATGAGGAATTCTTGCCAATAATTCATCTGTTTTTTCATCGTATAGCCAGAGTGTACATCTGTCAGCAACGGTCATATCCCTTCCCATATCTTCCATAAGCATCAGAAGTCGGTCCAGATTGTTCTCAATCGTGATACGAGACGCATAATCAAAGATAATTTCGAGAAGCTCTTCAGAATGAAGCTCTCTTTTTAATCGGCCATGAGACATGTAGCAATTAGGCCTCCTTCAACGTGCTCATTTCTACTCGTGTGAATGAGCCAAATAGTGAAAATATGAACGTGCAAATGTTATGAATACTTCTATCATACACTTATCCAGAGTTTAGTGGTAGATAAAGGAAGATAGGAAACACACAATCACAACCAGTTTTTGTGTTGCAAGTATGTACAATTTGATCTCACTCACCGAAGTAGGCATCCCTTGTTAACAAAACCATTCGAAAGACTTTCTTCTTTCCTGATTCTACATTCATACGTATATAGAAAGGCAAACAAGGGAGTGGAAAAGTTGTGAAGTCCTTAATATCATTCTTTCTACCACAAAAGAAAAAGAGTCTATCTGCTCCTCTCATATACGAGTTAAAAAACGCGATCAATCATTCAACTCCCACCTCATTTTCGGCGGAGGAGCAGCAGCTCGTTCAAGCCATTCGTGAAAAAACAGAGCGTGCAAATGTAAATAACGTCACTCGAACCAAAGCTTATCTGAATTTCTTTTTCCAACATCCAGAAATTCATTGGGCTTTCCTTGCCCATCTCGTATCTCGGAATGCAGGATGGACAATGACTGATCTACAAGGTGAATATCTCCCCCACCTATTATCAGTAGATCAGCAGATATCCTTCTTCTCTTTTTTGGAACGAGGAAACTGGCTTATTTTTCAGGATGCCTATCCTCAGCTTCTTGTCTATCAAGAAAGTGTTAAAAGAAGGAAACCACTTTTTCACCTACTATCTGCTTTTCACGTCTCTTCTTTTATGAGTGTTGTTTGGAGAAGGTTCTGGATTGAAAAGGACCGTGATATCCTTTCAACAGCCCTGATTATCAATGAACAACACTACATCGATTCACGCATAATAAAGGATGATGTCTTCCATAAATCAGTTTTTAAAACATTGCCTTTTCAACTACAAAATGTTTTCAATATGAACGTGATTTTATTTCCGAGAAATGATAATAGCTCCATTCAGCTAATTGGGGAAACAGCCAATCATTTTCTTTATGTTAAGGAACGGATCCATCTTGGAAAGCGTCTCTACCAGCTTATCTTTTCTAAGCAAGAAATCTTCAATGCCATTTTAGATTGGGCATCACATCGTCCACATACTGGTTCACGAAAAGACTTTTGGCCACATTTTTTCCATCCGGTAAAGGAAGGAATACCGGGAGAAAAGCGCACCATGGAAAAATGCATGCTAACAGAAGGGCCGCGTATTTATAGCCCCCTTTTATCTGTTTGGAAGGAAGTCAGTCATGAGCCTCCCAATCGAGAGGATTGGTTTACAAATGATTCAGCCCTGTCCCTATTTTCGTTACCCGCTCCTGATTTGACAGGAAACGTCGCGAAAACCTACTGTCACTCAATTGAATGCCTCGAAAAGCTCTGTCGCATATAAAAGTCCCGTTCTTTTCCAATAAAAAAACTTCCGCATTGGAAGTTTTTTCTGATTAGATTATGTTTTGCATTCTCAAAACTACTTCAGCAATGAGGGCAGAACCTAGAAACGTTCCTACCATGACAAACATAGCGACCACAACGCTTCGCCAGCCTAGCTTCACAAAATCTGTCCAGGAGCGTCCGATTGCTATACCAGCATAAGCTAAAATAGGAGTCGCAAGGGCGAGAATATTAATATTTTCCGTCCACTTTACGACATATTCAGAACCTGGCATGATTGGCATCGAAAGAAGAATTCCAATAATACCAATGTAAGCAACACTTGGAATATTCACAGGGAGAACGTGCTGAAGAATAAGTCCAGCTAAACAAATGACAATTAAAACGAGCATACCAGGTAAAGCTGAGACCGGAAACACACTATACCCAATCCAGTTTCCCACAGCTGCGATCAAGCCGAAAATCACTAATAATAACGTCCACTCTTGTACATTTTTTAATAGCATCTTATGCTCCTTTCCTCATGCTCGCCTGAGGTGACTTTTCTTTTGTTAGCAGCTGATACATTTTTTCTGTTAAAGGAAGACCTATGAAAATGCTCATGTATAAGCCTGTTGAGAGCGACAGCAAATTGCTCGCACCTGCAAATGCAATAATGTCGTCTGAAAATGCAGGAAAAGCAGCAACGAGCGAACCACTTGCAGCGGCCATCATACTTCCACTTCCAATCCCAGAAGCCATTGCGAACGATAATGGATGGAGCGGTGTAATTGTCGCAAGGAACCCAGATATCACTCCCATAAATACTGCCCCAAAGACTGTACCAAATATATAAATGGCCATAACCCCTCGTCCTTCAGGTGAATTAAAGCCATATTTATCAACAATCAGCCCAACGTTTGGCTCTCTTGCTACAGAATGCGCCATGCCAATGCTTTCTCTCTTCAGTCCAAGAAAAACAGCAATTGGCAAAGCAATGAATATCGTACCTAAATTTCCGAATTCCTGCAGAAGCAAAGCGGGACCTGCTTCGATTAATTTCGGTAGAGACGGTCCAATAATCACGCCGATTTTTGCGATAAGTAACGTTACACCAAGCACAATTAACGGTTCAGCATGAAGCGCCTGCGCTTTTTTAACAACTGGTGTAAAAAACAGACCGAGTCCAATAAGCATGGCGTACAGCATTGGCAATAATAGAATAACGCCTGGCCCTACTGTAAATTGAAAAACGCCAATCCATTCTGTTAATGCAACAATTCCAAACACAAGTAAATGCAATCTCCAATCTTTCCAAATCCCCTTAAGTTGATCTGACACCCGTATCCCCCATTTCCTTTTCTGCATGAAAGCTCTAAAGTTATTGTTATCTTAATATTTAGATTCTTAAAAGTAAATGGATTATTCTTACACCGGGGTAAGATTTAGCCTATAAGTTTTTTAGGAAGCGGATACAAATACAGGCACTATCGTCTTTATCCTTTTTAAGATAAAATTTAGCCCAAAATAAAAAGCCAGGCATCGCCCGACTTTTTATTACTCAGCTGTCTTCCCTTTTGCCAATCTTTCTTTTCGATTAATAATCGAAGCACCAACAAGATCTCCCGTTACATTAAGACCAGTGGCACCCATTCCAACTAAGGCATCCACGGCTGTTAATAAAGCAACGGTTTCCATCGGTAACCCAACCTGAGCAAACACGGTGGCGATCATGACGATTCCTGCACCAGGGACACCTGCTGTACCAATTGAGGCAAGTGTTCCAACGATAACGACCATCAACATGTCTGTAAAGCTTAGCGGCGAGCCAACGACATTTGCAGCGAACACCGCAGATATCGCAATTCGGATTGCCGCTCCATCCATATTAATCGTGGCACCTAGTGGCAAACTAAAACTATATAAACTTTTCGAAACCCCTAGCCCTTTCGCCGCGTTCATCGTAAGTGGCAATGTGCCAGAGCTACTTTGCGTAACAAAAGCGGTGATCATCGGCTTACTTGCATTACTAAAAAATTCTTTCGGACTTACTTTGAATAATAGCAAGAACAGTACATATATTCCGATCTGTACAATTAAAGCAATATAAAGGACAGCTATCATGTTTCCGAGCGAGAGAATCGTATCCAACCCCTGATTTCCAATTGTTTTCGCAATGATTGCAAAAATCCCGATTGGAACATACTGCAGAATCACATTCATAATTTTAAAAGTCGCTTCATTCAAGCCTTCAACTACTTTATATAGGTGCTCACCGAGCTGACCGTGTTCTTCTGAGTTTCGCAGCGCAGAAATCGCGATACCAAAAGCAAAAGCAGTAAAAATAATTCCAAGTAGGTTCATCTCGTTAAACGCTGTAACGATGTTTGATGGCACGATATTTAAAAGAACACTTACAATCCCAAGATTATCCGGAACGTCAAATGATTGGTTAGGATCGATTGATAATCCTGTACCTGGATTAAATAACGTCGCTACTGTTAGTCCAACGATGATAGCTAAAGCAGACGTTAAAACATAGTATAGAAACACCTTACCTCCCATACGGCCGAGATTATTCAATTTCGTTTGATTGACACCAACAATCAATGTAAATAGAATTAATGGGATAATAAGAAACGATAGCAATTTAATTAATAAATCTCCAAGCGGAGCGAGAATGGCCGCATCCTTGCCAAAAACAAGACCAACTATAATACCGAGAACTAGCGCAACGGTGATTTTTACTATTAACGAAGCATTCAAATAGCCTCTCATTACATTCTTCATGATTTCCCTCCTAATAAAGGAATGTGAATTATTCGTATATAATTACTAGGAAATAAGATACAGCACTATAAGCTATAAGTCAAAATGTTAGCTTTAACCTCCAAATATCTGAGCTTAACCCACTCTACAAAACTTTCATTCTTTAAATCTCTTTTTTCATGTATAGAGAAGGATAAACTCGGATAGACTGCTTATTAAAATCTATTAAAATAGCTGGAGGATGAACATGAGTAAATTAGAAGTATTCCCCGTCACCCCTTTCGAAACGTACCTTGAGATGACGCAATACGGAACAGAGGTCCATTTTGAATACGATAAGTACGAGCTCTTATCCGGAACAGTTGAAGATGGAAAGATGTATTTTCTAATTGATTACAACACAGGACTAACGTATGAAGTAGAAGAAAACATTGCGCATACTTTATTACAATTAAATGAATTAGGAAAAGGCGATCATCTTGTCCAGGAGATCAGACCGCGTTTACGACCCTCTACATCCCTTTCCCGCATATAAAAAAGTCCTGCTAGACGGCAGGACTTTTTTATATGCTTCATTCGTTTATCTGGCGGGGTTACCTACATATCCATCACGTTCACTAGTTCAGATTGAATCACATATCGTTCAGGGGCGTGCCCAATGAATTCAAAAGGATAGCACGTCGTTAACGTTAATGTCGCCTCTTCTTTGTCGACAATAACCGTCCTGTCGTCCTCATCAACAACCTTTATTCCGACAACGATGTACTCATATCGTTTTCCATCGAATTCAAAAAAGATTGGATCATCTTTCTGAACATTATTCAAACCAGTGAAAACGGTGTCCCGATGTCCACTTAATACGGTATGGCGGCCCTGATCAGGTGTCGTTGTATACTGACTTACGTACATCCCAACACCTTGACTTAACGTTTCTTCATCTGTTCCCCAATAAGTAGTAAATCCTTTTTCAATTGCAGGGATAATTAGTCGACCAACTTCCTCGCCCTTCTCATTAGCATTTATTTCATTAGTCATTATCACGTCTTGCTCTTTTGATTGGCTACTAGTCGTTTCTATTTCCTGAACTGTGCTTGCTTCTTCGGTATTCCACTGCTCCGTCTCTTCAGCATCTACTTGCTCAACTGCTTGCGTGGACTGCCACCACTCATAGCCATAGAAGGCTGCTATAAATAGACCTGCACACATCAAAACAACATAAACTTTGTTCATTTCTCCACCTCAATTGCTCGTCCTATAGAAAGGGAAAAAACCGCATCATGCTTTGCGGTTCTTCACAATAGATTATTGAGTACGTGTTTTCCTTCTGAAAACCAATAGGCCACCTGCTATTACAGCTAGAGACGCTCCACCTAAGGCAAGCATAGGATTGGCAGTAGCCGTTTCAGGCATTTGTCCGCCCTCCAATGGCTTCGCCGAATCAATCACATTAGCTGGAACGGTAATTTCATCAACACCGTTATAGTTGTCTACCGACATTTCCATCGATTGAGTCATATTCATGCTTTCTCCCTCGATTTCCATAACCATATCAATGTCCATTGATAATTGCTTCATGTAATAAGTCTCTTTATCGATCGTCACTTCATAGTTAAAATCATTAATCGTCATCTGCTCCATAAGTCCTTTCATTGACCCGGAGTCTTCACCTGACATACTCTCTTCAAACATTTTCATAGATGCTTCCATTAACGTCTTGCCGTCGCCCTCATATGTTAAAACGAATCCTTCGCCAGTTTCTTCAACGCTCATCTCTTCACCAAGTTCTTCGGCTTGCGACATCTGGCCTTCCACCATCGTCATGCTTTGAAGCTCTTCTAAACCTTGCGTCAGTTCTTCAGGCATCTTAATCCAGCCCTTTTCAGGATCTTCCTGGTAGAAACCTTCCTCTGTCCAATAAGACTCTAGTGAGACTTCACCTTCCTCAGGCGATTGTGTTGTCACAACCTGATGCATTGCGAAAGGCTTCAGCGTTATGTCCGCTTCAGATTCGCTAGAAATGGACATCGTTTCACCTTTAAGAGGAATCGATTGTTCCATATTTGTTTTTGTAGAATAGCTCTCGATTTCAGTCATTGCTTCATTCGACTGCTTTAGAATGTCCGTCGCACTCATTTCCTTTGCAGAGGTGTGAAACGGGGCACCTACAAAAACAACTGCTGCTAACGATAGTGGGGCTAACTTCTTTAACATCCAAACACTCCAATTCATTTTTTTGGCAAGAGAAGGCTAGGGATCTGACGTTACATTATGTATGGAACTACCTGATGGTTTTCGTAATCACCAGTTTCTTTCACCTATACCTTGATTTCCCAGTTTGTATAAATCGAAACATTTTTATATAAAAAACCAAGGAGCCTCCGAATAAAAGGCTTCTTGGTTTTGAGAGACAAACTATAACGAATCAGAAAAGATTCCAATAACATCAAGATAGATCCTATATGAGATACAAATAGTACTTTTAACACCATTGTATATAAAAGGACTTGATGAGGATTTATGGTTACCTAGTTTGAAATTTATAGCATGTTTTTGATTCATATGGTGTGTTTTCACTTAGCACAACAGACGGAAATTCTGGTTGATTAATAGCATTGGGATGTTTTTGCGTCTCGAGACATACCCCTAAATATTTTTTTGAAGGAACCTCTCTTATTTTGAAACCTTCACTTATGCTGTTGCCTGTATATAGCACAACACAAGGCTCGCTCGTAGCAACGGTCAGCTTCCGTCCTGCAGAACTTAATACAATTTCTTGATGATCTTCAAGGATAAAAGGATGGTCATACCCTTCACCTACTAATAAATTCTGCTCATGAGGATTATTCACACCCTCACTCAATTTTTTCCCCTCTCGAAAATCAAAAGACGTTCCCTGCACATTTAATAGCTTTCCAGTCGGTATCATGTCACGGTTTAACTCTAGGTAGTAATTGCTTTTCAACTTTAAAGAATGATTCAACACATCTTCCTTCAAATCCCCACTTAAATTAAAATAAGTGTGGTTTGTTAAATTCATGATCGTATCTTTGTCAGAAGTAGCACTGTAATGAATCGTTAATTCATCTTGATTGTTTAATGTATAACGTACAACAACTTCTACATTGCCCGGATAACCTTCTTCTCCATCAGCACTATGATATTTAAATTCAATAGTCCCCTCATCCTGATGATTTTGAATCACTTTGGCATCCCAAATTGCGCTATTAAACCCTCTACTGCCTCCATGAAGATGGTTGTTAGCATCGTTTTTATGTAATTGAAATTCTTTTCCACCCAATTCAAAGGAACCGCCTTCAATTCTTCCAGCTACTCTCCCAATAACGGCCCCAAAATAATTGGAACAAGTTAGATACTCTTCCAGGGTGTCATAACCCAGTACTATATTTTCAAGTTGTCCATTCTTATTTGGGCTGAGAATGCGAGTAATAATGCAACCATAATCAATACAAGAAATTTCAAAACCACTTTTCGTTTGCAACTTAAATAATGTTACATCCTGACCATTTAACGTTCCAAAGTTTTCTTGGGATATGTTCATAAGTATTCCATCTCCTTATAAAGCGAAGTTATAAGACTATTATCTAAAAAGGTTCTAGGAAAATTGGGGGTGGAAAAACCAAAGAATGAATCGATTCTTTTAATTCTTTGGTTAGTATATCACCTACCTATTTGTTAATCTACTGACTCCATACATATACGGTTCTTTCTAGAATTTGATTCGAATTTCTCTCTTCAAACACATTCCAATTTCACATCTGTTCACTTTTGCAAATTGACAAAATACAAAAACAACACATTGCAAACCCTTTCATATTAACCCTATCGCCTATATACTTAGCAATATCAAATCATGATTTGTTTCATCCGTATCATTTTGCAATTGTAAGGGAGTTGGAGATCTCCATGTCACTTGATGAAAGAAGCACATTTTTACTAACAAAGCTCGTGAATGCAACAGAGTTAGTTACGGTTGATCATGTCATTGACCAATTAGGAATATCAAAACGAACTGTTCATTATGACCTACAAAAAATTAACGATTGGCTAGATGAGAACAAGCTACCCATTATCCAAACAAAACAAGGAATGGGATACTATCTCTCTGAAGAGACCAAACAGACCGTTCCTAAATTGATGAAGGAACTAAAAGAATGGCAGTACCACTATTCTCAACCGGAACGCATCACCTTAATTGGCGTTGAACTCTTAACAAACGATAAGGCAGTCTTTATGCAGAACTTTATGGAACGTACTCAAGTAAGTCGCGGCACAGTCGCTAAAGATCTAAAGCTTGTTAAAAAAGTTCTGGCCGAGGAAACATTAACTTTACAATTTGAAAGAACAACCGGCTATGTAGTGGAAGGTAAAGAGGAAAACAAGAGGAGAATATTGAGTCGTTTTCTGTCCGAGGTTCTCACCAATGGACAATTAACCGAAATGACGAATTTTCTTTATCCGCTCTTAAAGAATGGTGATGAACACACCTATTCACACCTCATACCGATGAAGCAAATCATTATGAATGCTGAGCCGATTCTAAAAGTAGAGCTAACGGACGATACGATCCATGTTCTAGCCATTCAGCTTGTCGTTCTTCTTCAACGTTTGAAAGGCGAGCATCGCATCCAGCTCGATCCAGATGAAAAACACGCTGTTTGTTCAACGAGAGAATTTGAAGCAGCAAAGAGCATTGCAAAAGAATTAGAAGTTCAATTCAAACTCTCACTATCAATGGATGAGATAGGTTTTATCACGATGCACCTTCTTGGCTCAAGGGTCAATTATTCTGAAGTAGGCACTGTTGGTAGTCTTGAAAGTAACAAGCTTAGAAAAGTTGTTAGAGAGATCGTTAATGAATTTCAAGTTTACGCTTGTGTCTTATTCGAACAGCGCAATGAACTAGAGGAAGCTCTTTTTCTTCACCTTAAACCAACGTACTATCGATTGAAATATCATGTTCCAATTACAAACGAACTAACAGAGTCGGTACAACAGGAATATCCAGATGTCTTTTCCATTACGAAACGTGCAGTTTGGCCGATCGAATTGATGATGTCTCAAAAGCTACCAGATGATGAGCTCGCTTATCTAGCGATGCACTTTGGAGCATGGATGCAGAAGGAAGAGCTTCCGGAAGTGACGTTCGGAAAAGCGATTATTGTTTGTGAAAAAGGGATTGGTACATCAAATATTTTAAGAGGACAGCTTGAAAAGCTTCTCACAAATGTGGAAGTCATCGGGACAGTATCAAGAAGACAATTCATACAAAACCACTACGACGTGGATTATGTCTTCTCAACATCACCATTGGAACATGACACGTTACCTGTCTTAACGGTGAATCCCATTTTGACACAGCAGGGAAAAGAGAAAATCCTTCATTGGATGGAGGAAGTACAAACAACTTCTCATGAAGAAACTGACTTGAACCCAGATATGATCGTTGAAATCATGAAAAAACATGGCACGATTACGAATGAGAAAGAACTAAGAAATGAATTACATCAGTTATTTGCTCCATCACCAACCAGCTTATCAATAGAAAGGTTTGAACGACCTATGTTAAATGACTTACTACATGAAGAAACCATTCAATTTGCTACGCAGACAGCAGATTGGAAAGAAGCGATCAAAACAGCAGCTATGCCCCTCCTTGCGACAGAGCAAATTACCTCTTCTTATATCGATGCTATGATCAAAAATGTAGAAGATTTGGGGCCTTATGTAGTCATCGCTCCAGGAATCGCTATTCCTCATGCCCGTCCAGAAGAAGGTGTGAATACGGTTGGTATGAGCTTGCTTCGATTAGATCAAGAGGTTCCCTTTTCATCTAAAGAAAAGCATCAGGTAAAGTTGTTAATCGTACTCGCTGCAGTAGATAACGAAACGCACCTAAAAGCTCTCGCTCAACTTTCGGAGCTGCTGTCAGAAGAAGAAAACCTAGAAAAGATTTATGGTGCAGAGGAAAAAGAAGAAATTATTAAACTCGTATCAAAATACTCAAACTAAGGGAGAGAATAAAAATGAAAAAAATTCTTGTTGTATGTGGTAATGGATTAGGAAGCAGCTTTATCGTAGAAATGAACGTGAAAAGCATTCTAAACGAGCTTGGAATTGAAGCTGAGGTTGATCATACAGATCTTACAACTAGTAAATCTGAGAACGCCGATTACTTCTTAGGCTCAACGGAGATTGTTGAAAATCTAGAAGACGGCAAGCGAAATTTCATTAAGCTAAATAATTTAATGGATAAAAAGGAACTAAGGACGGCGATTGAAGCAAATTTGAAAGGGGCATAACATCATGGTCGATCTTATAATGAAAGATATTCTAGGAACACCGGCGATTCTTGTAGGGTTATTTGCCCTTATTGGTCTCCTTCTTCAAAAGAAAGACGTCGCAAATGTTATATCAGGTACATTAAAAACGATCATGGGATTTGTCATTCTGGGGGCAGGCGCTGGTGTGCTTGTCGCCTCCCTTAATAACTTTAGTAGTATGTTTGATCACGCTTTTGAAATTCAAGGAATCATTCCGAATAATGAAGCGATTGTTGCATTAGCACAGGATGCGTTCGGCGCAGAAACAGCGATGATTATGCTTTTCGGAATGGTAGCAAACATTCTTCTAGCACGCATTACCCCTTTTAAGTATATCTTCTTAACTGGTCATCACACCATGTTCATGGCATGTCTGATTGCTGTTATTCTTTCAACTGGTGGCTTTAGCAGCGTAACCATGATCGTCACTGGTTCAATTATTCTAGGTTCTCTGATGGTCCTCTTACCTGCCCTACTGCAACCTTACACAAGAAAAATTACAGGTAGCGATGATTTCGCAATCGGCCACTTTGGCTCGTTCGGTTATCTAATCGCAGCTGCTGTCGGAAAAGCAGTTGGTAAAAACTCTAAATCTACTGAGGAAATTAAAGTACCTAAGTCTTTTAATTTCTTGCGAGACACATCTGTATCCGTTTCTCTCACGATGGCGATTCTCTTCTTCGTAGTCGCTCTTTTCACAGGGCCTGCGTTCATCGAATCCGAGCTAAGCGGTGGAACAAACTTCTTAGTCTTCTCATTTATGCAAGCGTTAACGTTTGCAGCTGGAGTGTACATCATTTTAGCTGGTGTAAGAATGCTCCTATCTGAGATTGTGCCAGCCTTTAAAGGAATTGCAGATAAAATCGTACCAAATGCGATTCCAGCACTTGATGCTCCATCTGTGTTCCCATTCGCAAACAATGCGGTCATCATCGGTTTCTTCTTTAGCTTTGTCGCAGGACTTCTCAGCATGTTCCTTCTACCGATCTTAGGTCTAAAAGTGATTGTCCCAGGTCTTGTGCCTCACTTCTTTACCGGTGCCGCAGCTGGCGTATTCGGTAATGCGACTGGCGGGCGTAAAGGAGCAGTATTTGGCTCGATGGCTAATGGTGTAATCATCAGTTTCTTACCAGCACTACTTCTGCCAGTGCTTGGTTCACTTGGATTTCAAGGAACGACGTTCGGAGATTCAGATTTCGGTGTAGTTGGACTCCTTCTCGGTGGCTTGATTGAACTTCTATCTTCTAACGTTCTATTCCTTATCATCGTTGCTGCCCTACTCATTTCTGTATTTGTAGGAGCTACCTTGATCAAGCGTTCGTTAGCGAAAAATAATTTAGAAGAAAAGCATGATGCTATTTAGACGGAAGAGACCATCCTGGGTAAAAGGATGGTCTTTTTGTTATTCTATTTCTTTTTCAGCAGTCATTGCATAAACCAATTGATCCGTCCACTTCTCATCCTCATAAATGAATCCTTTCCTCACACCCTCATACACCATGCCCACACTTTGGGCTAGCTTAGTCGATGGACTGTTATCCAGGTTAATATGGGCTTCGATGCGATGAAAACCAAGATCATGAAAAGCAATCTGAAGCGCTGCGCTCACCGCTTCTTTGCCATATCCTTTTCGCCAATACTGATTATGGATCGTATAGCCGATCCGTGCCCATTGAAAATTCATTCTTGCTAACGTTGAAAAATCAACCATTCCAATATGGGTGCCATCTTCTATATGAAAAACACCAAACACGTGGGCTGTATCATTTATGGCTAATTCTTGGTGCTTATTCACTAAGTCTCTAAACCACTCTTCTGTACACTGACTCATATCCATCTTCCCAGGATCATAGGCGTGTTGCGAAGGATGCCTTGCATTAAATTCCCGTAACCAGTTTTGATAGTCTTCCATTTTTAATGGTCTGATTACTAACCTTGCTGATTCTTTTTGCAGAATAAACTCACTCAATTGAACACCTCTACCTCATTTGTTAATAAACTGTTGAACCATGCTGTTATATAGATCAGGTTGATCCATATTGGCCGTATGACCAGCATCAGGAATTAGTCCAACGTTTATTTTATCATTGCTTCTTTTCAAAAATTGAATAGCTTCTACTTCATAAAGCTCATTTCCTCCGTTAAGCACCATAAGCGGTACTTCAAGTTCAGCAATCTCATTTTCTGAAACGCTCGGATAATGAAAAGTCATTATTTTATTTACTTTCTGTAACGTATCGAACCATTTATCGCCGTGAATTTGCTTAAAAGAAGCGGCAGTCTCTTCATCGTTTTCTTGAATGTTATTGAAATATGTATATTGCTCTTCCATAATGCTCTTTAAATCGTCCGGTATAAACGGGGTATAGCCTGTTAAAACTGCGCCCTTTACAAGTTCCGGCCATTTTATGGCTAGATGGATGGCTAATGAAGCACCTAAAGATAATCCAACAACATACCCTGGTCCTTTGTTTTTTACTTCCTCCATTACCCACTCTAAAGCACTTTCAAAATAGTTTTCACATGCAGGAATAGTTGAATGACCATGACCTGGTAAGGAAAATGCTACGACCTCCATATCACGTTCAAAAAAAGCTTTCTGATGCTCAAAGTGTAAATCCCCTGTCCCCATAAACCCGTGAAGAAAATAAATTCTTTTCGTCAAAACACAGCCCCCTATTGATTCACATTTTAATAGAATACTTATTTCCTTTAAACTTTAACATAAAATGGTATTCCAGATCGCTGGATGGTAAAATCTTGATGATGATATGTAAATTATTTATAGGAACAACACAGTTCGGTCTTAAACTACTCAACTTACAAAACTTATTTCTTTCTTAAATCAAGCTTTCGATTAATCTCATGAAGTAAATATAGCCCTCGAAGCAAGCAACCTACAATCATACCAAAACCAATGATGTGCCCGATTTCATGCAAGGACAACAATAAAAGTCCAACTACGCTGCTCGCCACGATCAAAAACAAGAGAAACATCTCACACCTCCTAAATTCATACAAAACAAATTTATCATTTCTTCAGTTTAAAATGGTGTTTTGAGCAAAATTAAAAAGATGCTTCAATTGTTTCATGACAAACCTAAATCAGTGATTTGCGCCTATTTTTATCTACATCCAAACCAAAAAGAGCAGCTGCCCTTATGGCAACTGCTCTTTTTCATACTTTATTAATTTTACTTAAGACGGGAATCCTAGTACTGCTTTTGTTTCAAGGTACTCTTCAATTCCAAAGTCCCCCCACTCACGGCCAATACCAGATTGCTTGTATCCACCGAATGGTGCTGAGAAGTCCATATCAGCATTGTTCACTTTAATACGACCGGCACGGATGCTTGTTGCCACTTTGCGAAGTGTTTCTTTATCTTCACCAAAGACATAACCAGCAAGCCCGTAAACAACGTCGTTTGCAATTTCGATCGCTTCATCAATTGTTTCATATGTGATGATTGACATAACAGGACCAAAGATCTCTTCTTGTGCAATCACCATGTCATTTTTCACATCTGTAAAGATGGTTGGTTTTGCATAGTAGCCTTTCTCCAGACCTTCTGGTTTACCAGTTCCACCTGCAATGAGTGTCGCGCCTTCGTCAATTCCCTTTTGAATGTAAGACTGCACGGTATTCCATTGCTTTTCAGAAACAAGTGGTCCTACATAGTTGTTTCCATTAGGATCACCTACTGGGAATTCCGGAAGTACGTTTTTCACAGCTTCTTCAAATTCTTCTTTTCGAGAAGCTGGAATGATCATTCGAGTCCCCGCCGAGCAAACCTGACCGGAGTTTGTTGCAATATGGCTAACCGCAGCTTTAGCCGCTTTAGTAATATCTGCATCTTCTAGCATGACAAATGGAGATTTGCCTCCAAGTTCAAGTGCTACTGTCTTGATCGTTTCTGCAGCGTTCTTCATTACTTTTTCACCAACACCTGCTGAACCAGTGAAAGATACAAAGTCGATATCAGGATGTGAGCTAATGCCGTCACCAATCGTCTCACCTGTTCCGTTCACAAGGTTAAACACACCTTTTGGCACGCCTACTTTATCAAAGATTTCTGTTAAGATAATCGCCGCAAATGGTGTAATTTCAGCAGGCTTTAAGACAACTGTGCTTCCTGCTGCAAATGCGCTCGCAATTTTCGTTGACGATTGGTTTGTTGGGAAGTTCCATGGCGTGATAAGGCCACTGACGCCAACGGGCTCTTTAAAGATTGTATGATCGCCACGATCTTCTGAGAAAGAATACTCTTTCAATGCTTTTGCTGCTTCGGAGAAATGCTGGTAGCCCATGTTGTAATGAACTTTCTCTGAAATTGAACGTGGAGAACCGAGTTCTTGTGTAATCACGTCAATGATTTCTTCTTTACGGTTGGCATATTCCTCCGCAATGTCTTCAAGCATTTTCACACGTTCTTCTCGGCTTGTTTGTGAGAAAGAAGGGAATGCCGCACGTGCTGCTTTCACCGCTTTATCTAAATCTTCCTTTGTTCCAAGACTAACTTTACCGATCACTTCTTCTGTTGCTGGATTGATTACTTCATGTGTTTCTGAACCTGTTGATTCAACCCATTCGCCATTGATGTAATGTTTTAATTGGTTACGCATGATGTAAAAACTCCTTTTTTATGTTTAGTCGATTTATATTGATTTAGCTTTTCTTCGCTTCCACAGTAACTGTAACCGTTAAGGACTATAGTTAAACATGCGGATGCTTTTATTAAACTTAGAAAGCGGTTGCTAATCTTTGAATCTCTGCTCTGCTAGCTATAGACTAGAAAGTAGGAAATTGGAGAAAGGATGATACAAAATGGGACAAACAATTAAAGGAAAAATTGCGTATATTACAGGCGCAAGTAGCGGTATCGGACGCGCGACAGCTCTTCAGCTTGCAAGTGAAGGGGTTCGTGTTGGCTTGATCGCTAGAACCGAAAGCAAGCTAAACGAAGTCGCTAAGGAAGCAGAATCTTACGGAGTTAAAGCGATCGTTGCCCCTGCTAACATTGCAGAGATTGAGGAAGTCAATAAAGCCATCGATCACTTGAAAAACGAACTCGGCTCGGCAGATATTTTGATCAATAATGCTGGAATGGGACGTTACGGATCGTTCTTAGAGATTGAACCCGATGACTGGAAGGAAACATTCGAAGTAAATGTTTATGGAACGTATCATGTAACACGGGCTGTTCTTCCACAAATGATCGAAAAAGACAGCGGTGATATTATCACAATCTCGTCAAGTAGTGGTTTAAAAGGGACTGCTGGATCTACGTCATATAGTGCTTCTAAATTCGCCATTCAAGGGATGACCGAAGCGCTTATGCAGGAAGTTCGTCGAAATAACATTCGTGTATTTACTCTTAATCCAAGCCTTGTTGCGACTGAACTCGTCTTTGGTGACAAGCTTGATGAGCAAGATAAAGAGAAATACATGCAGCCTGAGGACCTTGCCGAATATATGGTAGGTCAATTGAAGTTGCACCCACGGATTTTCATAAAGCAGTCATTGCAGTGGGCGACGAATCCGTTTTAAACTAAATTCACTAAATGAAAGGAGATAACGGCACAGCCGTTATCTCCTTTCATTTGATTTTCTACTGTCGCCATTTTTCATAAAGTCGCTTGATCTGTTCAGGACTTGTCCGACAGCACCCACCAATTAATCGTGCACCTGCTTGAAACCATTCATTTGATCCATCGACAATTCCATCACACGACTCACCCTCCCGCCATGTTTTGGTCTTAGCGTCATAAAATTCTCCTGAATTAGGATACACAATAATCGGTTTATCGGTTCGAGAAACTAATTGATAAATCGCTTTTGTCACAAGCGAAGGAGACGCACAGTTAATGCCGATTGCCGTAATTTGCCCATTTTCCTTAAAGTATTGAGAAGATGCTTTTAAAGATGTTCCATCGCTCATTTTTTCTTCACTTTGAATGGTGAAGGAAAGCCAAGCATAAGTGGATGGAAACTCTTGTAATAGGCAACTTAAAACTTTCGCTTCTTGAAATGATGGAATCGTTTCAAATGCTAAAACATCAGCACCTGCCTCAATTAATGCTTCTATTCTTGGGCGATGAAATGCGGTAAGTACCTCGTCGCTAACATTGTAATCGCCTCGATACTCCGATCCATCAGCTAGGTACGCCCCAAAAGGTCCAACGGAAGCTGCGATAAAAGGTTTTGGGCGATTCAACTTTTCCTCTCGCTCCCAGAAATCATCACGGGCCTTTCGTGCGAGAAAAACTGTTTTCTTTATTAAGTCCATTGCCTCTCCTTCACTTAAACCTCGAGATGTTAATCCTTCCATTGTAGCCTGATAACTTGATGTAATGGCACAATCTGCACCTGCACGGAAATAATCGAGGTGAACCTGATAGATGAGCTCTGGATTTTCAAGCAAAACGCGCGCAGACCAAAGTGGGTCATTTAAGTTACACCCATATTTTTCGAGCTCTGTCGCAAGGGCCCCGTCCAATATTACCAAATTAAAATCTTCTAAAATTGCCTTAATAGGATTTTGATTCTGCCACATTACTTATTCCCCTTTTCTTTACTCGTTTTGTTAAATAGTAACTTCCATAACATAGTGCAATAAACGGTATCCCACAGTACAATGCCACTCGCTGGGTCGGATCAAAAGCAATGCCAATCAAGGAAGCCAGACATAACAAGAAGGCTAGAATCGGAACGACAGGATAGAAAGGCGTTCGATAACGAAGGTTTTTAATGGATTTTCCTTCTTTTACATATTTCTTTCTAAAAAGAAATTGTGACGCACTAATACTCATCCATACAATGACAACAGCAAGCCCGGAAATAGAGACAAGCACCACATAAACGGTATCTGGCGCAATGATGCTTGAAAGTAGTGCTAGTGCTCCGCCTAACATACTTAATATCACAGCAGGAAGAGGGACACCATTTTTGTTGAGCCTAGCAAAAATAGGAGAAATCATTTGCTTGTCTGAAAGTGACCAGAGCATTCTCGACGAAGCATATAACCCTGAATTTGCAGCGGATAAAATGGCTGTAAGAATAACAAAATTCATTATATCTGCCGCATATGGAATTCCAATTATTTCAAGTACTGCAACAAATGGGCTTTCTAGAACTCCAGCTTCTGATGCTGGGAGAAGAGCTGATAAAATAAAGATTGAACCGACAAAGAATAGAATGAGCCGAATTAACGTGGTGCGAATGGCTTTTGGTATGGTTTTCGCAGGATTTTCTGTTTCTCCAGCTGCAATTCCAATGAGTTCAGTTCCAGAGAAAGCAAAATTCACTGCCAGCATCGTCATTAATATGGCAAATACCCCATTCGGAAAGATCCCTTCATTTGTAAAGTTAGCAAATAACGATGCATTCGCACCAGATTCCATTGGAATAAACCCTACGATTGCTGCGGCACCTAAAATAATGAACAACACAATAGCCAGAACCTTTACAAGGGCAAACCAGAACTCACTCTCCGCAAAAAATTTCACAGTCAAAATATTTAAAATGAAGATCACTGCAGCAAACAAGCCGCTCCAAATCCATACACTAATAAGTGGAAACCACCTCTGCATGAGCATACCCGCAGCTGTAAACTCAGAACCTAGCGCAACTGTCCAGGTTAGCCAGTACAACCAGGCAACTGTATAACCGGTCCCTCCGCCAATGTATTGAGCCGCATAGCTATGAAACGCACCTGTCTCAGGCATATGAACCGCTAGCTCTCCCAAGCACAGCATGACCAGGTAAACGACAAGTGCGCCTACCAGATAAGATAGGATCGTCCCAACAGGACCAGCTTGTTGGATCGTGTAGCCAGAACTTAAAAACAATCCCGTACCGATGACCCCTCCGAGTGAGAGCATCACTACATGTCTTGATTTCATCTCCCTTTTAAAACCCTGTTTGCTTTCCATATTATTTCTCCTTACTTTTCCATCCAGAAAAACAAAAAAACGCACTCGAATGGAGTGCGTAACTGACAAAATAAAACCGAAGGCTCTCATCTATCAGGTTTATCACCCGCTGGAGTTAGCACAGTATCCAATGGACCTGTTGCTGAGGTTTCAAAGGGCCAGTCCCTCCACCTCTCTGGATAAGAAAATATATTTTAACAAAAATATCAATTTACTCACGGTTTGTCAAGGTAGGATAGCAACAACGACGCTTCACTAAATATCCTTTTTCCACTGACGACTACCTTGCATTTGTCTTTGGACAATTGTCTTCATACCATTTCTTTTCTTCATTGTTGAAAATCGCGTCATCGCTTCCCTCATATCTTTCTCCATTTGCTTCAACACGTACTCATTTTCCATTCCCTTTCCCTCCTCCAAAAAAAGATGGCTCCCCCTAAGAAAGTGGAAGCCATACCATGATGTGAGAACGTATATTCGGTTGATAACCTAAGTTTAGCGAACATTCGTTCTTTTAGCAAGGATTACTTTTATTTAAATATCGAAAAATCCACCTCATCTGCCATCTTTTTATACCCTTCATCATTCGGATGCAAATGATCCCCAGAATCATACTTCGAGAGAAACTTTTCTGGATCATCTGGATCTCTTAATGCTCTATCAAAATCAATGACAGCATCAAATTCTCCGCTCGTTCGAATCCACTCGTTCACTTCCTGGCGGGTCTTTTCTCCCTTTTTTGTAAACATACTAGAATCTTTATAAGGAGTTAATGTACCTCCATATATGGGAAGACCCTTTTCGTGAGTTGCTTTAATGATTTTTTTCATTCGATCAATGATTTTCTTTGAATCATATTCAGGATAGTGTCTTAAATCATTAATGCCCTCATGTAGGATAACACCTTTGATCCCTTCTTGACTTAGCACATCTCGTTCTAATCTTGCAAATGCATTCTGCCCTTTTCCTTCTTCACTATTGATTAAATGGTTAGCAGAAATCCCTGCATTTAATACAGACATTTTTACGTCAGCGTCTTTCGCATTCATTCGATTAGCAAGATAATCTGGCCAACGTCGGTTAGCGTTTAACGTGGAATAGTTGCCGTTTGCAATTGAGCTTCCCATTACAACGACAGATCCTTCTACAGATTCGTCAGGCACAACCTCTAAACGGTCTAGCCAGAACCAGGCTTCTTCTTTTGATGTGTATGCAGAGTCCTCTACATCTCCGGCATGATTTCCTTTCTCAGACATATATACCGTTTGATTTGAACGCTGGTGCCACGTTGTTGGGCCTGTTTCACGATCTACATACAAACTAACCGTTACATTCTGGTCTGCACTTACCGGAAAGTCAATCGCATCGCTATATTGCGTTTCTCCTTGGGGAATCGTTACAGCTTCTTTGCTACCAAATGTAATAAGCTGATCGGTCTCCTTTTCAATATTTGCGCCATCCCTAGATGTCGCAACTCTCACTTCTTTTATAGATAAAGGAAGTGAACCAAATTCATTGGATAATCGAATTCGCATTTTGTCCCCTTCCATATGCGGGCGAAGAATTAATCGGATTGTTTGATCCTTAAATCCCTCATGAGAATTTCCATCTTTAGCTGGGGCCTGCATGCTTGCTGTCCATGAACCTACCCATTCACTCTTCTTGGCTGCATCCTTCATAGAAGAAGGCCATCCTTTCGCGCTTACTACACTTAATAATCCAGCTATAAGAATCAGTACGAATAATGTTACGATACGTGTCATTGTTTACTCGCCTCTCGTTTACAGTTTCATTTAACCTCTATTAGTTATCCTTACAAAAGGCTTCGTCCATCATAACTAGCCTCAGTTGGTCTTAATCTTTCTGTCTCTAAATTGTTAATAAACAGAATACCCTTATTCGATTTAATTGATGCCGCTCTCTCTTAAGGTAAAGGATTTGCAAACCGTTTGACATATCGATGATCATCGATTAGTATAAAGCCATGGAAAATTACGTCGATATTTTTAAAGTGCTGGCAAATGAAACACGTATTGATATGTTAATGTGGCTCAAGAATCCAATGGATCATTTTGAGAAACCAACCGCACACCTTTCTAAAAACATCAGTGAAAAAGGCGGCGTTTGCGTTGGCGACATTCAAGAAAAAGCAAACATGTCCCAATCGACCGTTTCACATTATTTATCCATGATGCAAAAAGCCGGACTCCTAGAGTCTGAGCGACATGGAAAGTGGACCTATTACCGTAGAAATGAATCCACTATTCAACAAGTCGCTGCTTTTATTGAAAAAGAGCTCTAAGCTCTCTTTTTTTTAGTAAACATATCGACATTCCTCGAAATATAAATTTGTCAGGAGTTGGTCAGCTTGAAAATTGGTATTTATCTTCTCGCCTTACTAGCCGGTGCTGCTTTAAGCGTAGAAGGAGCAATCTATGGAGAGTTAGGCAAGTCAATCGGAAAATTAGAGAGCAGCTTCTATAATTTTGCTGTAGGTACAATCATTATTGGGATTGTTGTGCTATTTCTCGGAAAAGGATCTCTATCTTATACATTTAAAGCACCGAAGTGGCAGCTATCCGGAGGTTTTCTAGGCGTCATTTATTTAACCATTCTTGTCATCGGTATCCCTATCGTAGGTGTAGGTCTCGCGATGATCAGTGTCATTGTAGGTCAGATGGCTATGAGCATGATTATTGAACATAAAGGCTGGTTGGGAAGTAAAGCAACAAAGGTAAAAAAGGAAAAAATTATGGCCGTTTTATTAATGGCCATTGCTCTTATCTTAATCTTTTAAGGAGTTGTTTAATCGATGTCGATTCTTATTCTACTCGCCTCTGTCTTTGGCGGTATTTTTCTAAGCGCTCAATCTTCCATCAATGGGGCTTTTAGTAAAAAAGCAGGAACATTTGAGAGTACATTTATTACTTTTATCACTGGGGCTATGATTTTATTTATCGTCATTCTTTTCTTTGGGAATGGAGATTTGCTTAAAATACTTGAAGCGCCGAAATGGCAGCTTAGTGCCGTTTGGTTTGGAGTAGGTTATCTTTTTCTTACGATTCTTGCTGTTCCAAAGATTGGTGTCATTGCAGCTAATATTTCAACCGTAATCGGTCAGCTATCTATGGGAATGCTAATTGACCACTTTGGTTGGTTCGGTGGCTTACAAGTTTCCTTTGATGTAAAACGATTGATTGCTATCTTATTAATGCTTGTCGCTTTACGTTTAATATATATTGGAAATATGAAGGCTGAAAAAGAAGCTTCGACTGAAGTCCATGATTGAAGCAAAAAATCCATTCTCTCATCGTATGAGAGAATGGATTTTTTCATTAGAAGAAGTCCATGAAATTTGTTTCCTTTGCGGAACGTATGCGTTGCAACCGCGCTACATCTTCCTTTGATCCTTCTAATAAACGAGCTTCATAAAGAAAGAAAGGATCTTGGTAGCCAGTCAAGACAGAAGTTAGCGTATTAATGGTACATCGAAGGCCTCGTTTTGGTGGATGAGCACAAGCTGCATTCAATTTATCTCCCTTAAATACCCTCACTCCTTCAGCATCAATCAGATAGCTTCCATTATTCCACTCTGCCTGATCATCCGTAATATGGAGAAAGAGAGTCTCACCTGACTTTAACGTAAACGGATATTCTCTAAGAAAATTCTCGACATCAACAATGCGTGCCATAAAGTACGGCTCGACCGTTGTTTTCACTTTAGGATTGGCTAATAAAAAAGTGAACTGGTCGCTTTCATTTGTTAGAATCGTAGCGTGATCAACCATAGAATCGTGCTGACAGAGATAATTCCACAATCCTCTTCTTGCTTCCCCATCTAAACAAACCATTTCTTCAACCTCTAATGTTCGATTCTCTATTTTGTAATAAATGTATCCGGATATACACCCCTCTTCATTTGTATAAGTAGCAAAACGAAAACCTTTCGAATAAACACGTTCCTTCCACCAATTTTCCGTTCGAACGAGCATACCATTAAAGCGAATCGCAAACGCTTCGTAAACAGGATTCAGAACTTCAAAGACGTCATCAAGTTCAACACGTCTTACTTTTCCACTTACAGCAAGAAGAGGCTTAAGATCCTGCGCTTTCAACTCTACCTTCTTCCAGTTATTCAAAACTTCATATCCAAATTTTCGATAAAAAGAAATTTGAAATGGATGGAGAAAAGAGATTGTTTGGCCTTTTTGTTTCATTTCAAAAAGACCATTTCTAAGCAGACGTGCTACCCTTCCCCCTCTTCTATGTTCGGGATAAGTTGCGACTGATGCAACGCCACCCATCTTTATTTTCTTTCCGCCTAGCCAAGTTTCAAAATCGATTAAATGTAGCTTCGCAGCAAGTTCATCCCCCTCGAAATCGCCCCATATTTCATGCTCGCTATACCCTTTGATTTTTTCATCTAACTCTTCTTTAGGCACTGTATATTGGAACGCATATTCTGAAAGTCGTACTGCATCGATTACTTCGTTTTTTTCTAATTTACGCATGTTTTCGCTCCTTACCGTTTTTAGTAATGACAAGAGATAATGGGCCGATAATGGGAAGCAACGCGATCCATCCCGCTACCCCATCTCGATCTCTTAAAGCAACGATTGAAAGCCCGGTTAATACAAGAAAATCAATGGTCATCACATGAACAAAATTTGATTCCAGAAAAGCTTTTTGGTAAATAGTCGCCTCTCCTGCAAAAAGCCCATACATCATCAAACCAAAAGTTAGTCCGATTAGAACAATAGACAGACCTCTCGATTGAAGAAATTTCCTCACCTTATTTGGTGTTCGATTCGAACGTTCTTTATTTTTATTTAAAATAAAGTAGGGAAGCAAACTAAAAGCACCTAATACAAAAGAACCTACAACAAATGGCCATGCTGGAACTGATCCACTATCATTCCTTAGAAGAAGAATAGCAAATACCGCTGGAAAAACGCCAAGTAAGGAAAACATAGCAAGTAAACCTGCGTCTGGATCATTCATCTTTAGGAGGTCTGAGAGATAAGAACCATTGCCATCCGGTGCTAGAAAAACAGAATATAAAATGAATCCAAGCCATATAATAAGAAATGAAACCCTGCTCATCATCAACCCTACTTTCTCATTCATTTTCTTAAATCATAAAGTGATCGCAAAAAAATCTCAAATATATGTAGAATTTTCAAACAATTGTGGTATACTAATTGTAACAAAACATTCACAAATTATCCTTTAATTCGACACAAGTTTAATTTGTAAGCGGTATCACTAAAAGGAGTTGTTCACTATGGATGTCTATATGGTCTATCTTTTCGTTATCACGGCTACACCGTTGTTTCTGTGGCAGGATTATAAGAAGCTTGCATTGGTTCACACACCGTTTATTGTGGCAATCTGGGCACTGCTAATTTTCTACATTGGTGGCGGTATGACTCCGGTAGCACATACACTCTTTATTACACTTTTTGCGATTAACGTTTTATTTGCACACATAGCTGCTTACCTTATCTTTGCTCGTCCATTTCTTAAGGAACGTCAGCTTGCAAAGAAGATGCCACAAACAGAAGAATAAAACAACTTAACTTTTAAACAAAAACCGTTGTTTCCCTTAGAGGGAAACAACGGTTTTTTAATTACATGTTCATATTGTGCATGCCGAATGACATAACCCAGATTGTACCGGCAACGACTGCAACCGCAATGAAAACTGCGTAAAGAATCGTTCCGACCTGAATTCGGCTACTATCACTCTCAGTAATGTGCATAAACATTAAGAGTTGAATCGCTGCCTGAATCAATGCCAGGATGACAACAATAATCATAATCGTTCTAAAACTAAAGTCTGAAGCGAATCCGACCCATAAAGCAAGTAATGTTAAAACGATCGATAGACCGAAACCAACTAAGTGGCTCCATGGGAAGTGGCTATGACTATTTGTCTGCTCGTTGTTTGAGGCCATCTTACATCACCATCCCATACAAGTAGACTGCTGTGAAGATAAAGATCCACACAACGTCAAGGAAGTGCCAGTATAAACTTGAAATAAAGACCTTCCTTGTTGTGTCAGGTGTTAACCCGCGCTGTTTTAACTGAATCAAGATAAGAATGATCCACGCAATACCCATAGTAACGTGGGCACCGTGCGTTCCGACTAATACGAAAAAGGCAGACCAGTATGCACTCGTTGTTAGTGCAGCACCTTCATGAATGTAATGAACAAATTCATAAATTTCAAATCCTAGGAATCCTAAACCTAATGCGAGAGTAATACCTAACCAGAGAAACAATCCTTTAAGAGAATGATTTCTCATATAGTGAATAGCAAGTCCACATGTGAAACTACTTGTTAGTAGCAAAAATGTTTCAATTAACACACCACTAATTTCAAAAAGCTCTTCTGGTCCTGGACCGCCAGCTGTACGACCAACTAATACTAGATAAGTAGCAAACAGCGTTGAGAACAAAGCGATTTCGGCACCGAGGAAAATCCAGAAGCCTAGAATATTCAGTCGGCCAGTTTCCGACTGATATTCTAAAGGCGTGTTAGGAGAATATTCGACTGATTCCATGCTTCACGCCTCCTTTATAGTGTAGTTTTTTTCTCATCTTCTTCTATTTCTTCTACGCTAACGTAGAAACCTTTATCATAATCAAATGAACGGATCACCATTGTTGCAAGGACACCAATTAGTCCAAGAATCGACATCCAGTTCCAAGAGAATACCATACCAAATCCTGCAATAAAGAAGAATACACTCATCACAATCGGCACGCCAGAGTAACTAGGCATATGAATTGGTTTATAAGGTTTCTTCTCAGGTGTTTTCCCTTGTTTCTTCTCTTCTTTCATAATCCAGAATGCATCATGTCCTTTCGCTTCAGGAAGATGAGCGAAGTTATAATGCGGTACTGGAGCTGGTGTTGACCATTCAAGTGTTCTAGCATCCCAAGGGTCACCAGTTGTTTCACGTGGAGAGTAACGGAAGCTATAGTAGATGTTATAAACAAGAATCAAGAATCCGATTCCCATTAGCATACCACCGAACGTAGCAAGTACGTTCAAGCTCATCCATCCGTCTCCAATTCCATATGTGTAAATACGACGAGGCATTCCTGCAAGACCTAGGAAATACATCGGGAAGAAACATAAGTTAAATCCTGCAACGAAAATCCAGAAACTCCATTTACCAAGACGCTCGTTCAAACGGTGATTGAACATTTTTGGATACCAGAAGTATAGACCAGCAAAACAAGCATATACAGTACCCGAGATGAGCACGTAGTGGAAGTGAGCAACTAGGAAGTACGTATTGTGGTACTGATAGTCAGCAGCTGCCATCGCTAGCATAACACCTGTTACCCCACCGATAACGAAGTTCGGGATAAAGGCAAGCGACCAAAGCATCGCTGTCGTAAATCGTATTCGCCCTTTGTACAGAGTGAATAGCCAGTTAAAGATCTTCACACCTGTCGGAACGGCGATTAACATCGTAGTGATGGAGAAGAATGAGTTAACTGCTCCACCTGCTCCCATCGTAAAGAAGTGGTGAACCCATACTAGGAAGCTTAGTCCGGCAATAACGACCATGGAATAAACCATTGCTTTATAACCGAAAAGTGTCTTACGTGCAAATGTACTAATAATTTCTGAGAACATACCAAACGCCGGAAGAATAACAATGTACACTTCAGGGTGGCCCCAAATCCAGAAGAGGTTTGCCCAAAGCATTGGCATACCGCCATCCATCATTGTAAAGAAGTGACTTCCAAACAGACGATCAAACGTCATAAGTGCAAGTGCCACGGTAAGAACCGGGAATGCAAAGATGATGATAACCATCGTAATTAATGAAGACCATGTAAACATAGGCATTTGCATAAGCTTCATAGATGGTACTCTCATTTTCAAAATCGTAACGAGGAAGTTAATACCCGTTAATAATGTACCGATACCTGCAATTTGTAAGCCGAGTAAGTAATAGTTCTGCCCTACTCCTGGGCTTAGTTCGAGACCAGCTAATGGAACATAACTTGTCCAACCAGCAGATGGAGATCCACCAATAACAAATGAAATGTTAAAGAGCATAGCCCCCATGAAGAAAGTCCAGAAACTTACTGCGTTTAAAAACGGATAAGCAACGTCTCGTGCACCAATTTGTAATGGTACAACAACGTTTATTAAACCAATTAAGAACGGCATAGCCATGAAAATAATCATGATTGTTCCGTGCGTTGTAAATATTTCATTATAGTGGTTCGCATCCAAAAAGCTTGAATCTGGAACCGTTAATTGCGCCCTCATGAGCATGGCATCTACACCACCGCGGAAAAGCATAAGAACTGCCGCGATGATATACATGATACCGAGTTTTTTATGGTCAACAGTGGTTAGCCATTCCGTCCATAACCATTTCCACTTTTTGAAATACGTTAAGGCGAAGATTGCGCCAATCAATGTTAGTGCAATTGATACATCCGCCCCATAGATCAGCGGATCCCCGGTGACAAAAAATTCATCCAATTTCATGGTGTCTTCCTCCTCTCTTAATGCGAGTGTTCCTCGGAATCTTTTTCAGAGTCTTCATGGTTCATTTCTGAATGATCCATTTCTGAGGACTCATCTTCATCAGTTGATTCGCCATTACGGACCTTTGTTGCGTATTCAGCGTCCATTCCATGATCAACCCACTGAAGGTGAGTTTCTGAGAATGTCTGCTCTTCTGTATGACCTTTAAGCATCAACTCATTGTATTTCTCTTGAGTAAGTTCAGGTGCGTCTTGCGCCTCTTCTACCCACTCATCGTAATCTTCTTGAGATTCAGCTGTTACAGTAAATACCTGCTCAGTAAATCCTTCACCAGTGAAGTTGGCATTACGTCCGCGATACTCACCAATTTCATCAGCTTGCAAATAAAGTTCTGTCATCATGCCAGACATTGTGTATTCCTGCCCACCAAGTGACGGAATCCAAAATGATCCCATTGAATCTGCCGATGCTAATTTAAATAGAATTGGGTGATCTTCAGGGATATGAAGATAGTTCACCGTTTCAATATTTTCTTCTGGATAGCTAAACACCCATTTCCAATCGACTGATGTCGCATGAATCACGATTGGATCTTTATGAGACGTCGCTTCCGGTGCCTCTTCTAGTGCAAAAATCGTTTGTACAGTCGGCACTGCAAGGACAATAAGAATAATTACCGGAATTACAGTCCAAACAATTTCAAGGAACACATTCCCCTCGATATGTGGAGGTTCGTATTCAGGACCACTCTTACGCTCACGATATTTAACAAGGATGAGTGTAAATAGCACGAACACGACCAAAACAATAAACAGCATAAAGCCAATAGAGAAAAGAATTAAATTCGCTTGTTGTTCTGCTACAGGTCCTTTTGGATCAAGAACGGTTAAGTTACTACAGCCACTCAATACCATCACTGCAAGAAACATACTGAGCGCAAAAAATGATTTCATTCGCTTCACCGCCAGGCCACCTTCCTTTCTTCCTATATATTAGTTAAGTAGATTTTAAACAAAAAATGACAGAAACAACTGTTACCATTGGCTATTGTAGCAGGTTCCTTTCATAAATGTGACAGGTGTCACAAGATGTCAAAAGTTGCTCATGTATTTATCACTTTTTTGTCACATTCCATACATATTTTGTTCAAATTTGTGGAACGATTTAACTTTAATGGATATAACAGCGCTTGCTTTACTCGTCTCTTTTTTTTTCAGGCACGATCGTTGTCTGTTCAATAGACTAATTGATAAAGTATGACTGTATTTTGAAAGGAGAATATCATGAACTTACAATTAACTGACAAACTAGCACTTATTACAGGATCAACATCCGGAATAGGTAAAGGAATTGCGGAAGCATTATTAAAAGAAGGTGCAGAAGTTATTATTAACGGACGTACGGATGAGCGTGTACAGGATGTGGTAAAGGAACTATCATCACTCGGAAATGTACACGGTGTGGTTGGAGATCTTTCAAAGCAAGACGAAAGTAAGCAACTCATTGAAGAAGTAAACAAGATTGGTCAGCTCGACATCTTAATTAATAATATGGGGGCATTCGAAGTTAAGCCGTTCACAGACGTATCAGACGAAGAGTGGATGAGTTATTTCCAAACAAACGTCATTAGCGCCGTGAGACTGAGTCGCGAATTTCTCCCTGCTATGCTATCAAGGGATACAGGACGAATCCTGAATATCGCGAGTGAAGCAGGCGTTAAACCACTATCCCAAATGCTTCCATACTCGGTAACGAAAAGTTCTTTAATTAGCTTCTCACGCGGACTTGCTGAAATAACAAAAGGCTCAAATGTTACTGTTAACTCTGTACTACCAGGTCCTACATGGACAGATGGCGTAGCAAGCTTCATGGAAGGCGCAGCTGCCGAAGAAAAGAAAGATCTTGATAACTTTACACGAGACTACTTTAAAGACAACGAACCAACATCGTTAATTCAACGTTTTGCACGAGTCGAAGAAGTGGCAAACACAGTAGCCTTTCTCGCGTCCCCATTATCATCAGCGATAAATGGATCAGCTCAGCGTGTAGAGGGCGGAATTATTCGCTCCGTTTAATAGCACCATCCAATATGAAAACCCCTCTGATTTGGTCAGAGGGGTTTTCTGCTATTTTGCTTCAAGTAGCCACTTTGTCGCTTGCACATCTACAAAGCCGTTACCTTTAAAGGTAAGACTTACATCATGTTCTTCAGGGAAGAACCTTGATGTAAACACTTCCTCACCGTCGTTAACAAACACTTCAATCGAGGATGAATCGACATAGAATCTAAGGTTATGCACTTGATCGATGGAGCAGCTTCGAAACTCATCCTTTCCATCAACAAAACTCTTTCGTTTAAACGTTAATATTCCTATATCAGCATCGTACATCATCTCTGCATTGTTTCGGAAGTTAACAGCAAACGAGCTTTCCACTTTCTGTACATGAAGAAATAATTCATACGTGGTTCCGTGAAACTCCTCCCATTCCTTTTCTTCATTAGAAAGAGTAAATTCTTTTTTCATTTCCTTCTGCCGCATCGCTTCTAATTCCTTCACAGGACGTTGAATAAGTTTATCCCCTTCGTAAGAAAGCTCTCGCGGAATGGTTAGCATGTGTATCCATTTGTGTTCGATTGTTGGATGATGCTCTTCTCCCTGCTCAAGCACACCCATCCAACCAATCATCAGCCTTCTTCCGTTCTCATCAAGTGTCGTTTGTGGTGCATAAAATTCAAAACCTCGATCTAACTCTGTAAACGATCCGTGATTCATCTTTCCACTCACATAATTCATTTCTCCAGAAAGATACCCAGTTTGATAGACATTTTGGTACAAGTATCCTGTAGGCTTTAGCCCTTGTGGAGAAAAGAGAAGAATATCCTTCTCATCTAACTTAAATAAGTCAGGGCATTCCCACATGAACCCTAAATCACCAATCGGTTTTTCCCCAGAAGCTGTAACGTCCCCTTTCAACATCCAGTCCTTTAAATTGGTTGATTCGAATAAGGCGACTCGACCTTCCTCATTTAGGTTCTGCGTACCAACCACCATGTACCATTTATCTAAATGCTGCCACACTTTTGGATCTCGAAAATGAGGGGTATATCCCTCAGGCAAGTTTAATACTACGCCCTTTTTATCAAAGTGAATCCCATCTTCTGACTCAGCCAGACACTGATAAGTTTCACGATTTCCGTGCTCATCTTTTACATTCCCAGTATAGAAAAGCATCAATTTATCTTCAGAGACGACCGCACTTCCCGAATAGCAGCCATTCTTGTCGTACCAGTCCCCAGGGGCTAAGGCAATTGGGGCAAGCTCCCAGTTAATGAGGTCTGTCGACGTATAATGTCCCCAGAATTTAGCGCCATGATCCGTTTTAAAAGGCATCCATTGAAAGAAAACGTGATACACGCCCTTCCATTGTATAAAACCATTTGGATCATTTAATAACCCTGCAGGAGGCATTAAGTGAAATGCTGAGCGGCGGTAGTCACTTTCAACTGTTTCACGTTGTGCTTCTATTTCTTTCATTGCAAGATCTTTTAGCTGCTCGTTTCGATCCATCATAAAAATCACCTAGTTCATTAAAATTTTGAAAAAGGGGATCCGCTTTACTGAGGATCCCCTTCGCTATTATTTATCAAGCATACCGTCTTTGTAGCCAAATGCCCATGTAAGACCAAACGCAATCCCAATCGAAATAATGTTAACAAGTAGATACAATACAATCTGACTATTCAAGAATAGTAATGTACCTGGGATAACAGTAACTGCAAGGCCCGTCGCTTTTAACTTAAAGAGTGATGCGAGGAATCCGCCGACTGCACCACCGATTAATCCCATGATAAATGGCTTCATATAACGGAGGTTGACACCAAAGATCGCCGGCTCTGTAATTCCAAGAAAAGCAGATAAAGAAGATGGAAGAGCTAATGCTTTCAATTTCTTAGACTTTGTTTTCAGCCCTACAGCAAGTGCTGCCCCACCTTGAGCTGCGATCGCCGCTGAAATGATTGGGTTAAATGGATTGTAGCCAAGGTTTTCAAACAACTGAATTTCAAGGAAGTTGAAAATGTGATGAACACCTGTAATAACAATAATTTGATGGAAGAATCCAATGATTAAACCACTTAGACCAAATGGAAGATCAAGAATATAAATCGTACCATCCATAATGTACTCTTCTACCGTATGGAATATAGGTCCGATCGCAAATAGTGACAAAGTAATCATAATTAACAATACTAGGAACGGTGTTAAAATAAGATCCAGTGCTTCTGGTACTATTTTACGAATTCGTTTTTCTAACTTCGCTCCAAGTAAACCTGCAACAAAAGCGGGAATAACCGAACCTTGATAGCCTACTACTGGAATAAACCCTAGAAACTTAAGTGGCTCTGCATTTCCTGCCGCTACTTCCCATGCGTTCGGAAGAGCAGGCGTAACAAGCATCAATCCGAGTACGAGACCGATCGTCGGATTTCCTCCAAACACTCGGAAGGTTGACCATGCTACAAGCGCTGGTAGGAAGATAAATGCTGTATCCGTTAGAACTTCTGTAAATAGAATAAAGTTATCTGAGATATCTCCTGGTGTTAAGCCGAAAAGAGCAAGTATCTCTTCTTGAAGCAAAAGGCCGCGTAGTCCCATAAATAACCCTGTTGCTACAAGCGCTGGAATGATAGGAACGAACACATCACCAAATGAGCGGATCGCACGTTGAAATGCATTTCCTTGCTTTGCTGATTCTTCTTTAATTTCGGACTTGGTAGAACCAGTTGCTCCTAGCGCTGTCACCTCATCATAAATTCGGTTAACAGTCCCTGTTCCAAAGATAACCTGATATTGTCCAGAATTATAGAAAGCACCCTTTACTTTCTCTACCCCTTCTACTCTTTCTTGATCAATTTTTTCTTTGTCGTGTACCATAATTCTTAGTCTTGTAGCACAATGAGCAACAGATTGAATATTCTCCTGTCCACCAATAGCATCAATGACTTCCTGAGCAATCTCACGGTTTGTAGCCATATCATTAACTCCCTTCACATTTTATCTTGCGCATGGTATCGATTCCATACTTGGCAAAAAAAGCGTTTTCATTTCCTCGCCCTTCTTAGACTATCGTTAAGTAATTAAATAATGAGTGATATGTGAACGATTCCACATTGGTTAAAAAGAAATTGACATCGCTTTCACTAGTTACTATACACTATCCCTTTCAATAAGTCTATAGTTAAGTTTAAGTTTTTTCTTTTCCAAAACTTTCCCTGATAGCTGCTCTAAAATAAGCTGAGCCGTTTTCTGTCCAGCATCCTCATTAAAATAGTCCACAGTTGATAATGCAGGCGTCACATGGCGGGATAAGTCAGAAGCACCGATACCGAATAATGCCATATCTTCTGGAATGCGAATTCCTTGCTCTTTCAACAAGCCAAGCGCTCCGATCGCCATGCGGTCCGTTACGGCAAATATAGCGGTTGGTTTTAATTCAGATTCCTTCACTAATTGTTTGGCAGCTTCATAGCCAGACTCAAAGGTAAAGTTCCCATATTGAATCCAACCGTTTTCCACTTTTAAACCGTGCTTTTTCATTGCATCAAGGTAACCCTGCTTCCTCACGATCCCAACAGCATGGTCTGTTTCTGGTACACCTATAAAACCAATGTGGCGGTGACCTTTTTCTATAAGTGACTCTGTCACACTATATGAAGAATGATAGTCATCGTATACGACAGACATGACGCCATTTAATTCCTGTCCAATTGCAACAAAAGGAATAGAAGCATCTGAAATGGTATCAAGTAATTCTTGGTTCCGATTTGTGGCAAGCAAAATAATACCGTCCACCTGACGACTTTTTAATAGCTTTATATTTTGTATTTCTTTCTCAGGCTGTAATTGGGTATTGGTTAGAAGAATCTGATAACCGTTGGCCGCAAGCTCATTCTCGATCCCATTAACAACACGACTGGCTGTTTCAGTACTGATTCTTGGCAGAATAACGCCTATAACGCCCGAACGCTTCGTACGCATTGTTTTCGCATGTGCACTCGGAATATATCCCATCTCTTCCACTGCTTCAACGACGCGCTGCCTTGCTTCATGACTAACATAACCATTGTCATTCAGCACTCGCGAGACTGTTGTTCGTGAAACACCTGCTCGTTTTGCTACATCCTTAATTGTTGGCATAACCGTTCCTCCATCATGACAGTCTTTCCTTCATTCATCATAATCGATCTCACTGCTGTTGTCTATAACTGGAAATATGTGTAGAGGGCCGATTTTGTAAGTCTTCTCAGTTTACTTCTAATGTAATGCCCTCTAAGATGTAGAAGAGTGTGTGTTATTTCGTGATACTAAATAAATAGCGTTAATAGATACTCTAAAAAATAACTTTATTTAAAGGAGGGCTGCTATGACAGACCACTATGAACATGAAAATTTAGATGCATCAGCGCGGAAAAAACTAATTATTCTTGTCTGTACGATCCTAGCTTTTGCTGTTATGAATGGAACGATGTTCAACGTTGCCATTCCGGATATTGCTGCATCTTTTAATCTCAGTCCATCAGAAGTAAGCTGGGTGTTAACTGGATATATTCTTGTATTTGCCATTGGCTCTCTTATGTACGGTAAGCTAGCCGATATCTATCCAATCAAAACTCTTTTTACTATAGGGATTAGTATTTTTGCTACAGGGGCCTTTATTGGTTTTCTTTCTCCCAACTATCCTACTCTTCTAGCAGCACGAATACTTCAAGCAATTGGTGGCGCAACGATTCCAGCGCTTGCCTTTATTGTTCCGATTCGGTTTCTCCCTAAAGAAAAAGGAAGAGTGTTTGGACTGATCTCTTCCACCGTTGCTTTTGCTTCCGGTGTAGGTCCCATCATCGGTGGCGTTGTAGGAGGTACGCTGAATTGGCGCTTCCTTTTCCTTTTCTCTGTTGCGACTGTATTTGCCATTCCGCTCTTTAGAAAATGGCTACCCAATGAAGAAAAGCGTTCAGGATCTATTGATTTACCAGGTGCTGCGCTTATGGCCGTATCGGTAGCATCATTGTTGTTCTATATTACAACGTTCCTTTGGTATTTACTCGTCCTCTTTACCGTCTTTTTCATTCTATTCTTATGGCGAACGTTTACGATTACACACCCATTTATCGATCCCGTTATATTGAAAAATACCAAATACACGATTACCGTGTTAACTAGTTTCCTTGGAACTTCCGCGCTCTTTGGATTGATCTTCGTCATCCCGATTATGTTGCGAGAGCTTAACGGGCTATCAACCTTAAATATCGGTCTTGTCTTATTTCCCGGGGCAATGGCTGCTGGGTTAATCGGCCAAATCGGTGGTAAAATCATCGAACAGCGTGGCGCAATACTTGTTGTAAAAATAGCGCTTCTTCTGATCGCAAGTGGAACATTTTTCATCTCAACGTTTTCAGGTTACAACGCATGGGTCATTGCACCTTGTCTATTAATAGCTTATCTTGGGTTTCCACTCATCCAAAGTTCAACAGCTGATCTTCTGTCTTCCATTCTACCTGATAATCAAAATGGTGTAGGAATGGGGGTTTTCAATTTATTGAACTTCCTTGCTGGCGCTTTTAGTTCAGCTATTTTCGGAAGGCTTCTTGAAATGAAAAACGTTACTTTTTCAATGAATCCACTTTCAAGATCAGGAAGTAATCTTATTTTTAGTAACTTGTACCTTGGGTTAACCTGTATTGCTCTGCTCGCATTTGCCATCTTCACTTTGAAATTTCTATCAAAACGTGAAAAAGCACTATCCGAATCATCTGCGTCATAATAAGCAATCAAAAGATCGGCCATAGAGCCGATCTTTTTCTTACATCAAATTTGCAACATATAAACCGCTTGCTGCTGCCTGTGATAGAGAATGCGTTTCACCAGAGCAATCTCCGATCAAAAAGAACCCTTCTATCTCTGTTTCAAATTGTTCATTTGTCTGGATCTTAGCTTCATAAAACTTCCCATCCATACCATATAATAACGTCTCTTCATCAATTGGCTCAGCGATCAACTTTTCGAGGCAATCAAGAAACTCCTGAAGCGCACGAAGATAGATGTTGGGCACTTCGTCTATCAAGTTCCCAGCTTCTCCATCAAGGGAAGGAACAATTGAATTCGAACTTAGGGTTGTCGAAGTTGTAGCCTTATGTTTTTTTAAATCCCGCAGACGCCGGACAACAATTCGATCCCTTTCTCTATTAATCCCCCTAATAATTTGCTGTGCAGTGTGATCCGCTTCCTCTTTCGAAGAATAAAAAGAAGGAACAAATAAAGTGAAGTTCAAGTTGTTTCCTGGAGCATTCTTTTCCCTTTTATTCTGTCCATCGGGCATAACAAGTCCGTGTTGATATTTCCTTATGATTCTCCCATTTGGGTTCATACAGTACGTCGTTCCTTCAAATGCCTCTCGTTGGATATGAAGCTTCGTTTCGAACGTATCCTTCAAAATGGATGTGAGCTGATCACCTCGCATTTCTACTCGGATACCCAAATCAAGGCGAGCAGGACCAGGCACGAGACCAAACTGTTCACATTGGGCATACATCCACTCACTTCCGCTATTGCCTGTCGAGATAACAACATTTTTTGTTTTCATGATTCCTTTTGAGGTATCTATGTCAAAGTATTCTGCTTTTTCAATCGAGTAAACGTCCGTTTCAAATCTTAAATCGATTCTTTCTAACAAATACTCATACAAATTTTGAAACACTTCAAAAGAAAGGTTTGTTCCAAGGTGTCTAACTGATGTCGTGAACACATCTAATCCTACGTTTTTGGCTTTCTCCTCTAACTCCGAACTGTATGTATGATAGAGCTCAGCCTTGTCCCCGCCAAAAGAACAAAGAATGCGGTCGACTTCCCACATCAATTTTTCCGACTGAGCAGTACCTATTTTTCTACCGAGACTTCCACCAAAATCATTCGTATAATTAAATTTACCTTCTGATTTACCTAGCCCAGCAAACCCTATGTATTGGTCACAAACGTCACAAGAACATTCTTGTTGTGAACGAGCCCTACAATTTCGGTCGGTAAGCTTCTTTCCTTTATCGATTAACATAATTTTATATTCTGGATGTAGCTCTGTTAACTGATATGCCATAAAAATACCACTAACTCCAGCTCCAATGATCGTGACATCGTACATGGCACTACCTCCACTCTTTTTATTTAAAAGCATACCACATCAAAAGGACTGATCTCTAAAAATCAGTCCTTTAAATGAAAGCAAATATTATCTAACGACGTCCTCTTGAACGTCTGCCACTTGATCGTCTTCCTGAGCTACATCTGCCGCTCGAACGCCTACCTGAGCGTCGGCTGCGTCGGCTGCGTCGGTTGCTACGTCTCCCTGTCGAGAAAAGTCCAGAGCGCACGCCGCACGAGCGTTTGCCTGAGCTACGTCTGCCGCTTGAACGCCTACCTGAACGTCTTCCTGAGCTACGACGTCCTGAACGTGAACGCTTCCCTGAGCTACGTTTTCCACTTGAGCGACGACTACGACAACCGCTTGAACCTTTACCTGAACGACGACCAGATTTCTTCCCTGACTTACGCTTTCCACCTCTAGCTTCGATCGGGTTTTGAATAAGAAACTCATCAAGACCTGCTTCCTGAGCTTGTTGTAATAGCACCTCTACATTCATTGAAACATTCTTCAACACTGTTTGCTCCCTTCCCTTATCTTCTGCTTTAGCATTACTATATGATATGAAGAAATGAAGAGCTTGTTCAGTTCCTACGGAAAATTCCACTCTCTCCCATTTAAGTGGCATGATCTCATATGACCTCATATCTTGTTATGAGTAGGAAAAGGATAAAGGAAGTGACGTATGAGCATTCCACACTATCATTTATCGATCGATAAAAAAGGTATGAAAAAGCTAAAGAAAGATAAATGGAGCGATCAACTTGTACCAGCTGTTTTACAAGTAGACCAAACGAATTATGAGGTGAAAACAACTTATCGTGGCGCACACACGCGAAAATTCAAAAAAAAATCCTATATGGTTGAGTTTAATGACAAGAACTTATTTCATCATCAAAAAACACTGCACTTAAATGCCGAATTCAATGATTATTCATTATTAAGAAGTAAGCTTTCTTTCAATTTATTTCATAAATTGAATGTACTAACTCCTAATGCTGAACACATTATGCTCACACACAATAACCTCTTCTCAAGCATCTATTTAAAACTGGATTCGATAGATGAATTTTATCTTAACAATCATAACCTACCAGATGGGCCCATTTACTATGCTCAAAATGATGACGCCAATTTTTCACTCCTTCGACCTGATGATTACAAACCGAAGAAATCATTGCTTGATGGATATATGAGAAAATATGGATTGGAATCAGACGATCATTCAGTTGAAATTCTTCTATATAAAATCAACACATTATCACAAGAAAAGTTTATAACTGAAATAAACAATTTAATAGACGTTGAAAAATATTTGAGCTGGCTATGTGGCGTCGTTTGCACACAAAACTTTGACGCCTTTATTCAAAACTACGCCCTTTATCAAAACAGGGAGACCAATCGGTTTGAAGTTATTCCATGGGATTATGACGCTACGTGGGGGCGAGATATTAACGGAAGAATGATGGAACATGACTATATCCCCATCAGTGGCTACAATACGCTTACAGCGAGACTACTAGCCTGTCCTACCTTTAGAGCTCGATACAAATTAAAACTTGAGCAAACAATCGAAACATTCTTTACCACCAAAGAACTTGAAAAAGAGATCAATGAACTTCACCAGACTTTGAGACCTTATGCCCTTAACGATACTTTTCTAAAAAATAAACTAAGCTACTTTGATTCCGAACCTGACTTTATACTTCAATACATCCGAGACCGAGTGAATTTTATAAAGAAAGAATTGGCCGATTTTTAGAGGGGTTTTTAGCCGGTGCCTGTCACTCTAATGAGCCTAAACACTAAATGAAAATAACCAAAAAGCCCCCAAATGGGGGCTGTTACTCATTTTCTTCCTTCTGTTTCTTCTGTTCTTTATCTTTTTCTAGTTTCTCATCGGATCGCTGCTTCTCAAGCTTTTCTCTAATCCGATTAAATTCTTTACTAGGTGGCATCAAACTAACAATAACATCACCTGCTTCAGCTCTCGTTTGAGAGTCATGGGCGAAGAACTCCAAACTTCCAGATGGCTTTTTCACAAAGAGCATGATCGTTTCATCGTCTCTTTCTTCAAGGTATTGATCATAAGCATATTGCTGAGTGATGTTTGTTTTACGCAAAACATACCCACTTTCTACCTTACGATTCAGGCTTTCCCATGTAGCTCCTTCTTTAAAGGCTACACGTCCACCGATCGTGTGAACAAGCTCCTCAAGGTCATCTCCTCGATCGTTACGTAAGCTTAACTGGAAGAGGTTATTACGACCAATCTCCGGAACGAACGTCGTACAAACGAGCGCATTGTAAGAATCGAGCTCCGTAGCTGCAAGCATATACTCGTAAGGGGTGAGATCAAGGCGATACTCTGTTTGCTCAGAGAGTATTTCTCCTCTATAAAAAGGTACTCCTGCTTTTCTCGTTGTAAGCAGCCTTTGCCATGATGAGTCTGTAATTAATACAGGGATTTTAAGGTCTTTCAGCGTTTTGGATAATGCCGTAGAGAACGTACTACCCCCAACAATCAGAACGCCGGGCTGGCCATCACTCGCTAGTCCAAGCTTCTCAGCAGTCCAACGAATAGAAAAGCCGTGAACCACAACAGTAGCGAATACTAATGCAAACGTAAGCGACATTAATATTTTTGCATCCTCAAATCCTGCATCAAGTAAAACACTAGCAAAATAGCTCGCTACGGTTAATGCTACAATACCTCGCGGCGCAATCCAGCCAACAAGCGTTTTTTCTTGCCATGATAAATCCGTTCCAATGGTTGATAACCAAATGGATAGTGGTCTTACTACAAATAACATCAGAATTACGAATACCAGTATTTGCCAATGGAAAATTTCAAGCAAAGTGTCAACTGATAAAGAAGCTGTTAGCATGATGAAAATCGTCGAGATCAATAGCACTGATATATTTTCTTTAAAATGCCTCATATCATCAATCGAAGAGATATGCATGTTGGCAAGAGTAATACCCATTGCCGTAACAGCAAGCAGTCCAGTTTCATGCGTGATTTCATCAGCCACTGCGAAACAAAGAATCACCACTGCGAACACGACTGGAGATTTCAAGAATTCAGGTACATAACCTTTCTCGAACATCCAACCTACTCCGCGACCACATAAGAAGCCAAATAATGTCGCAAAAAGGGATCCTAAGAAAAAGACAAGTAGGACGGTTGCCGTTGCTTCTTCTACTTTTAAGAATTTAATAATTTCGAATGCAAATACAGCGAGAAGAGCCCCAAGTGGATCAACGATAATCCCTTCCCACTTTAATATTTTCGCGGGTCTTGGTTTTAGTTTGGCTTGCCTCAATAACGGCAAAATGACCGTAGGGCCAGTGACAATAAATAATCCACCAATAACAAATGCTACGCCCCAAGATAGACCTGCAACGTAATGGGCTGATAACGAACCAAGGAGCCACGCTAGAAAAGCTCCTATCGTTACAATTCTTCCAACCGGTCTTCCAAGCCCTTTAATCTCACGAAAATCAAGATTTAGACTTCCTTCAAATAAAATAATAGCAACTGCGATAGATACAAACGGGTCAAATAAGTCACCAAATACATCTTCTGGATGAAGTAATCCAAAAAGCGGACCGACAAGCAATCCAATGATGGACATAACGACAATGGCAGGGAAGTGAAAACGCCAGGCAATCCACTGTGAAAAGATGCCAAGGGCACCCACAAGCATAATATTAAATAAAATCGAATCGACCATGGATAGCCTCCTTATGTTTAACAACTGCTAGTTCTTCATTTCTATTCTGTCCTTTGTATATAACTTCACTATAATCGAAGTGAACAGAAATGTTTGAAAATATGCTCTAATTTGTATATATTAGTAAAAAAGATGGAAAGTCTATTACCTGCCGTCATTTTATACGTAATTACCTGTTAAAGGCAACTATCTACTCTTTTATTAGTAATGAATTCCTACTGACAAGGGATGTACTGTGAATGGAGTATTACCCTCTAAACTACAAAACGAACCTATTCCCCCCATCTTATTATTTTGTCATTACAATATTAACATCGCTATGAAAAAAGAAGCAGGTCCCCCTGCTTCCTGTTATTTATCTTGATCAAGTTTTAATTTCGCTAAAGCATCAGCAAGAGCTGTATTAACTGGTTCATCCTGGCCCTGGTTTTTCATATATTTTGATACGTCTTTCTTCGTTGCTTTGGTATTCTTTTCCTTTTTCCGTCGTTCATTAAACGTCGATAGCTTTTCACGATGACCGCACTTACATATAAATGTCTGTGCGTCTCCCTGTCCATGAAGCTCGAGCTTTTTCTTACACTTAGGACATCTAGCATTCGTTACTTTACTTTTCCCTTTACGGTACCCACATTCTCGGTCCTGACAAACGAGCATTTTCCCCTTCTTACTTTTCACTTCGAGCATTAAATTACCACATTCGGGGCATTTCGTTCCCGTCACGTTATCGTGCTTATATTTCTTCGTACTTGATTTGATCTTCTGAACCGTTTCATTTGCGTAAGCCTTCATCTCTTCAATAAATGCCTGCTTCGATAGTTCGCCTTTTCCAATCGCTTCAAGCTTTTGTTCCCATTCTGCCGTTAGAGCCGGGGATTGTAATTCGTCTGGGACAATGTCTAACAATTGCTTTCCTTTAGATGTAATTGTTAAGTCTTTGCCATTCTTTTCAATCAAAAAGCTATTAAATAATTTCTCAATTATATCTGCACGCGTTGCAACGGTTCCTAGCCCACCTGTCTCACCAAGGGTTTGGGCTAGCTTCTTATCCTGATTACCAAGAAATTGAGCTGGCTTCTCCATTGCAGTTAAAAGAGTTCCTTCATTAAAACGAGACGGCGGATTTGTTTTTCCTTCGGTTCTTGTAAGAGAAAGAACTCGAAGTTCCTGTTTTTCTTTTAGCTCTGGAAGAATGACATCCGCTTCTTCAGTATCGTAAACTTCTTTCCAACCAGCTGAAAGAACACGTTTGCCTTTCGCATCAAAACGCTCTTGGCCAATCTTCGCAACAACCGTGACTTGTTCGTATTCAAATGGAGAGTATAGTGCTGCCACAAATCGCTTTACTATGAGATCATAAACCTTACGATCCTTATCGCTAAGTTCGCGAATAATGGGTGTTTGCTCCGTAGGAATAATGGCATGATGATCAGAAACTTTTCGATCGTCAACAATGTGCTTTCCAGTTTGAATTGGGTTCCCAAGTACTTTTCTAGCCGTTTTCTCATAAGGTGCCACTGCTTCTAGTCGTTCTTTTAACGTATCCTTCATATCAGAAGACAAAAAGCGAGAATCTGTTCGAGGATATGTGACGAGCTTATGCTGCTCGTACAGGCGTTGTGTAGCTGAAAGAGTTTCCTTTGCAGAGAAGCCATAGCGTTTGTGAGCGTCTCTCTGTAATTCCGTTAAATCATATAAACCTGGAGCGAACGTCTTTTTTTTAGCTTTTTTCACTTCTTCAATCTGAGCTGGTTTGCCCGATAAATTCTTTAGGTAAGTATCTATTCTGTCTCGATCAAATACGCGCGAATCATTCGATTTCGCATCGCGATAAGTTAATGTAAAACCATCCACAACAGCAGAAATCCCATAATAGCGTTCAGGCTCAAAGGCTTTTATTTCTTCCTCTCGCTTTGCAATAATCGAAAGCGTTGGTGTTTGTACTCTGCCACTAGAAAGCTGTGCATTGTATTTTGTCGTAAGCGCTCGAGTTGCATTAAGACCTACATACCAATCCGCTTCAGACCTAGCTGCAGCTGCCTGGTATAGGTTCTTGTACTGATTTGCCTCTTTCAAATTCTTAAAACCATCACGAATCGCTTTATCCGTTACAGAAGAAATCCAAAGTCTTTTTAACGGTTTTTGGACACGTGCTTTTTCAATAATCCATCGTGCCACAAGCTCCCCTTCTCGTCCCGCATCAGTGGCAATAACAATTTCGCTAACATCTTTCCGATTCATTTGCGTTTTTACAACGCTAAATTGCTTCCCACTTCTTTTAATAACAACTAGCTTCAGTGGGGCAGGAAGCATCGGTAAGTCCTCTAGCTTCCACGTCTTGTATGCTTCATCATAAACTTCTGGATCAGCTAGTGTCACAAGATGACCAAGCGCCCATGTGACGATATAACGGTCTCCTTCAAGAAAACCATTTCCACCTTTTGTACAATTCAATACCCTCGCAATATCACGTCCAACAGAGGGTTTTTCTGCAAGAATAAGCTGTTTACCCACAATACCAATCTCCTCAAATATCGATTCTTTTCTATTTACTATCATACCAGCTTCGATGTTACACGTGAAACAATGGAAATATAATCGCCTTTTTAACAAACAAAAAAGAAGATGTACCCCATCTTCCTTCGACTAGTTGCTATTCAAAATGCCTTCTTCTATTAAAACTGCTTCAAGAGCATTAACCACTTCAGCGTCGTATAAGACACCTGACAGACGCTTTAATTCATTCACTGCATATTCCGGCGTATACGCTTTTCGATATGAACGATCATCTGTCATCGCGTCGTAGGAATCGCTGACACCGATGATCTTCGCGCCAATTGTAATTTCTTCATCCTTTAAACCATCTGGATAGCCAGAACCATTTAACCGCTCATGATGCTGGTGAATGATGGTGCTAATATCAGAATAATACGTATCCTTTACCATCTCTGCTCCATCGGCTGGATGCTTTTTGATAATGTCATATTCTTCATCTGTTAGCCCGCCGGCTTTGTTGAGAATCTCTTCAGGAACATTAATTTTACCTACGTCGTGGAGGACAGATGCTACAATTAAAGTATCTAATTCACCTTTTAAAAGGTGCAGTTTTTTTCCAATCTTTATACTTGAATTTTGAACTCTAATACTATGTTTAAAGGTATAGCGATCTTTTTCTTCAACTTTACTAACTACCTCAAGCAACTTAGAAACTTTTTGACTAATAAGGTGGAAAACAGATTCATTTATCATCCAAATCATTGAAACTTCTGAAGCCGCCTCAAAGAACGCTATTTCTTTAAGATCTTTTACAAAAAAGTAATCATCTTTTTTTAGGGTTAATGATAAATCTTCACACACAAGTTCTCCTTCTAATATATAGAAAAACTCAAAACTATCCGGATTATTCCCTGGGTATAAATAAAAAACAGTTCCTTCGTAAACTACTTGTTTCATAACCTCTATTCCAGATCCTCTTGCCAGCAAGCTTAGCTTTGCAGATTCTTGTACTACCTCTTCCAAATAATCTTCTTTACGTCCTATAGATAGCCCATCCAAGTTATCCCCCCTCCCATGAACATACATTTCTTATGTAACTTATTATATAGTACAATGCATATAATAAAAAGCATCTCAGAAGAGATGCTTTTCAATTAGACTCCTACGATTTGAATCGGATCAACCCATACCCAGCGGTCTCCAATTTGTACGTACACCCATGAACATTCAGCCTGAATGCCCTCTTTAGCAGCTTCTGCAATCATGTCTGCAGTCATTTTGTTTGTTTTATCAATTAGATTGTCAATTAGTTTATCAAGTTCTTGATTGTATTTAGAAGTAAGTTCAGCTTTCTTAGTCTTTACTTCTTTCTCTATCTTAGCAATTTCAGCGTCTGATTTCCCATCCTGACGAGCGGTAGCGAGTGTTGCATCAAGCTTAGTTGTTTCAAGAGAAAGCGTTGACAATAGTTTGTTACCTTTAACCTGTGCTGTTTGAATCTCTTCTTCAATCTTAACATTTGTTTCTTCAATTTTCTGTAAAATATCACTGTGATCATTTTCTGCTGCAAAAGTTCCAGTACCCATGAACATAAATAGTGCAACTACTGAGAATAAAGCTACGATTAACTTTTTCATTTTAATCCTCCCCTAGTAAACTCGTATTCTGTGAAAAGATAGAATTGGGTCATACTTCCCACTAATCAACACTATACGGTAAATTTTTCAAGAAATCTATTCTTTTTTACCCTCTTTATTCTACATTTTTGGAAATTATTAGATTGCATTTATCATTTATAAATGTAAATGATTTCTATAAAATAAATAAACAGCCGATTGAATCGGCTGTCTGTATTAGCGATTTATTCGATAAACTCTCGCTTCATAAGGCTTTAAATTAATCGAATCATTTACTTCTTGCACAACAGGATAGTTATTCAGAAGCAATTGATCTTGCTCTAGAACCAGTCCTGTTTCAAATACAGCTGGCTCTATTGATAGGTTCGTCACAACAAGAACTTGATCTTCTTCTGTTGTTCTCGTATAGGCATAAAGCTGCGGATGCTTTTCAAGAAGCAAATCATAGGTCCCGTAAGTGAAAACTAGGTTTTCTTTCTTCAGCTGAATCATTTTTTTGTAGAAAGTTAGAATAGAGTTGGCATCATTCTCTTGCTTTTGTACATTAATATCTACAAAATTCGGATTGACTTTTAGCCACGGGGTCCCTGAAGAAAACCCAGCATTATAGTCGCTGTTCCACTGCATTGGTGTGCGACTATTATCACGAGAAGAAGCCCAAATCACTTTCATGATCGATTCGTGTGATACACCAGCTTCACGTTGGATGCGATAGCGATTTTTATCTGCAACATCGTCATAATCTTCAATATAAGGGTATTGAACATTTGTCATGCCGATTTCCTGTCCCTGATAAATGAAAGGCGTTCCTTGCATGAGGAAGTACATCGCTCCCATTGAAGTCGCACTTTCTCGCCAGTATTCCTTGTCGTTCCCCCATGTTGATACTACACGTGGCTTATCATGGTTCTCAACAAACAATGCATTCCACCCTTTGTTTTCAAGCCCTTTCTGCCAGCGTGTCAGCACCGACTTGAGAGATACGATATCAAGTTCAGGTTTATCTACTGCATCCCATAACCCAAGATGCTCAAATTGAAAAATCATATTCATTTTCCCATTTTTTTCGTCGACCCATTGATCAGCTTCATCAATGCTTACGCCGTTGGCTTCTCCAACCGTCATCACGTCATAATTAGAATACGTTTCATCCTTAAATTCTTGAAGAAATTCTTGAATACCCTTCTGATTCATATGCATATCAAAGGAAGAGACGTATTTTTCATTTGCAGGATTGGGCATATCCGGGAATCCTGGGCGTTTTTTAATGTGACTAATGGCATCAATACGGAAACCATCAATCCCCTTATCAAGCCACCAATTCACCGCATCATAAAGCGCTCCACGAACAGCGGGATTTTCCCAATTTACATCTGGCTGCTTTGTTGAGAAAACATGGAGATAGTACTGATCTGTTTTCCTATCGTATTCCCATGCTGAACCGCCAAAGATACTTTCCCAGTTATTCGGTTCTTTGCCATTCTTACCGTCACGCCAAATATACCAATCACGCTTCGGATCTTCCTTCGAGGACCGTGACTCGATAAACCATTGATGCTCATCACTTGTGTGATTCAATACGAGATCAATAATCAGCTTCATATCTCGCTTATGCACTTCCTTTAGAAGCGCATCAAAATCTTTCATTGTACCGAAATCTTCCATTATATCCTGATAATCAGAAATGTCGTATCCATTGTCATCGTTTGGAGATTTGTACATGGGACAAATCCAAATTACATCAATGCCAAGATTTTTTATATAATCGAGTCTTTGAATAACCCCTTGTAAATCACCTATACCATCACCATTTGAATCCTGGAAGCTACGAGGATAAATTTGATAGCCCACTGCTTCTTTCCACCAGATTCTATTCATGTCTCTACACCCTCATCTTTTAATTAAAGTTAGTAAAGTGCAAACGTTTGCCTAATTTTCGATAAAAAAAACGCTTTCTTTTGTCTATTTAGATGTTCTTACTTGTAGTTTACTTGTATTCCACCCATTTATCAATATGAATATGAAAGTATTTTTTCGAGATGATGACAGATGCTATTGACGAGAGTTCAAGAGATCTATAGAATACGCTAATAATGCGTACCAGGTTTCGTATAAATTTGGAGATAAGGTCCAAAGGTTTCTACCAAACTACCGTAAATGGTTTGACTACGATGACAATTCTGGCAATGCGAATATGTCATCCTCTGTCTAAATGAGAGGAGAATAATAATGGAGAAGTTAACCAGAAGAGTTCAAGCAGCTGCGGGGAAACGCCCTGCAGATCTTGTGATTAAAAATGGAATTGTATTAGATAGTTACAACCTAGAGCTGATTAAGACAGATGTAGCTATTGTTGATGGTGTGATTGCTGGACTTGGAGATTTCGAAGGTCATCATATTATTGATGCGGATGGGAAATACATCGTACCATCACTAATCGATGCTCGTGTTCATATCGAATCCGCAATGGTCACCCCTTCCGAATTCGCCAATGCTGTTCTTCCTTGTGGAGTGACGACAATTGTCACTGACCCCCATGAAATAGCGAATGTCTGCGGATCCGAAGGTATTTCTTATATGCTTCAGGATTCTGAAAACGTTCCGATGAATATATTCTTTATGCTTCCCTCAAGTGTGCCTTCTACCTCCTTTGAGAATTCAGGTGCCACCCTTTCTGCCGAAGATCTCAAACCTTTCTATGAGCACAGCCGCGTCCTTGGCCTAGCTGAAGTGATGGATTATCCTTCAGTCGCTCATACTTCACCTTCTATGATACAAAAGTTATTCGATGCGCAAAACAAGAAAATAGACGGACATGCCGCTGGGCTCCATTCCAATGCTCTAAACATTTATAAATCGGCAGGAATTACGACGGATCATGAATGCATCACGGCTGAAGAAGCGCTCGAGCGGATAAAACGTGGGATGTATGTATTCATTCGCGAAGGATCCGTAGCCAAAAACTTAAAACAACTCATTCCCGCTGTAACTGAACGAAACGCTAGAAGATTCATGTTTTGTACAGACGATAAACATATCGATGACCTGATCAATGAAGGAAGCGTCGATCATAATATTCGACTTGCTATTCAAGAAGGAGTAGATCCACTTCTTGCCATTCAAATGGCATCATTAAATGTGGCTGAATGTTTTGGGTTATCAACGAAAGGGGCTATTGCGCCCGGCCTTGATGCTGATTTTCTTTTGCTCGATGACATTGAGTCCTTTTCTATCTCTCATGTTTATCGTGCTGGAGAACTTGTTGCAGAGTCTGGAAAGACAAAAATGGGAACAAAGGTTACTCCTTCGAATCGAATTACAAGCTCTGTTCATCTCCCCACACTAAGAAAAGATCACCTGAACCTAGCCGTTTCGAAGGAAGAAGCGAATGTTATTGAACTCATTCCTAATCAAATAGTTACAAAGGCCAGAAAATTAACGGTTGATCATGATGAAAATGGTGGGTTTGTTTCTTGTTCTAGAAAAGACCTTATGAAGCTTGCTGTGATTGAGCGCCATCATCATACAGGCAACATTGGCCTTGGGGTCGTGAAAGGTTTTCAATTTCATGATGGGGCAATAGCAACAACCGTCGGTCATGATTCGCACAACTTAATTATGGCAGGAACGAACGATGAAGACATGATTAAGGCTGCAGAAGTTATTCAGGAAATGCAAGGTGGGTTGGCTGTTATTCGAGGAAAGAAAGTGATTGGTAAGCTACCGCTGCCAATAGCTGGACTACTTTCGGATAAAGACTATCCTACTGTCATAGAGGAACTTGAAGAAATCGAAAAAGCATTAAAGGAAATTGGTGCTCCAGATCACTTCAATCCTTTTCTTACCCTTTCGTTTTTAAGCCTCCCTGTTATTCCGGAGCTAAAATTAACGGACCTCGGACTTTTTCATGTAGGAGAGTTTCGCCATATTAATATAGATGAATAGACGATATGAAGAAAGCAGCATGGCAAAATCGCCATGCTGCTTTTGAATTATAGAGAACGTTGTAAAATATCTCGAACGCTCTCACGATCCAGTTCTTTATAAGTGCCAACGCCTGGCTTAATAAATGTTTTTTCAACCATACCATCAAATTCAGCATCGTCAATTTCGTAATCAGCAAGACGTGATGGAGCGCCAAGTGAATTCCAGAACTCACGAAGCGCTTTCGCCCCTTCAACTGCTACTTCTTGATCACTTTTCCCTTCTGATGAAACGCCAAGAACGTTTACCGCTAGCTGTTTCACGCGGGAAGGATCTTCTTTAAGAACATGTTCTAACCAGTTCGGGAATAGAATCGCCAATCCGCCTCCGTGAGGAATATCGTAAACAGCAGATACCGCATGCTCGATTCGATGTGTTGCCCAGTCCCCACCATCTGTACCATTACTTAATGTTCCGTTAAAGGCTGTTGTACTAATGTACATCATCGTTTCACGATGTTCATATGATTCAAGATCATTTAGTAGCTTAGGACCAGTTTGAATTGCCGTGCGAAGAAGTGATTCAATAAATCCATCGATCATTGGTGTATTGTTTGTACGATGGAAGTAATGCTCTAGCGCATGTGACATACTGTCAACAATGCCATACACCGTTTGATTCTCCGGAACCGAGAATGTATAAGTAGGATCTAGTACCGAAAACGTCGGAAATACATGAGGAGAACCCCAACCGAGCTTCTCTTTTGTTTCCCAATTTGTAATAACAGAAACTGAATTCATCTCAGATCCAGTTGCAGCTAGAGTTAATACCGTACCAAATGGGAGAGCTGATTCAATCGGCTCCTTCTGCGTGATTAAATCCCATGCAGAACCTTCGTAATGGGCACCTGCCGCGATCGCTTTCGTACAGTCAATTACACTACCACCACCAACGGCTAGAAGGAAGTCTATTCCTTCTTTCTTACAGATGGCAGAACCTTTTTCAACTGTTGTTAAACGTGGGTTTGGTTCAACACCAGAAAGCTCATGCACCTCTGCATTTACTTTTTTAAGTTCTGACATGACAGCATCATATACGCCGTTTCGTTTAATACTTCCTCCACCATATACAACAAGAACTTTCGCACCATATTTAAGTTCACCTTGCAATTGAGTGATCTGATCTTTCCCGAAATAAAGACGAGTTGGATTGTATTGTAAAAATGTATTCATAAGACACCTCATTATCGTTAGTCGAAGTTAGTGTAACACATTCACTTCCTAAAAACGTACGTTAAACTATCGGTTAGTGATGACGACTTCACGCCTTTGCTCCTCCGCACGATAAGCAGCCTCCATCAGCACTGTTAATTCAAGGGCAAGTCCTAGGTTTTCATCAGTTTTGATATCCTTTTGAATGTGGTCGATCCACTGAAAGAATGGGGATGGGCGGTCATCTGGAACCGCTACCTCTTCCCACTGATCAGATACTTTCTTTAGTAAAACCTTCTCTGGCATGCCATATACCGCTGATCCTTTAGTGCCATTTATTTCAATGGTAAATGGGGAGTGATCATTTACAAACCCTGTTTCTGCAATACCGTAGGAACCGCTTTGATATCCAAATGTCACGACAGCCTGGTCCTCTACTTCTTTCTCCGTTACATAACCGAACTGAGCTGTGACACGTTGCGGCATTCCTTGGAATAGCCTCGTTAAGTACAATGGATGACAGCCAAGGTCGATTAATGCTCCGCCCTGACACTCTTCTTTCTGATAGAAATGCTGTGGAAGCCAATCAGCAGTCGCTCCATTATGAGCAAGGCGTACATGTGTCTGTGTGATGTCGCCAAGATCACCTGATTCAATCAACTGCTGAATAGCTTCCGTATAACCATCATAAACGCGGGGCAAAGAAACAAATAACTTTACCCCAGCCTCATTCACCGCTTCTAGAATCTCCAGCGCCTCATTTTCTTTAGCCGCTAGGACTTTTTCAGTAAAGATATGCTTTCCTGCCCTCGCTGCTCGAATGATGATCTCCTTATGCATGTTTGTAGGTGAGCTCACTACAACAGCATCGATATCTTCTCGATTAAGAAGGACGTCTAGATCACTTATGTACTCCACCGCTCTTTCCTGCGCTTCTTTTCTTCCACGTTCTTCGTTCTCATCCCAGATCGCTTTTATATCTGTATCAGGATGAATCTGCGCCTCTTTGGCATAATCTTTTGCATGAACGTGCCAGAAACTAATCATTCCAATCCTCATTTTGTAAACGCCTCCATTATTAGTTAAGCCCATATATGTCTATTATTGTAATGGAGTTGACACTGATCAATCAAACATACCGCTACAACGAAAAAAATATTACATTCGTACAAATTAATTGTTTATGTTATAATAGTAGATGTGCTATAATTTATAAATTTGGGGGTGGGCGCTTGTTTGAGGTAGGCGATAAGATTTTTTATCCCATGTACGGTGCAGGTATAGTCGAAGCAATTGAGGAAAAAGAAATACTGGGCGAAACTCAGATCTATTATATTCTTAATATGCCTTTTCGTGATATTCAGGTGATGATTCCAAAAGGTAAGACGGAAAACCTGAAGATTCGTGAAGTGTCTGATGTCAGTACGATGGACGAAGTGCTAACTTCTTTTAATGAAGAAGTTGACGTAGAAGAGCCCAGTGCTAATAGGAACCAGCGTTACCGGGATAATATGAACAAGCTTAAAACGGGAGACATCCACAATCACGTGGAAGTGATCCGTGAGCTCGTTGCCCTTAACAAGAAAAGACCGCTCGGAACCGACGATAAAAAACTACTGGAGAATGCCCAGCAGTTTCTCATAAGCGAGATCGTTTTGACGAAAGACGTCGAGTTAGATCAAGCAACGGTAATATTGAAGGAAGCCATTAAGCATTAATGCTCGATGGATAACAAAAGACAGCCCAATCGGGCTGTCTTTTTGTGTGGTGTTGAAAGGATTCCAGTGTCTGACGGGTCTAAGCGGGGTTTTGCCGCTTTAGTTTCATCCAGCTACAACACACCAGAACCTCGGTCGCTTCACCATTCAACCTGAACACAAAAAACGTGTTCATATTGAAAGGCTCCAGCGCCTGCCGGTCCTAAACGGTGTGTTTCCGCTTTAGTTTTCATCCAGCTCCTGTGCCACAGACCCTCGGTCACTTCGGCCTTCAACCTGAACACAAAGGGCGTGTTCATTTTGAAGGCCTCCAGTGCCTGACGGGTCTAAGCGTGGCACATCCGCTTTAGTTTCTGCTAGCTGCAAAACCCCAGACCCTCGGCCACTTCACCTTTCAACCTGAACACAAAGGACGTGTTCATTTTGAAAGGCTCCAGTGTCTGCCGGGTCTAAACGGGGTTTTGCCGCTTTAGTTTTTCCCCAATTTTTTATTTTGGTAGTTGGCTATGGCTGTGTATTCTTCGGTTAGATTTCTTGAGATTCTGATGTAGATTGGTAGTAGTTCGGCGTAGGTTTCTACGTTTTCTTTTTTTGGTTGATGGCTGAATGTGTCTCCGACGAGGTCGGATACGATGCTTAGTGAATCGATTTCGCCGAGTGCTTTTTTACCGAGAACGATTGCACCGAGGCAGGAGCTTTCGTAGCTTTCTGGAACGGTTACTTCTTGGTTAAAGATATCAGCCATCATCTGACGCCATAGTGCGGATCGCGCAAAGCCGCCTGTTGCTTTAATTTGTTTAGGCTCTCCTATTAGTTCTTCTAATGCAAGAAGAACGCTATATAAGTTATAAATTACGCCTTCTAGTACTGCTCGAATCATATGTTCTTTTTTATGGTGCATGGCAAGACCAAAGAAGCTTCCGCGTGCATCGGAATTCCATAGTGGTGCACGTTCACCCGCAAGATAAGGATGGAATAGAAGTCCATCGGCACCTGGGTTAACCTGCTCTGCAATTCTTGTTAGGATTTCATACGTATCAATCCCAAGTCGTTTCGCCGTTTCTGTTTCGGATGCGGCGAATTGATCACGAACCCAGCGGAATGTGATTCCTCCATTATTCACAGGGCCGCCAACTACCCATTTATCTTCTGTTAATGCATAGCAGAAAATTCGTCCTTTAGGGTCTGTTACAGGGCGATCTGTTACCGCTCGAATCGCTCCGCTTGTTCCAATTGTTACAGCAACGACACCTGGCTCAATTGCGTTAACGCCAAGGTTTGAAAGCACACCATCACTTGCACCAACTACAAAGTTCGTTGAAGAAGTTAATCCTGTTTCTTCAATATAAGGCGCTTTTAAACCAGTCATCATATGAGTAGTTGAAACGGGTTTTGATAGTTGATCTGCTGTCACTCCAGCGATTTTTAATGCTTCAACGTCCCAGTCGAGCTGCTCCAAATTAAATAATCCTGTTGCTGAAGCAATGGAATAATCAATGACATATTCCTCGAAAAAGCGGTAGAAAACATATTCTTTAATGGAAATAAACTTTGATATTGATTGAAACAATTCTGTTTCATCATTTTTTAGCCAAACAAGCTTGGACAGGGGAGACATTGGATGAATAGGCGTTCCGGTGCGGCGGTAAATTTCGTGACCGTCCATCTCATTTTTTATTTTCTCTGCCCACTTCGCACTTCGGTTATCTGCCCATGTAATACAGTTTGTAAGTGGTTTTCCTTTTTCATCTACCCCAATTAAGCTGTGCATAGCTGAGCTAAATGAAACAAACTTTACCTGTTCCCCTTTTAATGAGTTATCTTGAATCACTTTTCGAATCGACTCCACTACAGCTAACAAAATTTCTTCAGGATCTTGCTCAGCTGTTGCTGGTGTTGGTGTATACAATGGATATTCCACGTTATGTTTTGAAACGGGTTGCCCATTTTCTTTATATAGAACGGCTTTTGTACTCGTCGTACCGATATCTACACCGATCATATATTGCTTGTTCATCGTCATGAGCCATTCCTCCTACATCGTTATTGTAATCGACCTATTCACTGACTAGTATAGCTTTTCGTAGTCCTTATTACGAACTTGCCTAAGATGGTAATCTGTAAGCGTGTTCAATTAACGCAAGATATTTTGGTAAGAAAAGATCAGGAAGCATGTTTATACAAACATGCTTCCTCCTTTATCTTCCAAATCAATTGCTTTTTTCAGTTGCGTGACCGCCGAACTCATTACGAAGCGCGGCTACAACTTTACCTGTAAATGTATCGTCTTCTAAAGAACGATAGCGCATCATTAATGCAAGAGCAATAACAGGCGTTGCTGTCTGAAGATCAAGAGCTGTTTCTACTGTCCATTTCCCTTCACCTGATGAGTTCATAACACCACGAATCTCATCAAGGTTAGCATCTTTAGAGAATGCCTGCTCTGTTAATTCCATTAACCATGAGCGAATAACAGAACCGTTATTCCATACGCGCGCTACTTTCTCGTAGTCAAAATCATATTCGCTTTTGCTTAATAGATCGAATCCTTCTGCAATGGACTGCATCATACCGTATTCGACGCCGTTATGAACCATTTTTAGGAAGTGTCCACTACCTGATTCTCCCGCATAAAGGTAACCATCTTCTACACAAATATCTTTAAACAGTGGTTCGATCGTTTTGAAAACTTCGCTATCTCCACCAATCATTGTACAAGCGCCATTACGAGCTCCTGACTTACCACCGCTTGTCCCAACATCAAAGAAAGAAATTCCCTTTTCTAGGAGCATCTCACCTCGGCTTTTTGAATCTTTGTAGTGAGAGTTTCCTCCATCAATGACAATGTCACCACGATCAAGAAGTGTCGACAATTCTGTTGTCACAGCTTGAGTAATCTCACCTGCAGGAACCATCATCCAAAGAATCCGAGGCGTTTCTAGCGCTTCTACAACATCCTTAAGAGAAGACTTCCCATTAAAACCTTCTTCGTTCATTTTTTGTACTTGCTCATCATTAGCATCATTTACAACAACGTTATGTCCATGATCACGTAAGTTTAAAGCAAGGTTGTATCCCATTTTACCTAAACCAATTAATCCGACGTTCATATTAAAAACTCCTTAAGTGAATGAAATATTTTTTCCTATAATTTAATTATACATTAAATATTTTTTGTTTCAATTGGTTGAGTGGAATCTATTTTCATCTTAATTGTAATCGGTTACAATTATACAATCAGGATTGATAGAGAGGAGAATGTAAATGTCCGATACGGAAACCCGTCACTGCCTTCCAAGAATTCGCTCTTCCTATTCGCAATTTAGCGAAAAAGAACGACAGGTGGCGGATTATATTTTGAACCATTCTAATAAAATTATCCATAGTACCATTAATCAGGTGGCAGAAGATTTAAACGTTGCAGATGCAACCGTTTTCCGCTTTTGTAAGCGAATTGGCTTCAAAGGCTTTCAAGCGATGAAAATTGCCCTTGCTGCGGAAATCGTGAATCCCATTCAGGATATCCATGAGACCATCACAGAAACGGATTCAACGAAAGAGGTAGCAGAAAAGGTCCTCCGTTCCAACATACGAACGCTTGAAGATACGTATCACATACTCGATAATGCAACCATTGATCAAGCTGTGCAGATTTTATTAAATGCAACTCATATTGAATTCTACGGAAATGGTGGTTCTGGGATTATTGCGATGGACGCCCAGCATAAGTTTATTCGAACAGGATTACGCTCCACATCATACAGTGATGCACATTTACAAATCATGTCCGCTTCTCAGCTATCAAGTAGCGATGTGGCTGTCTTAATTTCTCATTCTGGAACGAACAAAGATATGCTTCGTGTTGCTGACATCGCAAAAGAAACAGGTGCAACGACGATCGCCATCACAAACCTGGCGACATCTCCACTAAGTAAAAAGGTTGATATTCCTCTTTATACTGTTTCACAAGAAACCGATTTCCGCTCTGAAGCGCTCGCATCAAGAATTGCACAGCTAAGTCTTGTTGATGCGCTTTATGTGAACGTCATGATCGCTCGAAAAGAAAAATCTAAGCACTCTCTTCAGCTTATGCGAGAGGCAATCTCTTCTAAACGAATATAGCCTCATACTAAAATCCGCCATCATTGGCGGGTTTTTTTATAGGTTTTACTGACACATCATAAAAGCACTTTGAAAGACAAGAAATGAGCTGTCATGCTAAACTGTAAGAGTTGGAATTACAGTACGTGTATTAAAAGGAGGACAACAATGACTATGAATCGAAAAATGCTTCAATCTTATACTCTACCTTCTGGCGTAGAATTAAAAAACCGTGTCATGCTTGCTCCAATGACAAACTTCTTATCAAATGATGATGGTACAGTATCCGCACAAGAGCTTGCTTATTATGAAAAGCGTTCTGGTGGAGTTGGCGCAGTTATTACGGCATGTGCTTATGTGCTCCCACACGGGAAAGGCTTTGCTGGTGAAATTGGCGCTAACCGTGATGAACAGATTCCTGGTTTGAAGAAATTAGCTGACACCATTCATGCAGAAGGTGCAAAGGCGATTCTACAAATATTCCACGGAGGTAGAATGTGCCCTCCTGAGCTCGTTCCGAATGAAGAAATTCTTAGCGCAAGTGCTGTACCCGCTGAGCGTGAAGGTTCGAAAACTCCTCGTGCAATGACAGAAGACGAAATTCAAGAAACAATTCGTGCTTTCGGCGAAGCAACGCGAAGAGCTATCGAAGCTGGGTTTGATGGTGTTGAGCTTCATGGTGCCAATACGTACCTTCTTCAACAGTTCTTTTCTCCGCATTCTAACCGCAGAGAAGACACATGGGGTGGCAGCCTTGAAAATCGTATGAAATTCCCATTAGCTGTTCTAGAATCTGTTCAGGAAGCAATCAAAAAACATGCTAATGGCGCTTTCGTTCTTGGCTATCGGATCTCACCTGAAGAACGCGAAAATCCTGGAATCTCAATGGATGATACGCTTCAGTTTGTTGATGAACTTGCTTCACGGAACTTGGACTATGTTCACGTTTCACTATCCGACTTCTATCAAGGTTCAATGCGCGAAGAAGATGCTACACCACGCATGGAGATGATTAAAGAACGAATTGGTCACAACGTTCCTGTCATTGGTGTCGGCTCACTTCATACCCCTGTTGAAGTGGAAGAAGCGCTTGAGACTGGTGTACCTCTTATCGCTCTTGGCCGTGAAATGATTATGGAACCGAACTGGGTTGAGAAAGTTCAAAACGGTGACGAAGATAGCATTCGAGTGACGTTACGAAAAGACGCTCAGCAAGAACTTGTATTACCTGATCCACTTTGGAATGCCATTTTTAGCGTACCAGGCTGGTTCCCAATCGAAGAATAGAAAATAGCAAAGCCCCCGCATTTTAAAGTGCGGGGGCTTTGCTTATTTTAGGACGGGTCTCAAATCATCTAACTTCTCAAATAAATGCCAGACAAAATCATCGACCCCAAGCTCACGATGTGGATGCAAATCCTCAAGATCTGGATCACTTACATATTTGTATATACCTTCTTTGGATTTCCATTCAACAAGCATCATCACTTGTCTCGGCTCGATATCCCCTTCTGGTGATGAATGTAGCTTGCCAATCGCAACAACCTTCCCTCCGTATTTACGTACTGGCTCCTCTGCCCTTTTTGCGTATTCAGCATATTCTTCTCCATCTTTTACGTTAAATAGATTCAGAGCGTACAAAGCCATGTTCATTCCTCCCACTTTTTGCTTTTCTAACGACAATCGGTATACCATTTAATACAGCTGTTCCTGAAACAGCATCAAGTCTTTTTTCATTACTTAATATATTCGTATTGACGCCTTTGTTTTCCTTAGCCACCGTCATTTTCGTCCCATCTAGGTTATGACCATATCCATGTGGGATGCTGCCTACTCCAGGCATAATGTCTTCTGTTAATGCTACATTTACTTCAAGACTACCTGTATCTGATTGAACTTGTGCGAGGTCACCATCATGAAGATCAAGTCGCTTGCCATCTTCTGGGTGAAGCAATAACGTACAGCGATCCTTCCCCTTCATAAGAACAGGCAAATTATGCATCCAGGAATTGTTTGATCGTAAATTTCTTCGACCGATCAATACCATATCTACTTGTTCAGATGATTCTTCTTTAAGCCTTGCGACGTCTTTTACAATGACTTCAGGGGCTAACTCAACCTTACCTGTGTGAGTCAGTAATATTTCAGGAATTCTTGGCTTTAACGCTCCTAAATCAATTCCGTGCGGGTTTTGTTCAAGTTTATTTAGACTTAAACCACCTTGCTTTTTGAAATGGTCTCCATAAGGACCTGACCTAAGCATATAATCAAGCATTCTCTCTGGACCAATTCCGACCTGAAGGACGCTAATAATTTCTTTCGGATCCTGGTCGAAAAGGGGCGATTGTTCATTTTGCACGTCTTTTTTAATGAGGTAATGAATCGATTTCTCATCTAATTTCGCTGCTGCATTGTCATCAGGCTCTTCTTCTCCAACTAATGTCGCGAGCTTTAGGAGGATTTCCCACTCATCCAGCTGGGATTCTTTCTTTTCGAAAACAGGAGGCGAGTAGTGAGAAATGTTTCGAACAGACAGTTGATAAAATGAAAGATCATAGTGTGAGCGTTCAAGTGGTGTAGGAGCTGGAAGAATCACGTTAGCATTTCTTGTTGTTTCATTCAGGTAACAGTCAATGCTTACCATAAAGTCGAGATTTTCAATGCCGTTTTGTAAACGCTTACTATTTGGTGTTGACAAGATAGGATTACCAGCTACAGTTACAAATGCACGGATCTGTCCTTCCCCTGGCGTATCCATTTCTTCGGCTAAACACGCAACTGGAAGCTCACCGAGTACTTCTGGCAGTTCGCTCACTCTGCTTCTAAAGCGATCAAATCGGTAGCCTTTTTTCTTAGATGTCTTGCCACCGGCTGCAGGTGTTGTGAACATAACACCACCTTCGCGATCAAGATTACCTGTCACAACATTGATCACATCAATCAACCAGCTATTTACTGTGCCAAATGTTTGTGTACATGTCCCCATTCTTCCATACACAGCAGCACACGTTGCGGAAGAAATATCCCTTGCAATGGCGCGAATCGTTTCTGAATCGAGACCACATATCGAAGCAACCTTATCAGGTGGAAAATCTTTCGCGAGCTCTTTCACTGTTTCAAGTCCATTCACATGACCCGATAGGTGAGTTTCCTTCGCTAACTTTTCATCAAACAACGTATGGAGGATACTAAACAAAAAATAACCATCTGTTCCTGGTTTAATAAAATGATGATCATCTGCTACTTTAGCTGTGGCTGTACGAATGGGATCAACAACCACAAGACGCCCACCGCGATCTTGTAATGCCTTCAGCCTTCCTCTCATATTTGGTCCTGTCATTAAGCTACCATTTGAAACAATTGGATTCGCTCCAATCACAAGAAAATACTGTGTTCGATCGATATCAGGGATCGGTATACTGAAATCACTACCATACATAAACTCAGCTGCTAGCTGCTTTGGAATCTGATCGACTGTGCTTGCTGAATATTGATTTCGACTACCGAGAGCACGAAGAAAGAGAGGTAAATAAAGTAAACCTGAGAGATTATGAACATTAGGGTTACCGAGGTAGACGCCCACTGCATCGCGACCATACTTTTCAATCACACGACGAAGCCCTTTCCTAACTTCCTTAAAAGCCTCCTCGTAGCTTACTGTAAACCACTCTGTTCCTTTTCGAATCATTGGCTCTCGAATGCGCTCTGGATCATGATGAAGTTCTTTTAAACTAAATCCTTTCGGGCACAAATATCCCTTACTGAAAGGATCTTTCTTATCACCCTCAATATGCGTTACTTCTCCATTCACCGTGTGAATTTCTAAGCCGCATGTGGCTTCACAGAGCGGGCAAGTACGGTAGTGAATCTTCTCCTCAACAGTGGTCATCGCATATTCCTCCTTATGTTCGTTTAAATACCAACTGGTTAGTATTTAAAGTTTACTGAAAATTCCATCACTATTCAAGGGAAAGTAAAAGGATTCCGTTAGTTACAGAATCCATTTTTCTCTTAATGCTTTTGCAACTGCTTCGGCACGATGATTAGCTTGTAACTTTCGAATCGCCGTACTTATATAATCTCTCGCTGTAAAATCACTGATTCGTAATAACCTGGCCATTTCTTTCGTACTGTAGCCATCAGCTGCATATTGAAGAACTTCTGTTTCACGTTTGCTTAAGGGATTGGGTGACCGAGAGATTGGTGGGAGCATATAAGCAAGTGCCTGTTGAAAATAAATCATCACATCATCAATAAGCCCTTGATGAACCGTAACACCCTCTTCGTTTTTATCAATTAGGACACAGCCAATAGCAATTCGCTCAATGCTTAATGGAATAATTAAGACAGATGTTAAATCATAAGCTTCGATATATTCTGTGGGGAAGAGCTGATGATGCTGATCCATCACCAGGAAAGAAGGCTTGTTACTTAGAAGGACTCGTTGAATGGGTGGGATGCGCCGTATATCCTCACGTATAGCGCTCATAGAAAACACTCCACTACGATCAACGCGAAGAATGCCTTCTCCAACACCTGTAAAATAGGAAAAAGTAAAGAGACTGGCACGCATGAATGGAAAATGGGCAAGACATTGTTTAATCATTACTTCGCAACGTTGGATTGGATCTTTCATCTCTAACATCCGATGAAAAGATCGCATCCACGTTTCCTCATGCATCGACATGATTCACCCCTATCTTTTCAGGAATCGAACTGCCGTACAAAAATCGTTAAACTGTATATGTAAGCGCTTTCTAAGATAGCTCCTTCATTATAAAATTTGCTAGATTAAATCGCAAGTATTGAAAGGTGGTCAAAGATGCGGAAAGAAATGATAACGACAAGCAACCGCGGACTTCAGGAAGATTCCCTGCCATTTCGTCTTTATCAAAAAGCGAAGAAATTTGGCGGATGGGACCCAAGAGAGATTGATTTTACTCAAGACGTAAAAGATCGGCAGTTTCTAACCGGGAATCAACAAGAAGAGATACTGAGACTTATTTCTCAATTTCAGGCTGGTAAAGAAGCAGTCACATTGGACCTTCTGCCATTAATCATGGTGATCGCAAAAGAAGGAAGATTAGAAGAAGAGATGTACTTAACAACTTTTCTTTTTGAGGAAGCAAAGCACACGGAATTCTTTCGTGTATTTCTAAATGAGATTGGTCAAACCGGGGACCTGTCCCGTTTTCACTCCGACACCTATCGGAAAATTTTTTATTCTATATTACCGGAAGCAATGGGGAAACTCCAACAGGACCATTCTCCTGAAGCGCTAGCTGAAGCTTCTACTGTCTACAATATGTTTGTGGAAGGGGTTCTTGCTGAAACAGGCTATTTTTCTTTCTACGAATCTCTTGATAAAGCCAAGGTTATGCCAGGATTAATGAAAGGCGTTGGATTGCTGAAAAAAGATGAATCACGTCATATCGGCTATGGCACCTTCTTGTTACAGCGCCTGATTGCTGAACATCCCCACCTCTTTGAGATTGTGCAAAATAAGATGAATCAGCTCGCCCCACTTGCAGATCAGTTAACACAGGAAGGAATAGGAGAAAAAACACATAGCGCATTCGGAAATACACTTGATGCCACAATGGCCTTTTCTATGAAACAGCTATCGGTAAGGATGGACATCCTTGCACGCGCAAAAGGAAAAGACATCAACGAGATTTACCGTACTTCTGAATCCGATGTTGGCGTTCTTTAAAGTAAAGGAGGAAGAGCTATGTCAGTAAACGTAGAAATAAAGTCATTTCCGCTTTTTATTAATGGAGAATAGTCTCCTTCAGAAAGTGGTCAACTGTTCGAGGTGATGAATCCTGCTACTGGAGATGTAATCGCAAAAGTAACGAGCGGTAACGCTAAAGATGTTGACCGGGCTGTAGAGGCAGCATCCAAAGCATTCGATAATGAAGAATGGCGGGAGATGCCTCCAAAAGAGCGATCGAAAGTCCTTTACTCCATCGCTCAGAAAATCATGGAAAATGCAGAAGAACTTGTTGCCTTAGAAGCGCTCTCTTCAGGTGGCACCGTTAGAAGACTTGGATCCAATGACATCATTCAGATGGTGGATCTATTCCAGACTCTCGGTAAATTTGTGCTCGATTACACCTATTCAGAAACACTGCCATCTCCTCCGTTTCCAGGACCAGCTCATAACTTTATCTGGCGTGAGCCAATCGGCGTCTGTGCCGCCATAACGCCATGGAACATGCCTATGCTTATTGCAACGTGGAAGATCGCACCTGCGCTTGCCATGGGGAACACCATCGTTATTAAACCAGCGAGTTATACACCACTTACAACGCTCCGTCTCGCTGAAATTATTTCTGAAATAGTTCCCAGAGGAGTGATAAATGTTGTCACGGGTAGTGGAAAAGACGTTGGTGAACCACTCGCTACGCACCCCAAAGTCGATAAGATAGCTTTCACTGGTTCTACTGAAGTGGGACGTCACATTATGAGTTTAGCTTCTAAAACAGTGAAGAACACAACGCTTGAACTTGGTGGGAAATCACCTTCCATTATCCTGGATGATGCAGATCTTTCAATCGCCCTTCCTGGCAGTCTGTTCGGTGTCTTCCTTCACTCTGGTCAATTGTGCGAATCCGGAACGAGACTCTTTGTTCCAGATAAACTGTATGATCAGGTAATCGATGGACTCAAAGAGCTTTCTGAGAAGCTTGTGATTGGGAATCCAATTGATCCGGCGACAGATATGGGTCCGGTGGTTTCTGCTACGCAAAAAGAAGCTATCTTATCTTACATTGAGAAAGGTAAGCGGGAAGGGGCTCGTCTTATATGTGGCGGGAATGAAGTTAACGTGAAGGGCTGTGAGAAAGGACATTTTATTTCTCCAACAATTTTTGCCGATGTCACGAACGACATGACGATCGCCCAAGAAGAAATCTTCGGGCCTGTGCTTTCTGTTATCCGGTATAGCGATGTTGATGATGCCATCCGTATGGCGAACGATACGATTTACGGACTAGCAGCAGGTGTTTGGTCAACTGATGTGAATAAAGCCTTTAAGGTCGTAAGAAAACTGCGTGCCGGTGTTGTTTGGATAAATGATTGGCATATGCTCAGAAATGATGCACCGTTTGGCGGATACAAACAAAGTGGCATTGGTAGAGAAATGGGCAAGCATTCTCTTGACGCATATACTCAGGTGAAGCATGTGCACACCTCCATGGTGCCAGAAATCGAACGGAGAAATTGGTACAGTCTTCTCTTTTCTAACCAATCTTAATAAAGGAGGTAAAACCGTATGACATTAACATATTCTCAATATTTGCTTCGAACGGCCATTCATAGCGGGGCAGGCACTCGGGCACTTGTACCCGATCTGTTCAGAGGACTTCAAGCAAAGCGTGTGGTTCTCTTTAGTGACCACGGACTTGAAAAAGCTGGTGTCGTTGAAAAGATCAAAGAGATATTCGATCTGACACCACATGGGACTGGCCCTGAACTTGCAGGGATTTATCTTGATATCAATCAAGATGCAGGGAGTCATGATGTTAATGCAGCGCTTAAATTTGCCAGGGAAGTAAGTGCGGATGGGCTACTCGCTGTTGGCGGTGGCAGCGTGATGGACACCGTAAAAGGGGTGAAATACGCCCTTCACAACGGATTAACAGATATTAAAGAAGCTATTCCAGGAGGACTTCTCTATTTATCCTGGCCAGAGGCCACTCATATACCAATTCCCCACATCTCGATCCCTACAACCGCTGGTACAGGATCAGAGGTATCTCCTATTGCCGTGATTTATAACGAAGAAATCAAGATGAAGACAAACATTATTCATCCATTTATTAATGCCGATATGGCTATATTGGATCCAGAATTGACAACGGGATTACCACCTATTATTACGGCTTTTACTGGATTTGATGCGTTAACTCACGCAATTGAAGCATTCGCCTCACCATCAGCCACATCGCTAACTGATGCTTATGCCCTCCAGTCTATTCGCTTGATTGAGTCACATCTCTCAACTGCCGTCAACCAGGGAGATAACCTCACAGCACGTATGGAAATGCTCCAAGCGAGTATGATGGGTATAACGGCATTTAGCTTCGCCCTTAATGCCATTCCTGTGCATAATTTTGCGCATGCGTACGGAGCTCTTTTCCGCATTCCACACGGCCTTGCGAATGCCGTTTTTCTTCCGGTTGTAATGGAAATGCTCCCTGATCTCTATCTCCCAAAAATAAAGGAACTTGCTCGTGCCCTTCATTTAGAGACAACCGGCAAGAATAATGACACGTTGCTACAAGCTGTCATTCATAAACTAAAAGAAATGCAGCAGAACGTTGGTCTTCCAGCTAATTTCAAAGATTATGACATTAAGCTTGATGCACTTGACGCTACAATCGCAGCGGTAAAAATGGATCCTGCTGCTCTCAATTATCCACTTCCACCAGAATTAATTCGCGCAGTTGGCGAGCGCGTCATTCATTCCCAGAAGGTATTCGTATAACGAAAGAACCGTGAAGCTTAAGCTTCACGGTTCTTAGTATGCAAGTCCGATCGATTCTCGAATGTAGAGATGATCTGTTACGGTATGAAGCATAAAATCAGCTACATCTGATCGAGCGATGCGACGTCCGCCTTTTGGAATGCCACTTCGCGCTTTCCGATACTCTCCAGTCCGATCATCATTCGTTAATCCTATTGGACGAGCCACTGTCCACTCTGCTTCACTTGCAGCAAGAAGGTCGACTGCTCTTCGATGATCAGCAAGGACGTTCTGCAACAGTTTGCCTGCAACAAACCCTGTCACTCCAGGAATCTCTTTATTAATCCCAGCAGAAGCCATATAAACGATCCGCTTTACATCATGAATGCTCATCGCATCGAGGATATTTGCCGTCATTGTAGAAAGATCTGTTGTTTTTCCAAGTCCATTAGCACCCAAACATGAAATAACGGCATCAACGTCAGAAGTTATCGCCTGCTTCACATCAGCAGACTGCATCGCATCGCCAATTTCAACTGATAAATTTTTGTGAGTCGTTTCAAGTTTTGAAGGTGTTCGAACAAATGCAGTGACGGTATGGCCCGCTGCAATGGCCTGTTTCACAAAAGCATTTCCTGTACCGCCTGTAGCTCCGAATACAATTAGTTTCATGAGTACGACCTCTCCCTCTATTCAACGATCTTTATCTTTTTATCCCCGTTAATAGATATCAGTGAAACGCAAATACCCTATTTAATTTTCTTTATGAAAACAACCTTAAGATAGTTTCCTTCACGAAACTCTTTAATCGTACGAAAATCTTCAGGTAGTGTAAATTCTTCTAGCAGCTCATATTTACCGTTCGTTTCTTTAAATGCCTGATCAACAAACCCTTTAAACTTCTTCATATCATAGCCGCTATAGTTCGTTGAAGCGACAATCACACCATTATCTTCCGTAATTGAAATCGCATCTTTCAACAGATCTTTATAATCTTTAGCAGCACTAAATGTATGTTTCTTAGAACGTGCAAAGCTTGGAGGATCAAGAATCACCATATCAAAAGATAAATTCTTTTTAACGGCGTACTTAAAATATTTAAATACATCCATCACGAGGATGTTTTGTTCTTCATAATCAATGTCGTTAACGCTAAACTGCTCGATCGTCTTATTCAAGCTTCGATTAGCAAGATCAACACTTGTTGTACCCGTCGCGCCACCTTCAACCGCAAATACCGAGAAAGCACCTGTGTAGGAGAACGTATTTAATACTGTTTTCCCCTTCGCGTATTGATCACGGATTAACTTTCGAACAGGGCGCTGATCAAGAAATACTCCAACCATGGCACCTTCATTTAAATACACAGCAAAGTTCACACCATTTTCTTTCACAATTAGCGGGAATTCGCCACGTTCTCCTTCAACAAAATCATCATCTTCTACATATTGACCTTTCGCGTCAAAGCGTTTCTTCTCATAGATACCTTTAAAATCCACAAGCTGTTTTAACGCCTCTACTACAACATTTTTAAACGAATAAATCCCTTCACTGTACCAGTTAATAAGATAATAACCGTCGAAATAATCGATGGTTACGCCTCCCAGGCCATCTCCCTCCCCATTCACCACACGAAATGCCGTTGTTGTTGGATCTTCAAAGAACGAAGTACGATGACGAAGGGCTTGCTGGATTTTCCTCACAAAAAAGTCCTGATCAATTGCTTCTTGTTCATTTTGTGAGAGCACCCAGCCATACCCCTTGTTTTGCCTTCCATAATAGCCTCTTGCAATAAACTGACCTTTCTCATCTTCTAGTCTTAGAATCGTCCCTTCTTCTTTCAAGACGTCTGCATTCTCAATCGCTTCCTTGAATATAAGGGGATATCCTTTAAAAAATTTCTTTTGATGCTTTGCTTGCACCTGCACGCTTCGTTCGTTCCTCATCGTGTCATCCTAACTTTTCGAGTTTTTTTATCTGCTTGCATTATATCACGTAACCTACCTGCTCCATAAACCGAACTTCCCTCTGGATAATTGGATTGATTCATTCAGAAACTAACGACGAAAGGTGGTGATGAATGGTGAAAACGAAAACAGGAACGGATATTGAGACAGTGAAACGTCTTAATGCAAATTCAGGGCTTACCTATAACCAGGCAAAAGAAATGTTGGCTAAAAAGATGAAGAAAGAAAAGAGTTAATTTCATTGAAACCGTGAAATGAGACGAATCATGCGCTTATCGTTTACAATAAGCTGGTGCTTTACTAACGCATCAGGAGGGTTTTAATGAACGAGAAAACAACTTCAAGCTATTTCAAAACCATTCTTCTTTTAAGTGTGGCGGTCTGGCTTGTTGTCATGAATACAACAATGTTTAATGTTGCTTTACCAAATGTATTAACTGAATTTAACCTTTCCCCTGCAGATGGCGCCTGGATTGTGTCTGGATACTCCATTATCCTCGCAATTTTCACGATTACGTATACTCGTCTATCGGATTATCTACCGATCAGACGCCTCTTAATTGCAGGGATTGTCATATTTGGACTCGGATCAGTTCTTGGCTTCTTTTCAGAGACATTTCCACTACTATTAGCTGCACGTCTTTTACAAGCAACCGGAGCAGCTGCAATTCCTGGACTATCTATGGTGTTTGCGGGACGATTCATTCCATTTTCAAGTCGCGGACGGGCGATGGCCATGATTGCTTCAGCATCATCTCTCGGGTTCGGACTTGGCCCTGTTGTTGGGGGCGTCGTAACGGAGTATCTTGATTGGAATTATCTTTTCACTGTAACTTTATTTGTAGTTTTACTCATACCAATTCTCTTTCGTCGTCTTCCGGAAGAGGAGGTTCGTAAAGGAAGCTTTGACATTATAGGAGGACTATTGACAGGGGCTACTGTTACAAGCTTTCTACTCTATATTTCAACTTTTAATTGGCTGTTTTTAGCTCTGGGCATTATCGTAGGCGGACTCCTCTGGCTTCGAATTACAAGAACAGATATTCCTTTTATTCAACCGTCTCTTTTTAAAAACAAAGGATATCGAAAGCTATTGTATATGAGCTATCTTGGGTTCACAACCCACTTTGCCATTTTACTTCTTATGCCACTCATGCTTCAGAACGTTTATGAAAAAGGACCTTCTGTCGTAGGGTATATTATTTTTCCAGGCGCCATGCTTTCAGCAGTTGCCGCTATTTATGTTGGAAGACTACTTGATCGATACGGAAACATGAAAGTGATTTATCTTGCTCACGGTCTGCTTCTCATCTCCACCGTGATTTTCTACTTCCTATCACCTCTAAATGAATACATGATTATGATTGGCTATATGTTCACAAGTTTCGGCTTCTCAAGCCTTTCATCTAGTACAACGAACGAGGTGTCGCGCATTCTTCCTTCTGAAGAGATCGCCACTGGCATTGGTATGAAGCAGCTCATACAATTTGTTGGGAGCGCCTCAGGATCTGTAGCTGGTGGGATCATGCTTGAACTTAACGGATTAACATATAGTACAGAATCATTCCAGCTAACGTATATCTTCTTATTTATCTTAATGGCACTATCAGCCATCATCATGTGGATATACGCCCGCAAATTGAAAACCTCAGTATAGATCATCTTAGCACTAGGAGACTAAATAACCCACCTCATGATGAGGTGGGTTATTGATTCGACAGGAATCGGGGAGTGCCTGTCACTCGCTATGTTTCAATCCCTTATTCCAAATAAGCGGTAAGATAAACGCAAGAACAAGGAGATACGCCCAGGTACCGAATGGAACTTTGGTTAGTATGAAGTGTACGACCCAGAATACAGGGATCAATAACGCAAACGGGATAGTCTTCCAACCATCACTTTGCCCGGCTGATTCAAAAGGCTCCGAAAAAGGAAGCGTGCCTTTCAATATTCGAAAACAAATGACGCTATAAATAAGAGCGATTAAGCATACGATGATCAAATCTGGAATAATTCGAACACCGAATAAAAAGGTATAAATCGCACTGATAGCCACAAACACAGGTGCAAATAGGCGAAGTAGAAAAGCCTTTAACGTACCCTTAATAATCACGCCAGAATTTTGTATAGGTGTGACATGATAAATCCATGACCCTTTACTTTTACTCGAATATTGAAGCATGATCACTATTCCCGGAACCATCATCATGCTCGCATAAATCGTTAAATAGGAGTTACCTGAAGTAAGGGCTTCAAATGACTGCCCAGCAGAATAGCTATTATACAGAAAAACAAAAGGAAAGATCATAGCAAACCCAAGAGAAGGATAGATCTTCAGTTTTAAATCACGTTCATTCTTTAGCATTCTCCCCGCAAATTGATAAAACGCATGCTCTTCTCTGCTTCGCGTGATAAATGAAGCCAAATGTTCCATTCCCTTAAATGTCTTCTTTTTCGATGGGCCAGTCTGATCGATGAGCTTAAGAAGGTTCTTCTCAAACGTAGGTAACAATGATAAATATAGCCACAGAGCGATTAGTGGTATCAAAATAGCTAATGCGATAAAGATATAGTAATAAGCTCCGTTAGCCCCATTCAACACTACAGCAAACGGTGCGCCAAACCAAACTGGCGGTAAAAGGAGATTCCACCATGTTGGTGAAAAGCCTACCTGTAATCCCGCAAATTCAAAAGCACGAGCAAGTACTTGATAACCGACTACGATGGTGATCGATAACCCTATTTGCACATAATTAATGACATCTCTTAAGCGTTCTCCGCCAAAAAATTTTAAGATGATGTAATACAGCAGCGCTGTCAGCGCCACAATTAACAAATCACTAAAAAACACTGTAACGACAAATAACACTCCAAATAAAATTCCATACTGCACAGTTCCTACAATAAGTGGAACAACAACAATCGCAGCCGTTAAGAAAAATAAATATATCGTAACGTGGACAGCCCGTGCTGCACTAATCGTTCGACGATCGACAGGTCTTGTGCCAATAACCGTTTGGTCTCGAACGTCTAAAAGAACAGAAGAGAAATCTGAGATCATCGCCGTCATAATTAAAAACATTAAAACACCGAAAATCAAGCTCATCTGAAACATAAAATTGTCACCAAAAAACAGGATCGGAATCAACGTTAGCCCAATAAAAGCATAAAACCAGAGTGATTTAAGAAACTGGTTGGAATCTTTCTTTTTGTTCCCACTCATGTTCTGGCTCATTATCGTAGTAGGGCGTCTCCCATCCATCGTTAGCTTTACCTGAAGTATTCGACGCAAGGTTGGATAATCAATATCCAGCCGCTCAAATAGGAACCGAAAGAGGTCAAGAATCTTTAGTGTTGGAAAGTTCTTCATACATCTTCACGCTGCACGATTTGCACAAAATCTCCCGCAAGATTTTGATGCTCATTAAAACCTGTTAATTGATTAAATATCTCCTCAAGTGAGCCCTCTTTATTTTTTTGACGAAGCTGTTCAAAGCTTCCATCCGCAACAATCTTGCCATCATTTAGAAGGAGAATACGGCTACTAATTTTCTGAACGACCTCCATAATGTGTGAAGAGTAGAAAATCGTTTTCCCCTGAGCCGCAAGCTGAGCAAGGATTTCTTTAAATACCATGACACTATTCGCATCAAGACCATTGATCGGTTCATCGAGAAAAAGAATATCAGGGTCATGAAGCAAGCTAGAAATCAGTAAGACTTTTTGCTTCATACCTTTTGAGTAGGATGAAATACGAGATTCATAAACGTCTTCAAGCTCAAACACTCTCATCAGCAATCTAGCTTTATATTCCGCTGTATCAGCATCTAATCCGTAGAGTTCACCTGTAAACGTTAGGTACTCCTGGGCAGATAAGTTATCATAAAGGTCCGCCGATTCTGGAACATACCCGATTCTCTTTTTATAATCAACGCTATTCTTTTTAATATTTTCTCCAAATATCTCAACTTCACCAGCGTAAGTAGCTTCTAATCCGAGCATGATTTTAACAGTGGTACTCTTACCAGCCCCATTCGGACCAATGTAACCAATAATTTGCCCTTCATAAACATCAAGATCAATATTATCTAGAACGAGCTTTTCTCCGTACCACTTCGTCAATCCTTTCAAAGAAAGTACTTTTCCCGGTCCGTGTTCCATACAATCCCCTCCATATGTAAACTTCTACTTATTTCTACGAAACGTACGATAAAAGGTTTCATCCTGTCCACAAACCCTTTAGGTAGTATAATCAGGTCCTTTCACACCGAAAATTCATTTCGTCAAAAAAAAGACGATGATACTCACATCGTCTTTTTGAGCTATTCGCCCTCTCTACTTAACATTCGATTGGCCTTCTTTGTCAGCCCATAGCCTTTGGAGATCTTAAGCAGCAAGCCGTCTTTCTCCATGTATTTGATCCCTTTGACAACATGTTTTTCTTGCCAATTCTGTAAAAGACCGAACACCTCATTTTCATGTAGTCTTTGTGCTCGTATCGCATTTGTTGCTTGTCCGGTAAAGACTTTTGAGAGCACATGAAGTGGCTCATTTTCATGCCCGATAATGAAGTGAAGCAATAACTTCATCTCGCCAATTGTCATCGTATGTTGCTTTACATTCATGTACTCTTCCTCATTCGAAGGGACATTTTGACTGATTGACTTTACTTTTTCCAGGTAGTCTCGAACAAAGGTGATTTCTCTTTGATCCAAATCCGGAAAAACTGTCCGAGGCTTAAAAGGTGCTATGGTATCGGTTAATACATGGGAAAACCAAATAAGTGGTGAGCCTGCTCGATCTTCTGGCAGTCTCACGCTTTTGAGCTGCTGATAAACCGTAACCGTAGATGGCGCTTCAAATAAAGCAAGTTCTTCTTCTGATAAAGTATGCTGAACTTGTAGCACTTCAGCATAAAGCGGTGCATACGGCTTGAATGCTTGAATCGCTTGAGACACTTCCTCTATTTTTTCTACTAAACGTGGAGTCTTGTCTACCATTTCATTGAATTGTCGTTCAATCGTTCCGATACGTTTCTTCGCACGGTCAATGTCAATTTCCTCGTTAAAATGGACAAGGTTTTCCTCTATATCATAATAAATCGCATATCCGCAGGCCTCACAATAAAATTCAACATCACCACTAGAAGGGTGAAGCATCATCTTCTTCTCATGATGACAAACTCCCTTTTCGGACCATAACCATTCATCTGGAACTTCGCGGTAAGGTCTCATCACAATGTCGACTCGGTGTCGCCAGTAAGCAAGATCTTCAGGAGAATTTAAAAGGGAGATAAGAGGCGAGTGATTCATCCTTTCAACCGCTTTTACAACGTTTTCTTTCTCTCTAGCCAATTGAAGAAACGGATGAAGTTGATACGCCTCTATAATGCGCTCTTCCCATTCTACACGAGACTTTTCAGCTAACTCCGCGCAAAAAGGTAATCTCGAATAACCCGATCGAGATGACGATCAAGATCTTCCGTTGATAACTGTAAATAAAACTCTTGATAAGTAGAATTGTTATGGATGGGGAGGCCATGCATCGGTGAAAAAGTTTGCCACAATAATTGCTTTGGTTTGATAAGATGTGGGTAAAGCTCATCTTCTTTATTTAAAGGAATAGGTAAAACGGCTTCGTTTTCCTGTTCAAGAAACGTTTGCAACTTCTGCTTCTCTTCCTGGGTAAGAGCGCCAACCTTCCGTTTCACATGTTCGTGAAGACGATGAATCATGCCTTTTTGTACTTTCTGACCTACCGTTCTAATTCGTTTATTTTTCTTTCCCATTGGGACAAACGCAAACATCGGATAGGCATCAAAATGATAAGTATGATGTTCAACTGTCATTATGCAAAACCCGCTTTCTGTCTTTCAGCTGTTTATCCAACAGTATACGGCGGAATTTGGTATGGAAACAACCTTACAGCATGCAAAAAAACACATTCAGAGGAGGGATACATTTGTACGGCGCGGGGTATATAAAGAGAAAATAGAAATTGAGGAGCACTACAATTGAAGAAACGATCATGGTATCGCAAAAAACGTTGGATGATATTCATTATATTTTTAGTTATTTATGTAGGCGTTATCACTTATCACCGCTTCAAGCCTTTACCTGAAGGCGTATCCTACGCAGGTGAAGTTCATCAAATAAATGATGAAGACATCGAGTTTCTTTTTGACTTAACTTACGACAAAAAGGAGAAAGAAGTTTATGATCATAGTATTTTTGATGAAATCAACAGTACGATTCAAGAAGCCGATGATTTCCTTATTTTAGACCTTTTCTTATTTAACGGATACACGGACGGGAAAAGAGATTATCCAAAAATCAGTGAAGACTTAGCGAATACAGTAGTTGAAGTAATGAAGGCGAAGCCTAACCTGAAGGTTGTCCTCATTAGCGATGAAGTGAACACAACATATGGATCTCACGAGGCTGACCAAATAAATAAAATTAAGGAAATGGGCGCCGAAGTTATTTTCACTGATCTTGATCGGCTGCGAGATCCAAACTTATTTTATTCAGGGCTTTGGAGAATGGGGATCACCTGGTTTGGGCAAGAAGGCAAAGGATGGCTTCCAAACCCAATGGCACCTTCAGCACCAAAAGTCACTGCACGATCTTATCTAGAATTGCTTAATGTGAAAGCGAACCATCGTAAAACGGTGACTACAGAAGATGCGGGTATTATCATGTCTGCAAATCCTCATGATGCGAGCGGTTTTCATTCTAACATTGCCTTTAAAGTGAAAGGCGAGATTCTAAATGACCTTATCGAAACTGAAAAAGCAGTTGCTGCCTATTCTGGAGGAAACGTATCGTCATTTCCAGACACTAAGTTGACCGATGAGAGTCCCGAGGCTGCTTCTAATGTTAAAGCTCAAATTGTGACAGAAAGTAAAATTCAGGATAGTGTTGTGACAGCTATTGATGATGCCAAAAAAGGAGAGCTGATCTATATTGGAATGTTTTATCTGGCAGACCGGGATATCGTTGATGCGCTTGTTGACGCAACCGAACGAGAGGTCGACGTACGTCTCGTACTAGATCCCAATCAAAATGCCTTTGGACAGCAAAAAATCGGCTTACCTAACCTTCCTGTGACAGCTGAGCTAGAGAAACAAGGAAGTGAGCATCTTACAATCCGCTGGTATGACACAAATAAAGAGCAATTTCACACAAAACTATTGTATATAAAAGGAAATAAAGAGAGCACAATCATCGGTGGATCAGGCAACTATACCTCTAGAAACCTGGATGATTACAATATGGAAACGAATATTCATTTAAAAGCACCTAACGATACTAAAGTCGTCCAGGATGTTGACCGCTATTTTGAGCGAATTTGGTCAAATAAAGATGGAACCTATACAGCTGACTACGAAAAATATCAAAACTCTCTTTCCCCCTATAAATATGTCATGTATATTCTTCAAAAATTATTCCAAGTAACCACATATTAACTATCATTAAAAATCCCCGGGAAAAATTTCCCGGGGATTTTTAGGTTACCTTGTTCTTCTTTTATTTCGCATTTTCTTTACAATCGGATAAATAATGGGACCGTATTTAATCGCTTTTTTAATCAAATTTCTCATAAAAGGATACCCTCCTCTAGTACTATCCTTTATTCCCGATTTCTTATTACCTAAACGAAAGATTAGAGGAGATTCAACGGACTGGAGAGAAATAGAAAATAACCAGATAATTAGGAGGACGATTTCTCTTATGATCAAACAGGTGAGCCAAATAGCGATTCCCGTCAAAAAGATGGAGCGAGCGGTCCAATTCTACAAAGAGCATTTGGAACTTAAATTATTATTTGAAACAAATCAGATGGCTTTTTTTGATTGTAATGGGCTGCGCTTGCTACTAAGTATTCCAGAGAAAGAAACTTTCGCACATGCAAGCTCAGTTCTTTATTTTGAAGTAAGTCATATTGAGAAAAGCTACGAACGTTTAATGAAGAATGGGGTGATTTTCATTAGTAAACCTCACCTAGTTGCGAAAACAGATGACGTTGAAACGTGGATGGCGTTTTTTGAAGATAGTGAGCAAAACACACATGCCATCATGAGTGAAGTGCTAACAAAATAAAGAAGAGGCTGGGACATAAATA
>NZ_JBITPM010000031.1:0-61348 GCF_050467905.1 Pseudalkalibacillus sp. NRS-1564 | reverse complement strand
TGACTGGCAAGTCTTTTTTTATGCCCTTATTAAAATAAGTGCAGGACTCTGCATTTTTCTGTTGCAAAGGTCTGCACTTCTATATTGCAATAAACAAAAATGGTTTAAATATATAATAGCACCGCCTCTTATAAATTGCAAATCATTCTGGAAATTTATTTACCGATTCATTAGACTGGATCCCAGTTTTGCTCGCCTTTTGTTGATTTGAATTGGAAGAGTTGATCCTATCAGTGCGACAATAGCAGATCCGATGAGAATACCCTGAATGCCGCTCGTTGCAAACAAAGTTAATAAGGTAAAGACAACTAAATCAAATACAGAATCTAATATGGATAGCAAAGAGATCGTAGTTGCTCTTATGTGAGAAGGGATGAGGTCATTGCTCAACTTGGAATAAATCGGGTATCTAATGGCACCTACCCATCTTAGAAACAAGACTACAAACAAAATAACCCAGAGCTGATTTTGAAAAATTGCAGCGACGACTAACCCGCATGCTGAAAGAAAACCAGAAAAGTACATAAGCACCTTATAAGAGAAATTCCTATGAAGCATATTGATACTTCTAGATGAAAAGAATGCAAGTAATGCACCAACAGCATAAATAGGCCCAATGATGTAGACAGGCAGACCAGCATTAATCATCAATGGCTGATCAAATTTTTGAAACACCGCAACGGTAGGAATAAAGACGAGCGTGAGGTTGAGGAACAGGAATAACAGTTGAGGTGCTTTCTTAATCACCTGAATCCCTTCAATTACATTTTGTAAAGATGTCCCTTTAACTTCTACTTTGCCTGATGGTTCACGGATGAATAACAAGAGAATGAATTCAATAATATAAGAAATGAGGCTGAAGAGAATAAGTAGCTGAAATTGTTCGCTCTGTAAATCTTTAGCAAGAAATGATCCAACTAGAACAGCAATCATCATAGCTATAAATCCCGCTGATTGAATTTTCCCCATGACTTCATCCATTTTGTGATGGTTTTTATCTTTCTTTAATGACTCATAAATTAATGCTTCGTCTGCACCAGAAAAAAAGGTGACCGATAATCCATTTAAGATGCTAAACAGCATAAACATTGTTAAGCTATCTGCCATTAAAAGAATACCTATACTGCTTATCTTGATGATGGCTCCTATTAGAAATGCATTTCTAGCTCCATATGCATCCGCGAAAACTCCAGTTGGGATTTCACCGATGAAGACAGCGCCGCTCCAGCACATCAAGATGATGAGGATATCAGCTTCGTTTAAGCCGTTTTTTACATAAAAAAGCGTAAGAACCGGTTGCAAAAAACTGATGGTACCAAAAAAGTTCACCCAGAATAAAAGGGTAAGATTTCGTGTTGAATGAGATGACATGTTCCTCCAACTTTCAATATAAGTTCCGACAATAGAAAGATAGGAGGGGTACAGTTAGATTTTCGTTATACGTCCCTCCCGTTTGATGAGATTAATCGTAGGATTTTTGACATATTGAAATCTCCCTTCAGTTAATTAAGAAAATTATAACAAATAGATAAAACAGAAGCGAGACTATTAATAAACAAAATATGTAAATCTAGAGCAGGTTAAAAGAAATAGACCAATTACGCAAAAATGACGAAAGAAGAATTGATCGCAGAACTTCAACCAGAGTTGCCGGAACTATTCCGTAGATGGGAGGATGATATTCAAACCGGTTTGTTCGATTATAATACATGTCCTGATTTGTATCGTGCTGTCGGAAGCGAGATTCGCAACATGGTTTCTAGTGCCAATCAATTAGAGAAATCGAATTTCCCAAATCTTCCTCTTACTGTCATTGGAAGAGATGGAGAACATGCTTCCAAACAGCAGATAAAAGCAGGGACTCCTGCAAATGAAGCTGTCACTTTGGAGCAAATTTGGAAGGAACTGAATTTCGAACAAGCGAAACTCGCTACTGGTTTACGATACATAAAGGCAAAAGGATCGGGGCATAATATTCCTTATGACTGCCCTGAGCTTGTAATAATGGAGATGAGACGGCTCTCACAAGAGCTTTGAGCGAAATAGTTTTTCTATGCTCATACATCTTCTATAATAGAGATATACCATAAATTGCAAAGGGGAGAACTACATGGCAATTGAAAACCCGACTCGAGAAGAAATCGGCAAGATTCTAAAAACAAATAAGCGAATTGCCGTCGTTGGTTTATCAAATAATCCAGGACGTACTTCATTTATGATCTCGCAGGCTATGATGGATGCAGGTTATGAAATCATCCCGGTTAATCCGACAATTGATGAAGCGCTCGGCATAAAAGCGGTAGATTCATTGAAAGATATTAAAGGTCACGTAGACATCGTGAATGTATTTAGAAGAAGCGAATTTCTTCCTGATATTATGAAAGAAACCGTGGAAATTGGTGCGGACGTTTTCTGGGCACAGCTTGGCGTAATGAATGAAGAAGCTTATGAATATGGGAAAAAGCATAATATGAAAATGATTATGGATCGCTGCATTAAAGTTGAACATGCTATGACGAAATAGGGCGTTGGTACGCCCTTTTTTTATGAGGTAAGAAGAAAAATTAATGTCACCTGCGCACCAATTGTTAACTGCCCAGGTTGTATTTGCGTACTTTGCATTTCGCTAAACATGCGAGGTGATGGCGCTGCAGAACCGGTTTCAATGATTCGGTGTGGTGTATGTGGTAGAGAGATGTGGAGAGACTGAGCGATTGTTTGAGCTTTTTGATTGGCTTTTTCCATAGCGGCACTTAACGCTTTTTGATAGTAAATATCTGGGTCTTTTATTTCGAAACGAATATCTGAGACGACATTAGCGCCAGAATCTACCGCAACGTCAATGACTGCTCCTGCTTTCTTCACTGGCTCAACTGTAACTGTCAGTAAGTGTGTAACTTTGTATCCGAGAAAGATTTTAGTGTTGTCTTCATACCGGACGTTTTCTTCGATCCTGTAATCAGACGTTTGAATGCTTTCTGTCGGTATTCCGATTGATCGCAAAGACGATACAATCGCAGCGATTATTTCTGCGTTTTCTTCTTGAGCTTCCGTAACCTGCTTAGAAGTTGTGGTAGCACCTGTAATGATAGTGGCGATATTAGGAGTTGCACTCACTTCCCCCGTTCCAAATACCGTTATAGTATTGTCGCATGGACACTCACTATTTGTACTTACATTCGATTTTGTCATTTTTCACACTTCTTTCTATTAGTCTAAACAAATCATTGCGATTAAGAGGACAGAAAGCTTCTCTTTTGTTAAAATTTTAGTAGTCGTTTCGATACTAAGGAGGAATGCATGTTGCCAGAAAAAATCATGTTAGAAAAGTATGCAGAACTTGCTCTTAAACGTGGAGTTAATTTACAAAATGATCAAATGCTAGTTGTAAACGCTTCTATTGAAGGAGCTGATTTCGCACGAATCGTCGTAAAAAAAGCCTACGAAATAGGCGCTAAGACTGTACATATCAATTGGAGCGATGATGATCTTGACCGTTTATGGTATGAAAACGCAGCCCAGGATGTGCTTGAAAACGTACCAGAATGGCGTGTGAAAATGTTTGATCATTTCGCAAGTGAAGGGGCAGCGATACTATCAATCCGCTCTACAAACCCTGATCTACTAAAAGGAATTGAATCTTCTCGTATCTCAGCCTCGAATAAAGCGAGCGGAGAAGCGATGAAGAACTTCCGTAAATATACGATGAATGACAAAATTACGTGGTCAATTGTAGCTATTCCAAATGATGAATGGGCGAAAAAAATCTTCCCTGATTCATCAGAGGAACAAGCTGTTGAAAAGCTCTGGGAGCAAATCTTTAAAATTACTCGTGTTGATCAAGAAAATCCAGTAGCAGCCTGGAATGAACATAATGCCACTCTTGCAAAAGCAAGAAAAGTATTGAATGACAGACATTATAAAAAGCTCCTCTATAAGGCTCCAGGGACGGATCTTGAAATTGAATTGCCTGAAGGGCATATTTGGAAAGGTGGTTCATCTATTTCTGAGCAGGGCATCGAATTTAATGCCGACATGCCAACAGAAGAAGTGTTTACATTACCGCACAAATATGGCGTGAATGGTACCGTTTCAAGTACAAAGCCACTAAGCTATGGTGGTAACTTAATCAATGATTTCTCACTTACTTTTAAAGAAGGTAAAGTGGTAGACTTCTCTGCAAAAGAAGGATATGAAACCCTTGAGAATTTATTGAACATGGATGAAGGCTCTCGTCGACTCGGTGAAGTCGCCATTGTGCCACATCAATCTCCTATCTCTCAATCAGGACTTATTTTCTTTAATACCCTGTATGATGAGAATGCCTCCTGCCATCTTGCTCTGGGTAAAGCTTATCCAAGCAGCGTAAAAGGTGGAGCTAACATGGACGATGAAGCATTAGATCAAAATGGGGTAAATAACAGCGTAACTCATGTTGATTTTATGATGGGTTCTGGAGAACTCGATATTGATGGTGTGAAGGAAGATGGATCTACAGAAGCGATTTTCCGTGATGGAAATTGGGCAATTGATGTGAATTAAGTAAAAAAACGCTCTATCTGGTTTAATCAGATAGAGCGTTTTTTATCTAGTTTAACCTGTTGAAAATTGAAAGTCTTATGAAGATCTTTCTATAATAAAGAAAAACAGTGAGTGGTGATATATGATGGGAACTGTTGAGAAGCTATCTGGCATTCGTTTGAAAAATTACCTTGATTTTCGTAAAGCTCCATTAGATTTCTTATTGAAGACGAGGGAAGTAGCTGATTTTGTAGAATTAGGAGCTTCCTCTTTTGTTGTTCATCAACCAGAGGCGATTAAGCAAATACTAGTTACAAACGCAGCATCTTTTCATAAAGGAAACTCCGCTTCATTACTCAGTCAAACGATCGGAAGAGGCTTGCTTACTTCTGAAGGGCAAACTCATGAACGCCAACGAAGATTGATTATGCCTGCTTTTCATAAAGAGAAAATGGCGCAATATGTAGAAATTATTCTAGGTGAAACAAATCAGTTTATCAAAGAATGGAATGACGGAGATGTTATCTGTATTAGCTCCGAGATGATGAAGTTAACATTACGAATTATTACGAAAACAATGTTTGGACAAGATGTCTCAAAACCAGAAAGTGCTAAGCTAGTTAAAGCAGTAACCCATATTATTGAAAAATCAGCCGGGGATTTATTCTTACCTTTTCCTATTCCATCGTTTATTCCTTCAGAACGTAATAGACGCTACCAAGCTGGGAAAGAGCGATTAAACGAATTGGCTGATCAACTTATTGTCCAGACTCCAAAAGGTGATCATTTATTAGCTCTCCTTCAAGAAACCACGTATTCAGATGGCTCGCAGATTTCAAGAGAAGAAATAAGAAGTCAGATTTTGACGATGTTAATCGCAGGACATGAAACAACAGCCAATGTCATGTCATGGATGTGGTATGAACTCTCTGTACATTCCGAATTAGAAAAACAATTAGTGACTGAATGGCGCTCTATAAACGATCACGACCTTAAGAATCGACCATTAACAGACCAGTTTTTTAAAGAAACTTTAAGACTTTATCCTGCAGCATGGGTATTATTAAGAGAAGCGTTAGAACCTGTTGAGATAATGGGCCATCCGTTCAAATCTGGATCGTCGTTTTTAATCAGTCCTTATATCATGCATCGTAATCCTGCTTTTTTTGAAAACCCCGAGCAGTTCTCTATTGATCGAATGAAAAGAAAACAAGTTCCGTTCACATACATCCCGTTTGGCGGCGGTCCGAGAAGCTGTATTGGTAGTCAGTTTGCAACATATGAGGCTCAACTCATTTTCGCTACAATTGGAGAAAGGTTTCACCTTCAACAGGCTTCGAGCGATCAACGAGTGGAAGCCGAGCCGCTTGTTTCTTTACGAATTAAGAATGGGCTATTAATGAATGTGCATAAACGAAAATATTAGGTGATAAGATGAATGAAATGATTAATGTGTCCGTTCGACCTCTTGTCGAGTATGCGTTTCGAAGGGGAAGTATCGATGCTCGTTTCCGTACAGCCACAACGATGACGGAAGGAACTCGATTGCACCAGATGATTCAGAAGACTTATGGAGAACATGACAAAAAAGAAGTACCGTTTGAAACAAACTTGATTTATGAAGAGATGACTTTTCATATTGAAGGTCGATGTGATGGCTTACTTAAAAACGATGAACAATTTATTATCGATGAGATTAAATCCACGTCACTCCCGCTTACTGAAGTGGATGAGGGGACACACCCAGTTTATTGGGCGCAAGTGAAATGTTATGGATACATGGCTGTTGAGGAATACAACTTAGAGAAAATCACGATTCAGTTAACATATATCCAGTCAGAAACAAATGAGATTATACGATATCAACAGGAAACAACAGCCTCTGAGTTAAATGAGTTTATGAAATGGGTTGTCGAACAGTATGCTCCATTTGCCAGGTGGAAGCAAAAGCATCTAACCATGCGTGATGAGAGCAGCAAAGCACTCACTTTTCCTTTTGATTCCTATCGAGAAGGTCAGCGGAAGTTAGCAGCAAGCGTCTATAAAACAGTTCAAGATGAAGCGACGTTGTTCGCTACGGCGCCCACAGGAATAGGAAAAACGATTAGTACGCTATTTCCAGTTGTTAAAGCAATGGGAGAAGGCTATGGTAATAAAATTTTCTATCTTACAGCCAAAACGATAACGAGAGAAACCGCTCAAGAAGCTTTTGAATTAATGGAAACGAAAGGACTACATGCTTCATTAGTGACCATTACCGCAAGAGATAAAATTTGCTTCAAGGAAAAAACCATTTGCGAGAAAGAGTATTGTGAATATGCCAATGGCTATTACGATCGAATTAATGATGGAATGCTTGATATTTTGCATCATGAGACGCGTATCACTCGAGAGGTTATTGAAAAATATGCTCATAAGCACCGACTATGCCCGTTTGAGCTATCTCTAGATTTGTCTTACATGGCTGATGCGGTTATATGCGATTACAATTACTTATTTGATCCTCGCGTTTCTTTAAAGCGACTTATTGAGGAGCAAAAGAAACAAACGACGGTTCTTATAGATGAGGCGCATAATCTCGTTGATCGGGCGAGAGAAATGTATTCTGCCGAATTAATGAAGTCACCTTTTCTTGAGTTGAAGCGGAATTACAAAAGACAAAATAGCGAAGTATCGAGCGCAGCAGCATCGATAAATAACACGTTTATTACGTACAGAAAATCGACGCAGAATGGTTCGCTAGTTCTATCCGAAATTGATGAAGAGCTTATTGTTCAGCTTGATACGTTTGTGCAAGTGAGTGAAGTCGAGTTGCTTCAGGAAGGAAGCGATGAGCTTCTACTTGAAACGTATTTTTTAGCACAGAACTTTATTCGGATTGCCAAACTTTATGATCAGCGATATATGACGTATGTAGAGGCAGGAAAGTCCGAGGTGAAAATCAAGCTCTTTTGTTTCGATCCTTCACATCTCCTTCAAAAGATGCGGAAAGGGTTTCGATCGAATGTTTTTTTCTCAGCTACTTTTACACCTTTCTCATATTATCAAAACATGCTAGGTTGGAAAGAAGAAGATTACGCTGTGAAAATACCTTCTCCTTTTCCACGTGAACATGCGAATATTTATATTGCTCCACTTTCGACGAAGTACCGCGATCGTGAGCGCAAACTACCAAGACTGGTTACACTTCTTCAAAAAGTGCTTCATGAAAAACCCGGTAATTACTTGTTCTTTTTCCCATCATATGGCTATATGGAACAAGTTTTTGAGGCGTTCACTTCTCCAGACGAAGTGGAAACGATCATTCAACAAAGCGGGATGACGGAAGAAGAAAGAGAGTCGTTTTTAAAAAAATTCACATCTAATCGAAAGGGTAGCTTAGTTGGGTTTGCTGTTGTAGGTGGCATCTTCTCAGAAGGGATAGACTTAAAAGGGAATCGTCTTACAGGAGTGGTGGTCGTTGGAGTAGGGCTCCCTAATTTTGATACCGAGCGGCAGCTAATGAAATCTTACTTTGATCAAGCTGGAAGAAATGGTTTTGAGTATACTTACGTTTATCCAGGCATGAACCGTGTTCAACAAGCAGGCGGTCGACTCATTCGAACAGAAACCGATCGAGGTCTTTTATTACTAATTGATAGTCGTTATTTAGAAAAACGCTACCAGCAATTACTACCGTATGAGTGGCAACACTTTGAACTAATTCAGGTACCATAGGTCTTTACTAGGGTTTTGGATTGCTATCTTACCACTATTCATTTACTAAAATTCCCCCTCTTAAAAAGTGGGGGAATTTTTCTTTACTCATCTCCACATTGCTTCGGAATAACTCATTTTCCAAAACATATAGTCATACCTTGTTGTGTTTAGTAAAATTACTTCTAGATCGGTGAGTTCTTCTTCAGATAGGTTGAAGTTTTTCATGTAAATGCTCACTAAAGCTCATGTTAATCCGCTCCCTTTTTTGTATTTACCCAATCAAGAATAAAGTGCATCATCGATTGTGTATAATTGATTAGCTGATGGATAGATACATATTCGTTTGTTGAGTGAGCTTGTGCTAGCTTTCCGGGACCATAGATGACGGTTGGTATTCCAGCATCACCGAGCCAACCGCCGTCTGTCACAGTTTGAGAAGTACCTATTTCAGGTCGACGAAAATGAATATGCTCATGCAAATCTGATAACAACTTGACAGCGGGATGATGTTGGTCAACTTCTAAAGAAGGGAAGATCTCTCCCTTGTCGATCATCATAGAAGTGCCACCCCACTGAAACGTCGGTGGGTGGTCTCTAAGCCAGATATCTGCATTCGCAGTTAATCTGATATGATCCTCAATTTCATCCATAACGTCTTGATAAGTTTCATTTGGATAGTAATGAACGGTAATCCATAACTTGCATTCGTCTGCAATGAATGCAGCATGCCGACCACCTTCGATAACGGCCGGATTAATTGTTGTCATTCCTGGTTTCACACCAGGGTAGCTTTTTACGATGGACCAATGCCGCTCTAGATCCTGTAATGCTTGGATAATTTTCATCATTTTTTCGATGGCACTAGCCCCGTGAAGCCCACCACCTGAATGAATCATATTTTGGCGCAGTGCATCATGGTGTGTCTTTGAATCTTTTACTGTGATCCAACCAGTGACCACGCCCCCTTGTCCCTCTATTCTCAAATCACTCGTATCCGCTACTACGGCGAAATCAGCGGTATAACCCCGCTCGCAACACTGTGATGTACCCGCTTCTCCAATTTCTTCTCCAGTAACCGATTGAAAAAGAACTTTCCCCTTAAGAGGAAGATTGTTTTCTTTTAATAGTTTAAGTGCGAATAAGTTAGCTGCAATACCTGCTTTCATATCTGCGGCACCTCTGCCGTATACCTTATTATCTGATATTGTGGGTTCAAAAGGAGGAAAACTCCAATTTTCATCTTCACCCACTTCTGCCACATCAACGTGTCCATTTAAAATCAAACTTTGGTATTCTGTTACTTCTTCATTAAGAATTCCTACAATGATTGGATCACCAGGATGCATATCCCACTTGTCAATCTTGAACCCGATGTCAGTGAGGTAGGACGCAATGAAGTCTTGAATTTCCTGGGTATTTCTGGCTGGTGGGGCTGGGGTTGCGTATTGGATTAACTGATTTGTAAGATTGATTAATTCTTGTTTTCTCTCGTCTACTAGATTAAAGATTTCTTTCTTTACCATCACACCACATCCTTTTTAGCTTATATTGTTGGTATTTCTCACCTTTAAACAAAAGGAAAACCAACAAAACCCATGCATATAGACCTGAATTTAAAAAAGCATCGCTCCTATAAAAGAAGCGATGCATACTAGACAGAGTAGACCTGTCACAATTACATACACTTCTTTCCTACGCCAGTATTATCCGGATCAGGTAGTGAGGGTCGAGACAAATGTCCCTCTCAGCTGATTTCGCAGCACCCCTAGAAGTATTCGATTGAATTAATTTAACAATAGCTTACTTGTGAATCATTTACAATTATGGAACATTACATTTTCGAGTCATTCTTTTCATTATGGTTTAGTATTAACCTAGGAAGGAAATAGTCATCAAGGAAATCGAACGTATTAAGGAGATCATCTATGAATTTAATATTTACAATTCTACTATTTATTCTAGCTGCGATTGCCACCTATTTCGTTGCTACTCGACTTGCTATGTATGGTGATGCCATTAGTGAGAAAACAAAAACGTCTTCAGCGTTTATGGGAATTATCATTGGTGCTGCTATATCATTGCCCGAACTAACATCAAGCGTGACCGCAATTGCTATTGATAGTCCAGATCTTGCAATCGGGAATTTGCTTGGGAGTAATTTATTTAATCTATTAGCCCTTGCCGTTCTTGATATGGTCTACCGTCGCGAACAGATTATGGGACAAACAGATGTAGGAAGTAAGCTATACATCTATCTTGTTATCGTGATGACGTTAATCGTTGTAGGAGGTTTATCCTTAACACTACCAGCGAGCATTTATCATATCGGATATAGTTCGATCATTCTTGTTCTTGTGTATTTTGCTGGTGTGAAATGGATTAACAAATTAACAGAAGAGAAAGTGAAACGAAGAAGTCGAAAGAATGAAAAATACGGTGAGTTTTCATACCAAAAAGTTCTAACGATGTTCATCTTATCCGCTGTCGGTATTATGATTGTCGGAACGGTGTTAACATTAACTGCCGATCGAATTGCGGAAAGCACAGGATTAGGAGCTTCATTTGTTGGATCTTTCCTTGTAGGAGCGAGTACTTCTTTGCCTGATGCTGTAAGTGTTGCAACAGCGTTGAAACTTAAGAATTACAGTATGGGAATAACCTCGCTTCTAGGAAGTAACGCCTTTAATATCATGCTACTTTCGTTTACAGATGCTATTTATCTTAAAACAAACTTATTTAGGCATGCTAGCATGTCTAATATTGTGACAACTGTATCATCAATTGTGGTGGTGCTCGTCATTTTATATAGTATTACAAGAAAACAAAAACGTAGCACGCTTTTTTATATGGTGCCATCCACTTTAATTGTCTTGATCTATTTTGTCGCTACGTATTTCGTCTATCAGATGAAGTAAGTTGCAGAGAGTTAATACTCTCTGCAACTTTTTTTCTTATCTAGAATACTCGATGTGACGGAGATGGTAACGCTACCGAAAAATAGTCCGAAAATAATCGCAAGTTTTAAGTTAAATACACCGTGGAATCCCCTGTGATAGATTAATTTATGGAGGTAAGATCAATGTCAAAAGGGAAAAGTATTCATGCGTTAATTATTTTATTATTTACCCAGTTCGTTTCTGGAGGGGTGACGAATACAAAGGGGATTGTACTTGATAAAGTTGAAACGGATATTGGACTTGATATGAGCCAATTCGGATTAGTTGTCTTGATATTCCAACTAGGCTTTACGCTCGCGAGTTTGATTTTCGGTTATTTAACAGATAAAAAAGGGTTAAGAATAATGGTGATCTTTGCAACGATTGTCATGGGACTTGGTTTTGCAGGTACCGGATTTGCACCGAACATTACATTCTTCTTAGGTTTCTATATGTTAATTGGGTTCGGGCTTGGAGCACTTGGTGTTGCTTCCAATGCGATTGTACCGGCTGCATATCCAGAGAAACAAAATCAAATGTTCAATTTAGCGATGGGGATCTATGGACTTGGGATGATTGTCTTTCCACAAATCCTTAACTACATGTTCCAATTTGCATCATGGCGATATTTCTATCTGGCTATTGCCATCTTAAATATTCTCGTTATTTTTTATGTCACATCGGTTAAATTCCCTGATGGTAAAGCAGAAAAAATCAATTTAAAAGCATTTATACCAATGTTAAAAGATGCACAAATGATTTTCTTAATGTTCTTCTTAATTTTCGAAGTATCTGCAGAAGTTTCGTTTACTAATTTCTTCCCGCCTTACTTAAAATCTCTTGAGTTAGGAGGAATATCTACCGAAGCAAAATCGGATATGGTCGCAACGATTCTATCACTCTTCTCAGTATTCTTTATGATTGGGCGCCTAGGAGTGGCTTATCTTGCGAATAAAATCAACGAGCGATTGATTATGATTTCTTTCTCATTAGGATCCGTCATTATCGTAGCAATCAGCTTCTTCTTTGCGAACCAGGTACCTTATTTATTTGCTGGAGCTGGGCTTTTCTTCTCTACATTATTTCCAACCGCTACGGCATTTGGAACGACAATTTCAAAAAATCCAGGTACTGCACTAGGTCTAATCTATGTAGCATCTGGTATTGGTGGTGGTATCGCAGGATACATCATTGGGATTGTTTCAGAAGCTTTCGGAGAGAAAGGTGGATTTGGTCTCGTCATTGTTTTCCTTGCATTAATGTTTATCGTTTCTCTATTCTTAAATTCAAATAAGACAAAGCAAACTGCAAGTGAATAATACTCACACGTAAAAAAAGCCGCCGGTATAACTACCGGCGGTAAATTTATATTCATCTATTGGGAATAGAGGAATGCAGTGTTAAGCTACTTGCGCTCGCTTTGCTGTTTTCGTAACAGCACTGTAGATGCGCGGTGAGATGAGAGCAGCTACAATTGATAAAATTACGTCTTTCGGCAATGGAGCAACCATCCACATCCATGCCATTCCATAAGTAAATCCTTCAGGCGCTTCAGCCCAAAATTTGTATGCGTAGTACATATAGTTTGTACCTAGAACATAATTCAAAATAAATCCAGTAAAGCTTGCGATCATGAATGTTCTCATAGTTGGTTTAGATTTTGATTCTACGATTTTCCCTGCAACATAAGCAACTAAAATATAAGATAGAATAAATCCAAATGTTGGTTTAAATAAGACGGCAGGACCACCAGTAAACTGTGCAAACACTGGTGCACCGGCAAGACCAACGAATGCGTAAACAGACAATGAAATAGCGCCAAGTCGACTGCCGAGTAAAAGGCCAGCTAAAATAGCGAAAAAAGTTTGGAGTGTAATAGGCACGCCACCGACAACAAGGAATTGAGCAATATTTGCCCCAACGGCCATTAATGCTGCGAACATACCTGCGTAAACTAAATCAATTGTTTTCATTTTCCTCATGACTGATCCTCACTTTCGTTATCACTATAATGAATCGTAAAAGAAAAATCAAATTGTGTCAACATAAATTTATATTTAGTTAACATTAATGTTAGTAAGTGAATAAATTTAATTGGTTTTAATGGGATATAGTATTTAATTAGTTGATATACATTTAAACGACACCCTTTATTTATATAAAGTTAACATATTTTTGTTTGTGGAAACGAAAGCTTCAGTCAAGATCTCTCCAAGTGCGGTCAATGAATTGTTATTTTATCGAAATGTTTTTTGCGGAGGAATGAAGACGATTATGAGAAAACGCACTACTCAACAAAAAATCTATGGTAAACTAAGAGCGAAAGTATGTTGAAAGGAGCCTCTGAATGAACTTGTTAAGAGGAACTCTCCTGTCTATTTTATTGCTCTGTTTCGTACTTGCCGTTAGCACTGCTTTCGCAAATGGACAGGATGAACAGCTTGAAAATGTAACAGGTGAGGTTCAAAAAAAGATGATCCGCTATGAAGAACCAAAACTTACGAATGCGACGGATCAAAAAGATGAAAGCAATGCTGAAAATGAAGCAGATGTAACAAGTGAAGATGCAGAAGAGGCGACAAATACGCCAGTTGAAAAACCTTATTATTATCTTATTGTTAACGAAACTCCTTATTTAGCCGATAAAACTGATTGGGAGTCGGTTGAAGAAGGTCATATCGTTACGCTTGGTTATGAAGAAGGTAACGTGCATGTCGTAAAAACAATTGATGAAGAATAGACAATAAGGTACAATACGGTTCGATGTTTTTTTCTCTCCTGCCACTGTGCAGGATTTTTTAATATGGAAATAATCGTCGTTCTCATAGTGGGAAAACTTTCAGGAACAAAGAAAGTCTTTTGCTAATAAAAAGCTTAGAGGCATCATTTCTTTTCTATTGAGACGCATTTAGTAAGAAGCTGTAAAACACTGCCTGGCTATTAAAATGACTGCGATGTGGCAATGCTTTAAAAAAAGGATAGGGTATAAGAAAATATAGAAACACCCGTTCTCATATGGTAGGCTAGTCTATACAGCAAGTTGAAAGGGGAAAAACATGGTAACAAAACAAAAGCAAGAGTATAGTGACGATTCAATCCAGGTTCTTGAAGGCCTTGAAGCGGTTAGAAAGCGTCCAGGTATGTATATAGGAAGCACGGACTCAAGAGGTTTGCATCATCTAGTTTATGAAATCGTTGATAATTCAGTTGATGAAGCTCTTGCAGGACATGGGGATGAAATCAACGTTACTTTATATGAAGATAATAGTGTCAGTATAGAAGATAACGGTCGAGGTATGCCAGTTGGAATGCACAAACTTGGCAAACCAACACCAGAAATTATCCTTACGATTCTCCACGCTGGTGGTAAATTTGGACAGGGTGGTTATAAAACGAGCGGTGGACTACACGGTGTAGGTGCATCTGTAGTAAATGCTCTTTCTGAATGGCTTGAAGTAACCATTCATCGCGATGGATTCATCTTCAAACAACGTTTCGAAAATGGGGGTAAGCCCGCCACAACTCTCGAAAATATTGGGAAAACGCGCAAAACGGGAACAACGATACATTTTAAGCCGGATACATCGATGTTTAGCACGCTAAATTATAACTACGATACCCTTAGTGAACGTTTGCGTGAAGCTGCATTTTTGCTTAAAGGACTAAAGATTGAACTGAATGATAAGCGTCATGACCGTAAAGAAGTCTTCTATTATGAAACCGGTATCGAGGCATTTATCAATTATCTAAACGAAGACAAAGAGACGCTTCATCCAGTTGTCACCTTTACCGGTGAGAGCAATGGTATTGAACTAGATTTCTCTTTCCAATACAATGATGGATTTTCAGAGAATGTTCTCTCATTCGTAAACAACGTCCGAACGAAGGACGGTGGAACACACGAATCTGGAATGAAAACAGCCATTACGCGCGTGATCAATGATTATGCTAAGAAAGTGAACCTTCTGAAAGAAAAGGATAAGAATCTTGAGGGGAACGATATTCGCGAAGGATTTACGGCCATTGTTTCTGTTCGTATTCCTGAAGAATTGCTGCAGTTCGAGGGGCAAACGAAAAGCAAGCTAGGGACAAGTGAAGCGCGCTCAGCGATTGATGCGATCGTATCCGGTCAGATTTCTTATTTCTTAGAAGAGAATCCGTCCATTAGTGAAATGCTAATAAAAAAATCCATTAAAGCCGCTCAAGCTCGGGAAGCTGCCAGAAGAGCAAGAGAAGATGCAAGGTCTGGTAAGAAAGGCAAACGCAAGGAAACCATTCTAAGTGGAAAACTGACTCCAGCGACTTCGCGTAATCCAAAAAAGAATGAGCTTTACTTAGTTGAGGGAGACTCAGCAGGAGGCTCAGCTAAACAAGGACGCGATCGTCGTACTCAAGCAATCCTTCCGCTACGAGGGAAAGTTATCAACACGGAGAAAGCGAAGTTGCAGGATATTTTTAAGAACGAAGAAATCAATACGATTATTCATGCTATTGGAGCGGGAGTCGGACCTGATTTTACTATAGAAGATTCAAATTACGATAAAGTAATTATCATGACGGATGCCGACACCGACGGCGCTCATATTCAGGTGCTTCTATTAACTTTCTTCTACCGCTATATGAAGCAGTTAGTTGAACATGGAAAGGTATTCCTTGCTCTTCCACCGCTATATAAAATTAGTAAGGGTAAAGGCAAGAAGGAAGTTGTGGAATACGCCTGGGATGAAGATGGTATGAAAGAGGCTATGAAAAAGGTTGGTAAAGGCTATACGATTCAACGCTATAAGGGTCTAGGTGAAATGAACGCCGATCAATTATGGGAAACAACGATGAATCCTGAGAGCCGCACATTGATTCGCGTAAAGATTGAAGACATTGCTCGTGCAGAACGACGCGTCTCCGTTCTTATGGGAGATAAAGTCGAACCGCGAAGACAGTGGATTGAATCCAATGTGGCATTCGGATTAAATGAAGAAACAAATATCATCGAAAATGAGAACATTTCCATTATTGAAGAGGAGGCGTAACATTGGCTAACGCAGAAAAATTCTTAGATCTCCCACTGGAAGATGTCCTTGGAGACGCTTTCGGTCGCTATAGTAAATACATTATTCAGGACCGTGCCCTGCCCGATGCAAGGGACGGTCTGAAGCCTGTGCAACGTCGTATTCTTTATGCGATGCACCATGAAGGTAACACAGCAGAGAAAGCATTTAGAAAATCAGCTAAAACGGTCGGTAATGTTATTGGTAACTACCATCCACACGGCGATACATCAGTGTATGATGCAATGGTCAGAATGACGCAGGATTGGAAAGTAAGGAACATCCTGGTTGAGATGCATGGTAATAATGGTAGTGTCGATGGAGATCCACCTGCTGCGATGCGTTATACAGAAGCTCGTCTTGCGGCCATTTCATCAGAACTTCTACGAGATATTGATAAAGATACAGTTGAGTTTGCTCCAAACTTTGACGATACACAAAATGAGCCTATTGTTTTACCAGCACGTTTTCCTAACTTGCTCGTTAACGGCTCAACGGGTATTTCAGCCGGGTATGCAACAGACATTCCTCCACATAACCTTGGAGAAGTTATCGATGCTGCCGTTATGCAAATGGAGAATCCTGACGTAACACTACAAGAGCTAATGGGTGTTATTAAAGGACCTGACTTCCCAACTGGTGGCATTGCTCAGGGAACAGAAGGGATTCGGAAAGCATTTGAAACAGGCAAAGGAAAATTCATTTTACGTGGCAAGGCAGAGATTGAAGAAGTTCGTGGAGGACGTCAACAAATTGTTGTGACGGAAATTCCATATGAAATCAATAAAGCGAACCTTGTGAAGAAAATTGATGAACTAAGAGTAGATCGAAAAATTGAAGGGATCTCAGAGGTCCGTGATGAAACAGATCGTACTGGTCTTCGATTCGTCATTGAGTTAAAAAAAGAAGCAGATGCTAACGGTATTTTGAAATATTTATACAAAGCGACTGACCTTCAAATTACGTATAACTACAATATGGTAGCCATTTACAACAAAACACCGAAGCAAATGGGCTTAAAACAAATTCTAAAGGCCTATATTGAACATCAGAAGGAAGTTGTTATTCGTCGCTCAGAATATGACTTAAAACGTGCGAAAGACCGTCAGCACGTTGTAGAAGGCCTCATTCGTGCCATTTCTATTTTGGATGAAGTGATTGCGACGATTCGTTCATCAAAGGATAAGCGTGATGCTAAAAACAATTTAATGGTTCAATACGAATTTACAGACGCTCAGTCCGAAGCGATTGTAAACTTACAGCTATATCGCTTAACAAATACGGATATCACAACGCTTCAAAAGGAATCTGAGGAGCTTAGCCAGCTTATTAACAAGCTTGAAACGATTCTTGGAAGTGAGAAAAGACTTGTCAATCTTATCAAAAAAGAATTATTAGAAATCCGTAAGAAATATGCAGATGGTCGTATGACTGTGATCGAAGATGAAATTGAAGATATCAAAGTTAATCTTGAAGTAATGGTTCCATCTGAAGACGTGATTGTAACCGTGACAGAAGATGGCTATGTTAAGAGGACAAGCCCTCGTTCTTACGCGGCATCGAATGGAAAAGACTTCGGAATGAAAGAAACGGATACGCTGCTACGGCAATTCGATAGCAATACGACTCATACGATATTGCTATTTACGAATAAAGGAAGCTATCTTTACTTGCCTGTCCATGAGCTACCAGAAATCAGGTGGAAAGATTTAGGGCAGCACGTTGCAAACATTGTGTCCATTGAATCTGACGAACGAATTATTGAAGCTATGGAAGTTAAAGAGTTTAAAGATGATCAATTCCTCGTCTTCGTGACAAAGCAAGGAATGATTAAGAAAACAGAGCTTTCTCAATACAAAGCTCAGCGTTATTCAAAGCCTCTCATGGCTCTAAAGTTAAAAAAAGAAGATGAATTGATTGATATATACCGGACAAACGGAAGTAAAGAAGTCTTTCTAGCAACGCACTTCGGATACGGCCTTCGGTTTAAAGAAGAAGAGATCAGTCTTGTCGGGCAACGGGCAAGCGGAGTGAAGGGCATTAATTTAAAAGAAGATGATTACGTTGTGAGTGGAATTATTTATGAACCAACAGCTAAGCATGACATTTTCCTTGTCACTCATAGAGGGGCAGTCAAGAAAATGCAGTTAAGTGAATTTGAGATTACCACAAGGGCCAAGCGTGGTGTCGTGATGCTAAGAGAATTAAAATCAAATCCTCATCGTGTCGTGGGTGTTGCCGCGACAACAAAACAAGACTTGATCATCGTACGAACGAAAAAAGGTGAGCCGGTAGAAGTCGATCCATCTACGTACAGACCTAATGATCGCTATAGTAATGGTTCTTTCGTTCTAGATGTAAGTGAAACTGGCGATGCCATCGAAATCAAAAAAATCGACAAACTCGAATAACCAACCAAAAGATCCGTTTCAGAGCGGGTCTTTTTTTAGTATTTGTGGTAATCGATTTGTGTTATACTTAATGATATGCGAACATATGATTGCACCCCCTCTAAAATGGCACTTTCCAACAATACGAACAAGAAAACACACAAGAAGGAGGAATAAAATGGAGGGGAAAACACACGCCATTGGTGGTATATGCCTTGGCGTAGCCGCTCAAAGCTACTACATAACAAATAAATTAGATGCACCAGAAATGATCGTCTTTTACGGAGCGTGCCTTTTTGGTTCACTTCTTCCGGACATATGTCATCCGGGATCATGGACGGGACGCAGAGCAAGGACATTATCCAAAGGGATAAGCAGATTTTTTGGACATCGTACTATCACTCACAGTATTCTTTTTATCATTCTAATCTACTGGTTGATGTCAACATTCAGCTTTCAATTCGACCACTTGATTCAAATTGGACTTCTCGTTGGCATCGTTAGTCATATTGCGCTGGATGCCATGACAGTAAGAGGTATTCAATTGTTTTATCCCATTCCTCTTCGCGTACGATTCCCGCTTTATTTGAAAACGGCATCGAAGGGCGAAGGTGTCGTATCAAGTAGTTTGATCATCCTAACGCTTTTTCTAGTATACAAACAAATGATGTAAGCCATGTTACAGCAAATTTCATGTCATTCAGTTAATATAGACATGAGAAGTGTTGAGAGAGGATGGGGAGATGAAGCATCCAAAGGTATGGTTTAAGTGGTTTGCAATAGTCATTGTTGTTGGTTTATTAATTTGGTTCAGCCGTTCGTACCTTGATTTTAAAGTAGAAGAGATCAGAGATTGGATATTATCGTTTGGCATACTTGCGCCGATTGTTTATATGGTGATTTACACCATTCGTCCTCTTATTTTTTTCCCAGCCTCTGTCTTATCCATTGCAGGGGGGCTAGCATTTGGCTCTTTGTTTGGAACCTTTTATACAGTGATTGGGGCAACAGGAGGAGCGGTGTTATCATTTATTGTAGCAAGAAAGCTAGGTAAATCGATCGCAAATAAGGATTGGCAAGGAAAAGGACGTAAATTACAAGAACAGCTTGAGAAGAACGGATTCTTTTATGTGTTATTCTTTCGGTTCGTTCCTCTTTTTAACTTTGACTTAATTAGTTATTCAGCAGGACTATCTAAAATTCGTTTTGCATCATTCTTTTTTGGTACGCTTATTGGTATCATTCCAGGGACATTTGCATACAACTTTTTAGGTAGTAGCCTAGTCTCAGGTGATCCGAAGATTATTGCCATTGCGGTAGGCGTTTTTATTTTACTTTCGGTTATTCCAATCCTCATTCGGAATCGAGTAACCAAAAAGGATCCGGCGCTTGACGAGAATTCGAAATAATAAAAGGAGCAGGGCGTTAACCGACGCATGCTCCTTTTTTATTATGATTGAAATTCTTTACTTCGAGCTTCATTTAACATTTTCTTTGTACGACGCCGTTCCAGGATAAGATAGATGATCGTTGATACGAGAATAATACCGTGGGTAATACCAAACTCAGTACCATAGTAATCACGATTCCAATAAGAAACAACTCCAGGGATTACAGTATTGTTAATAGGATAGAAGATCGGCACAGCATCACTCACATGTGTTAAAAAGTCCACGAAAACATGTAAAAACCATCCCCATATAAACCCAGACAGAGCGGTTAGCTTAAAACCTCGATGAATGATCATGAGAAGAATAAAGGCAATGAACCAGATCACGATAGAATGACCAAGTTTCCGCAATACATCAACGACAGGATGTTCAAATAAGCCGTGGATAAAATAATGGAGGGAAAGTTCTATTTCTGGATTGATGATTTTTTGGATACTTCGTTCAGCTAATAAGTATAAAAACATCACATAATAAATGATATCAGGTGCAATGCCACCTATAACAAGATACTTAACGGTACGCCTACTTTTTTTCCGAAAGAAAAAATAGCTCCAAAAGGCATGGTGTAATGTATTCATAATGAATTAACCCTCGCTTTAAACATAGTATCTCAGGTATACCTTATTGAAATGGATATAAGCTATAAGTATATTCATTCTACCATCAACCTAGGATACTGTCTTATTAAATTAAATGTACGAGAAGATAGAGAGAAGCGCCGTCTCTGACAGATCGGATAAGTTTTGATAAAGTTAAAGATGGACTATTGAACAAATGGAGGCACACTATGAGCGTATTTGATGAACGAATTAACCGATTTGATACACATTCAGTAAAGTGGGATCACACCGATACCATATTTGAAAAGGAAAACTTGCTGCCAATGTGGGTAGCCGATATGGATTTTCGCGCTCCACAGGCAGTAATTGATGCTCTTACAAAGCGAATTCAGCATGGGATATTTGGTTACTCTATGCCGACAGAAGGCACAAAGGGAGCGGTGCAAAGCTGGCTTGGTCGACGTCATAATTGGTCGATTGAACAGGATTGGATCGTTTTCACGCCAGGAGTTGTTCCAGCGCTATCCGCTGCTGTTAATACGTATACGAACAAGGGAGAGAAAGTGGTTATTCAATCGCCTGTCTACTATCCGTTTCGTGATATGGTTGAGAAAAGCGAGCGGGAAGTCGTTGATAATCCTCTCATCCAAGAAAATGGCAAGTATGCGATGGACTTTGATGACCTCGAAACAAAGCTTAAAGATCCTGAAGTGACCATGTTACTACTATGTAATCCACATAATCCTGTAGGAAGAGTGTGGAAGAAAGATGAGCTTAGAAAGCTTGCTGAGCTTTGTTTAGCGAACGATGTGCTAGTCGTTTCAGACGATATTCATTTTGATCTTATTTTCAAAGGGTATGAGCACACGCTTCTATCAACTCTTTCAGAGGAAATCGAAGCAAATACGATTACGTGTATCGCACCAAGCAAAACATTTAATCTTGCAGGCATGCAGCTATCGACGATCATTATTCCAGATGAGAAGAAGCGGGAGCAATTTAACGCCTATATGGGGAAATTGGGTCTGTTTGCACCAAGTCCATTTGGTATTATTGCTGTAGAAGCGGCATACACTCATGGCGAGAAATGGCTTGAAGAGTTGATGGAGTACTTACAAGGTAACCTGTCGTATCTTACTCAATTTATTAATGAGCGTCTACCAGAAATAGAAGTGATTGAACCAGAGGGTACTTACCTTGTATGGTTGGATTTCAGTAACCTGTCGATGACACATGAAGAACTTGAACAATTCGTTCAGGAAGAAGCTAAGTTGGCTCTTGATGAAGGTTATATATTTGGGGAAGGTGGAAAAGGCTTTGAGCGCATTAATATTGCCTGTCCACGTTCAGTATTGCAAGAAGGCTTAGAACGTTTGGAGAAAGCCTTGAAATCAAAATAATGATTCAAAAAACGCCCTGGAACATCACGGGCGTTTTTTGATTTAGAGGGATCGGCTAACCTTAATACAGTTTGTTTACTGGACGTAAAGGAAGTTCAAGAACAGGTGTATAAGTTTTGGAGGCATTCATTGAAAAAATATGAATGGATTGAACCAAAAAGGGCTCGAATTCGTCTAGTGTTTGTTCTGCATCTCGTTTTATCTTATTGAATTGAATGGGATCTATCGGTTCGTGTTGCTGAGTAATCGTTAAATGAGGAATAAAATCAGTTACTTCATAATACATTTTTTGTTCTTGAAGTGAAGGTTTAATAGCATCAACTAGAAGTAAGTGGAGTGAGATAATCTCTTTAGATAAGACGCTACTAAACAAGACATTAGAGCCGAATGTAGCTGGGGCACCTAGCTTCAATTCAAAAGCGGAAAAGTTCCGACAAATACGCTCAATTTTTTCAACCCAATCATCGGTTGCTGTTAAACCACTTTGAGCTTTTACGGTGATATGGGGTGGCGAAGGTTCATGATAATCCCATTTCTTTCGAAAGGAATGAATTCTCTCGATAATTTGGTGAGGAGGGAGGACTGCAATAAAAAATGGCATGGAATAATCTCCTTCATAAGTAGATGAATAGAAGTGCTATACCGATTTAACAAGAATAGATGTACTATGCACTAATTCGCTATCCAATGTTTCACCCCTTTAATAGGATAAGATGATTACGAAAATAAAACAAAAGTACTATTAAAACGCTAAGAAAATTATAAAAAAACTCCCATAATTGAATGAAATATAATAAAAATTTGTTATGATGAAAGAGGTGAAGTGTTTAGGCATTTAACCACAGCATTAGCTGGAAAAGGAAAGCGGGTGATTTGTATGAAAAAAGCAACAAAAGGACTTCTAACCATCCTACTTTTCTCTGTTCTCGCATTTGGATATCTAAAAACAGCTGAAGTTTATATAGACTACAAGAATGATAAATATGCGCATACTGCAAGTGCCACAAGTCTTGAAAGCAGCTTGCATCAAAAGATCGATGAACAGAACATCTATGAAATACAGGTACATAGAAGCGATCAGCAAGAAAGTGAAGTTATCACGTCAAATGAGGATGAATCAACATTAGTTAGCTGGGTTAATAAACTAGATAACAATGATTTAACACAGTTACCGAATCATCGTGTTCAAGTTAAAGATGCTGATTTCATTATTTATTTAAAAACTGGAAAAGAACTTAGAATCAACTTAGATGAAGATACTGTTATTATTTCTAGAAACGATAATGAGAATAAGGAATTTCATTCTTATTTAATTAATAGCTATGATTTAAATGATGATCTAGCGCGTATTTTAAAAATCGGATAAAATTTCAATTCCGTCTCACTATCTTAAGTTTACTTAACGAATGAGACGGAATTCACTATTTTATATCGACTTCCTATAATATATATTATGTAAACTAAAATAAAAATTTAGCAAAGGAGTACAAATGAACTTTTGTATACTCCTCTACTTGCTTCATTTGGATTCATATTAATTCATTGAACGCTTATTTGCGATCTCGGTTTCGTTTTCGATCATGCAGTTCATCAGCTGTAAATGTTTCCTGAGCAAAAGCATCATATTTACGTTTTAAATAAAGTGACTTGTCATGATAAATCCAATCGGCGAATTGTTTAATTGATTTCCTGCTAGTAATAAAAACTCGGTAGTGTTTTCCATTTTCACTCATATATGGATCAAATCCATGCTGCGTTAGCGTTGTTAACAAAGTCTCCATATATTTACGTGACCCGCCTACAAAGCTAACCGTATAGCCTCGGTAGTTTACGTGACCATCGCCGTCAAAATATCCTCTTATAAATCGGTTTTCATAATTTTGCTGTGAAAAAGCAAACTATATACCCCGGTATGTTTATTTATATATAAAGGTTGATTTGAATCGAAAACGTTCTTGATCTCCTCTAAAATAGTTGGATCTTTCTGCGTAAAAGCAATAGATTGTGATTGAGAGGCAATATAGCCATCAGTAATAAAAAATCCAAGTAAATAAGCCATGTCGTTCGTCCAATGCTTAAAATAATCTTCATTAAACGAGTATTTCCTTTTCCAGCTCCCTCTTGCTCGCTTTTCGACGCCATTATTGGTCAGTAGCTGCCGAATGTGTCTGTCAGAAACTCCTGCTAATAAGCTTATTTCGCTAGTACTAGAACCGCTCTCGTAGAGAGAGATCACTTCATTCATACTGAGTTTCATTTTAGACATTTTATAACCTCCTTTTCATCTATTTTATATTAAAAACACATGATAGAACAAATGTTCGCCACCTCGTAAAATTGGCACTTTTGTATCTAGAACATCATATTTTACTAAATTCCACTCACTTTTAGTTGATTTTAGTAAAATAGCTCACCTACACAAACTACTAAACAAATTTGACAGAGAACAAATGTTCGGTAGTCGCAAAATTGGCACTTTTTGATCTTATAACCTTCATATTTGCTATAAATTACAGTTCTTTTTCCAAAAAAGGTACTTAGAAAACAAAAAAAGTCACTTATCTCTATTAAAATAAGTGACTTCCGAATTTATTAATTTCTATTTCAACACTGCTACATGTTTATGTGCCGTCATTTCGTTAATATATTCTAGATCAGGCTCAAATCCTATACCCGGACCTTCAGGGATGTCGATATAACCATTGTTCATTGCTACTTCTGGTTTTATAATATCCCTCTTCCAGTAATGAGCTGATGGAGCTGTATCTCCTGGCAATGTAAATTGACTGAGTGAAGTGATGGCGAGGTTATGGGCTCGGCCAATCCCTGCTTCCAACATCCCGCCACACCACATAGGAATATGATGCTTTGTACATAGGTTATGGATTTTCTTAGATTCAGTTAAGCCTCCAACGCGACCGATTTTAAGGTTGATGATTCGACAACTTCCAAGTTCAATGGCTTTTCTCGCATCTTCATAAGTATGAATGCTTTCATCCAAACAAATAGGTGTATCCAATTGAGCTTGAAGTTTGGCATGATCAATGATGTCGTCGTGAGCAAGAGGCTGTTCAATCATCATTAAATGGAACTGATCTAGCTTCTTAAGGTGTTCAATGTCATCCAGTGTATAGGCGCAGTTCGCATCGGCCATTAACTCGATCGTTGGGAATTTTTTGCGTATCATAGCTAGAATCTCAATATCCCAACCAGGCATGATTTTAATCTTAATGCGTTTGTACCCGCTCTGGAGATATTCATCTATTTGCTTTAAGATGTTTTCATGTGAAGATTGAATTCCTACGCTGACGCCAACTTCTATTTTGTTCTTCACCCCACCAAGTGCTTGAGCTAACGGGAGGTTGTTTTCTTTAGCATAAAGATCCCATATCGCACATTCAATCGCCGCTTTGGCGTTATAATTGCCGCGAATTTTCTTGAAACGTTCTGATACCTCATCAGGGTGAGTGATGTCTTGTTGATGAAGCAGCGGAATTAAATGGTCATTCATCATGTGCCAATTGGTACGAACGGTTTCTTCGTTATAAATTGGTTCCATAATGGCGACCGATTCGCCCCATCCTGATTGGCCAGAATGAGATCTCGCTTCAACTAGTATAATATCTTTGTCTCGCTCGGTTCCAACGCTTGTTGTAAAAGGATGAAGTAGGTCCATCTTGATTTGTCTTAAGATAATGCTACTAATTTTCATTGTTTTGATCACCTTTCTCTAAGAGGTATACATAATGATGTGGATACTCTTCCCTTTTTAGTAAATCAGTCACTTTCCACCCTCGCTCTAGGTAGTTAGAAAAAACAAGTCCTGTTTGTTCTCTCCAGTCAATAGCTAGTGAGAGATCGAACTTTTTGATTTCTTGAAAGTTTCCTGGAACCGGTACAAATATCTTACTAGCATTAAGGGAAAGGTCTAGTTTTTCAGGCTTGCTAAAAAGGTTATTTCCACCTGGTATAAGAGCATAAGGTATCGTTGGATTCGTTTCAGTACTTCGCTTCATCTCATTCGTATCCCACTCAACTAAAAAGCGATCAGTCGGTATCCCTGCATTGAGATTATCATCCATGAGACCGTAGACATTTGGAAGGTACGTGCTCACGACTGCCCCTAACTTGTGTAAGTTTAGCGTGCCGTTAACCGTCTCTAGCGGATCATACGTCCACGTAATGAAATCGTATCCCATGTTTGACGCTGTTTTTCTTTGTTCGATTTTCAGTCTTTCACCAATTCCTAGTCTTCGATAATCTGGATGAATGCCTAAACTTTGAGAAACAAGATACACTTTCTCACCATTAAATCCTGGAAAGCTATATTGAAAAGCGATAAGTCTGTCTTGATAAAAGGCTCCTAATATAAATCCACCGTTTTTGACAACGGCCATACTTTGATTCACTGGTACGGAATCATCAAAGCTCCATACGATTGTTTCTAAGCGTCTCACTTCCTCAAGCTCTTCAACCGAATGAAGGGTGCGGATCGTTAATGATTTAAGTACGTTTGCTTTCAACTCGTATCCCTTCTTTCTTACCATTCATATTGATCGGCTTCTAACAACAATTGAATGAGGATTTTCGTGCCATCGATCAATGCTTCCTTGTTGAATTGCATATCAGGATGATGTAATCCAGGCGTTAAATCACATCCTAGCCCAATCATGGTTGCAGTAAGATGAGGATACTTTAATGAATAGAAATGAAAATCCTCCGCTCCTGGTGACACACACTCATCCACTACATTGTTAGCACCTAAAGAAGAAGCAATTGCCTTTCTAGCGAGGGTAATGGCCAAATCGTTCTTAACAGCGGCTGGAGAATATTCGGCTATTTCAGACGCTATTTCTGTTTCTGTTAGCTCTCCTACTTTAGAAATGATGTATTTCGTTTGATCGATCAGTTTCTTCATTGTTTCGTTGGACCTTGACCTTAAGTCCAGTGTGAAGCGGGCTTTAGCGGGAATCGAATTAGATGCTTCCCCGCCATGAAGCTCAGTAATCTTCACTGAAAAAGGATCAGGAACATTTAACCGAATACGCTGGATTTCCTGAATTAAAACCGCTGCTGCTTCAATTGGGTTATTACCTGTCTCAGGTCTTGCGGCGTGTGAAGGTACGCCTTTAATCCAACCTTTTATACTGGTGGTTGAACCGTGCGAAATAATCGGTGCGGCTTTGCCGTAAGAAATCTCCATAGATGGGCGCAAATGAATCCCGGCTAGAAAAATAACGTCTTTTAGCACATTCTCTTCTATCATTTTTAGTGCTCCTTCAGCCATTTCTTCCGCAGGTTGAAAGATAAAGCGAATGGTATGCTGCATCGGCTCTTTTATGAGTGATAATGCGGCAAATAGCACCATTGTGCTATGCGCATCATGACCGCAGGAGTGATTGGGCTTAACAACCCCCTCTACCTCTTGAACAAGCGCATCCATATCTGCACGAAGAGCGATCACATTAGCCTTTTTTCCTTTAAACTCTGCAACAAATCCAAAGTGCCCCTGAAAGGTTTGGATGTGATAACCGACTTCCGCTAACTTTTCCTTTAAGTAATGAGCTGTTTTCTCTTCTTGCCAGCTTGGCTCAGCAAGTTGATGTAGCTCATGATATGTTTTTAAGATCTTATCATGGTTTTCTTCTACGAAATTCACATTCGACCTTCCTTTCTTTTAAAAGATAAGGTGAGCGATAGCAACAACGATCGGCAGTGTAATACATGTGCGAATTAAGAAAATGATGATTAAATCGACAATGCTGATAGGAAGTTTAGACCCGAGGAGTAATCCACCCATTTCAGACATGTATATTAATTGTGTGACAGATACACAGGCAATGACGAAGCGGGTTAATTCACTTTCAATGCCACTACCAATCACAGCTGGTAGAAACATATCCGCAAATCCGACAACTATTGTTTGAGCGGCTTCACCAGCTTCTGGCACTTGCATCCATGTTAGAATCGGTTCAAACGGCTTTCCTAGAATAGTAAAGAATGGAGTGAATTCTGCTGTAATCAAAGCAATGGTACCTATAGCCATTACGATTGGTAAAACGCCTAACCACATGTCTAATACGTTCTGTACGCCTTCTTTTATTACGCTTATCGGTCCTTTATTCTTTTGGGCTTTTGAAACCGCTTGATGAAAGCCCCATTTAGCAGGTGAAAATTGTTCTGGAATCCCCGTTTCTTTCTTTAATTCTGTATGTTCATATCCTTTATTTGACTTTCGAGACAATGGTGGAATGCGTGGCATGATGAGTGCCGCTACAAGTCCAGCAAAAATGATGGTTGCATAATAATGTAGAAAATACTGCTCCAAATTCAAATAGGAAATAATGACGATTGTAAATGTAATGGAAACAACTGAAAAAGTGGTCGCAATTACAGCGGCTTCTCTTTTTGTGTAATACCCATCTTCGTATTGCTTTGTTGTGAGAAGAACACCGATTGTTCCGTCTCCTACCCATGATGCAAGACAATCAAGAGATGATCGACCAGGCAATTTGAAGAGCGGTCTCATGATTTTAATAAGCAATGCCCCAAAAAACTCAAGAAGTCCAAAGTTGAGAAGAAGCGGCAACAATAGCCCAGCTAGTAAAAATGTTGAAAATAAGATTGGGATTAAGTCATAAATTAAAAGCCCACCAGTATTTTCAGAGTAAATCATTTCTGGTCCTAGTTGGTATAGCGTCATGACAGCAAATATTGTTCCGAGTAAACGCGCAATTAACCAGAATGGACGAACGTGTAATAACGTATGTAAAGCTGGTTTTCTTGCTAAAAATTGAGGTTTAATCGTTACTGCTACAAATGATCCTACTGTCGCTACCACCATAATAAAAACCGTTATAGCAGGTATGAGTTCGCCGATTGAAGCGTTAATTTGTCCCGCTAGAAACGCCACAGGGATCGTGATACCTCCATCCTGTGTTATCGGCACAATAAATAAGAGGATCCCTATTAACGACGGAATTAAAAAGGTTAAGATATCTTTTGTAGAAAAATGTGAAACCTTAACTGTTTCGTTACGTTTTGATAATTCATTCATTCCCATTCCACCTTTATTCTCAAAGTTTATTCCACAAACCAATTACGCTCACTATAAAGTTGTTCCAACGTTTGTTGGCGAAGACTTATTCGTTCTCGATCTTTGAATTGTACCCCTTGAATGATCACTTCTAGAAGGCTAATGACAGAGGCAATGGAATGGTGTCCTGAGTCCATCTTCTCTTCGGTTGTTAACGTTATTGTAGAAAGCGGACCAATTGGAGATAAGTGCCGATTAGTAATGGATATGACAGGAATTCCTAGCCTTTGAGTAAATGTAGCAAGTTCGATCGCTTCTTTGTGATAACGCGGGAATGAAAGAATAACAACGACTGAATCTTGCGTAAGGTCACAAAGATCTTCAGGAGAAAAAGCCATTGATTCAGATAGAAATACACCTGCTCTGAATTGCTTTAAGTTATAATACAACCAGTACGCCGCTCCGTAGGAACTCCCAAATCCTGCAATGTATACACTTTTTGCCTCAATGAAATGATCGACTACCTTCCAGACCTCTTCTACATCCAATTGTGCTAATAATTGCTTTAGGACAGATGTTTCTTTTTCTATCACCTGTTTGAAAAGAGTCTGCTCTGTTGGTTCTTGTACGTGTGAAGGAAACTCTTCATGATCTTGCTTTTTCTCTAACCACTGACGCCGCACGGCTTCTTGCATTTCAGAATATCCTTTAAATCCTAGTGCATAGGCGAATCGAATGACAGTTGTTTCACTTACACCTACTTTCCTCCCCATTTGAAAAGCAGTAAGCAATGCTCCTTCCTCATCATTTTGAGTGATCCATTCTGCAACTTTCTTCTGACCTGGAGAAAGTGATGAATAGTGTTTTTTAACCATTTGATTAATCGATAAATTCTTCATAACTACTCCTTTGATTTCGTGAAGTATATCCTTCTTGTTTGTTATTATAGTGCATTAAATACTTCAGTGCTAGTTTATTTTCGATTATTCTGATTTTAATCACCGTCCTATATAAGATTCTGTTTCATTACATCAAAAAAACACTATCGAGTAGTCGACAGTGTTCGTCATAAAATCATGTGAGGAGAAGATCTTTCTTTTATGCTTTGTTTCTCTCCATTACCGCGAAATAGTGATTTTCTGGATCTGCAAAGTTAAAAATTCGTCCTGAAGGCATCGATACGATCTCTCCAACAGTTATTTCCTTGCCTTTAAAATCTTCATATAGCCGATCTATATCGTCAGTGAAAAACATAAGCGATGGTGTTCCGAGATTTAACTCGGGTTCCATCTTGGCAATGAATGCTTTATCATGAAGGACGATACTTGCCGCTCCTTCTTCCATAGTAGGCGCAATCTCCATCCATTTCATTGGACTATCGTTATCTTCTTTCGAAACTAAGTGAAAACCGATTTTTTCCGTCCAAAATGTTAATGCTTCTTCCTGATTGTCCACGTACAGCATGATTTGACCGATTTGATTAATCATTTAAACACTCCTTTTGTTTAAGGGTAAGCTCGTACTATTCTATCTATTCTACAAAAGAAGTGACTGACCTTTAGTAATTGATAAAAGAACGGTTTGCCGTCCCTTAAAATTTCTATTCTTCTTAACGTAAAAGGTTAGGGTAATCCCTTGTAATTATAGGGGATTCAGCTGATCCGTTCACTTCAATTAACAGTGTAAGCTAACATAGGTAATTCGTAAGAAAAGCACCCCCAAGTGGGAGTGCTTAAATTAGCGCAAATCGTCTTTTATTGCGTTTGTAAATTGGGCAATGGCATCACTATCGATTCCTTGAGCGGAAGCCATCTGCTTCAAAGCTTCTGGATTTTGATGTTGAGAGTGCGATTGAGGTTGATGGGAAGAATTTTGTTGAGAATGATGCTGTTGCATGCCCATAAACCCATCCTGCATCCGACTAGTTAGTGCGTATGCAGCCGCTCCTCCTAATGCACTTAAAGCCATGACGGTAGCGGTTTTCCCTTTCCCTTTTTGATTACGCTTTTTATTGTACACTTCAGGTCACTTCCTTAACTAAAAGTTTAAAGGTGTGTTTCTAATTAAATGTTAGTCACACAGATTAGTTTAAGTCAACTCGGCCTTAATATACTGGTGCGTATTCCCAAGTGTAAAAACACCTTTTATGTAAAATGATAATGATCAGTTCTATGGAAAAAATAAATGAACTCCGTTATATCAATCAATTTTTAAGGTTTTTCCACTTATACCCTACCCCCCAGATGGTCACTAAATATTCGTCGATCTGGAAGTTAACAGATCGACATTTATCCCGTAAATTCCGTATATGTGAGTCAATCGTGCGTCCTTCTGTACTTGATTCAAATCCCCAAATCATTTGAATCAGGTGATCACGACTAAAAACTTTTTCAGGATTTTTCAAGAAAAGTCCAAGAAGCTTAAATTCAATGGGAGTTACAGGGATAAGGGAATCGTTGTAAGAAACAAGATGTTTATCTGCATCCCACGTGAGTCCTTTAAACACCAATTGGTTTAAATCAACCTGCTTTAAGCGTCGAGCGACTGCCTCCATTCTAGCAAGGAGAACTCGTTCATCGAAAGGTTTAGTGATGTAATCATCCGCACCTAGCTTTAGTCCTTTTACAATGTCTTCTGATTGTTCACGTGCTGTTAGCATAATAATTGGAACATCTGACTGCTTTCTGATCTCTTCACATGTTTTCCAACCATCCATATCTGGCATCATGATATCTAACAAGACCATATCCACATGATTTTCATTTAGCTTATTAAGTGCATCAAAGCCTGTGTTTGCTTTATATATTCGATACCCATGTGGCTTTAGGTAGAGAGAGATTAACTCAACCATTCTTTCTTCGTCATCTACAGCTAAAACATACTTCATTTTATTCAACTCCTGCTATGGCGATTGTCATTGTCGTGCCTTTCCCTTCTTCACTTTTAGCAGATATGCTCCCACCGTGTCTTTCAACAATTTCTTTGGCAATAGCAAGACCGAGTCCGGAGCCACCATATTTTCTTGATCGGGATTTATCAACACGATAAAGGCGTTCAAAGATGAAAGGTAAATCCTTCTCAGGAATCCCCTCTCCTTCGTCGACTACTTTTATGATGACTGTCTTTTGAGAGACGCTGACATCGATTAATACATGTTTTCCTTGTTCACTATAGTGTAAAGCATTATCTAACAGATTTAACATCACTTGAGAAAACCTCGCAGGGTCAATCGTTAAGCGAATATCGTTCTGACAGGATACTATCAAATCAATTCCTTTTCGATCAAAAGCAGGCTTCACTTTCTCTCTAATCTGATGAATTAATGGACATAAATCGACTGATTCACGATCAATCGAAAACCCTTGTTGATCCATTTGGGCCATATCAAATAAATCTCGAACGAGCGAGGTTAAGTTTTCGGATTCTTCCTTAATAACGGCTAGATAAGTGTTTCTCTCGTCGGATGATAACGCTTCTCGCTGAGCAATGTCAGCGTAGCCGTTAAGATAAGTTAATGGTGTTCTGAGCTCATGTGCAATATTAGCTAAAAAATCACTGCGGTCGTTTTTTAATCGTAGCAAATCGTCGGACAAGCTCTGGATCGCTTTGGCTAATTCTCCTAATTCGTCGTTTCGATCTACTTTTAATGAGACATCATGATTCCCTGTACTCATTTTCTGTGTGGCTATTTTCATATCAATCAATGGGCGTGTAATGATTCTTGAAAGATAAATAATTGTAATAATGGTAAGGAAGAGTGCTAGTCCACTAATAATCAAAAATTGGGTCGTTAAGTGGTCTCGTACGTCGCGAATACCTTGTGTATCAAGAATCATATACACGTTTCCAACAAGCTCATCATCAACAAAAATCGGAGAACCAGTTGTAACAAAAGGTTCTTTACCCCAATCTCCTTCCACAATAGCTCCTGTTACAGGGAGTGTATTTGAGGAAGCAATATTTTCTTCAATAGTAGGCATGACTTTATTGGAATGAACAAGGATGGTATTCTTTTCATCTGTTATGACTACCTGCGTCTCAGCTTCAGATTCCATAAGTGCAACGTGTTCCATTGTCTCACGATCGAAATGCTTCGCTAGTACATCTCTATGGCTATTCCCTCTTGCTAGAAGGGCATCTGTTTCTGCCATAATGCGTTCGTTTAAAAAACCGAAGTACAGCACCATGAACAAAATACCTTCGAGTAATAAGATGCTTATGAGAAAAAACAGACCTAATTTTGTCGCTAATTTACTTTTCCTTTTTATTCTCATGTCTTTCTCCTTTATGAACAGCTAGTGTAACAGTATTATATCGAGAAAGTGTGCAGGGTGTCTGCATTGTACAAAACAGCTGCATAAAAAAGAAGCCTGTCTAAGTAAACAGACTTCCTCACTATCTTGATTATGATGCTAATTTCTTGCATTCTTCTGCACATTTGAAACAAGCTTCAGCGCAATCTTGACAATGTTTGTGATCATGCTTCTTACATTCATTACCACAAGCTTCACAAATGGTCGCACATGCTGTGGCGAGTTCAGCAACAAATGGTGTTCCTCTCACGAGAGCTTGTTCGAGGTAACCGCAAATATCAGAGCATTCTCTGTCCATGCGAATACATTCCGCCATCATATTGACATCGTCTTCTTTTAAACAAGAATCGTAGCAGTGATTACAGGCTGTCATACATTCATGAAGTGTTTGAATAACCGATCCATAATTTTCATGTGACATTCGTTCATTCCTCCTTAAAAGTTAAGTACACTGTCATATTTTCCTATTTGATCCAGATTAAACGTCATTAGCAAATAAAGTTGCAGGATAGGAAATTTCATTATTTCTGCACAAATTCTTGATAAAAGAAGGGAATAGAATACGGATTCTTCTCTGAAATCAACTTATTTCTTGATTTTCCCTTCATTGATTAAAATAGTCCAAGATTTCCCATTGTCAGTTGTTTGATAAAGACTACCACTTATTGAATGAAAGACAATCTCATCCTTATTTTGTGGATTAACTGTAACATAATCAATGGTGTCTAAAGTTGGATTAGGCATAGTCACTTCTTCCTCTTCACCGTCTTGCAATGATTGAACAATGAGCTGATTCCTAGGTTCCTGCACTGCATAAATAAAGCGATCCTCTAGAAAAACCATTGTGCTAACAGCTACTTCTTTCGTGATTCGAGTAAACGACTCACCTTGATTACGAGAGAGATATAACCCGGAAGGAGAGGTTATAGCAACAAGGTTCGAGTTACTTGGATGAGTGAATAACCCACTTATTTGATCGGGAGTTCCTTTTAACGCCACATCCACCCACTTTTTAGCATCCTCGCTATAATAGACGCCTATTTCCATTTCGCTATTTCTTTGTTGATTTACTGCATACATGGCGTTCGTTTCATATCCCACAGCTAAATAATGAAAATCAGATTCGCCTTGAAAACCTAGCTTTTCTAATGTCTTGCCTCGGTCTGTACTTTTGATTAATCCAAGTGGATTTGGTAACGCAGATCCTTCTCCAGGGTGTCCACTACTATAAAATCCATCAGCTACAGCTTGGAATCCCATATAATCATTTTTGTTTGTTGTGGCTTCGTACCAGATTTGATTATGATAAATTAGAGGACCGTCGTGAGTAGCCACTAGCAGTTCATTACGGTTACCGGGATAACCGATCCCGTGGACATGATCGATTTGGTTTCTATCAGCTTCTTTATAAATGGCAGAGTTACTGATGGATGCGAGATTTGCTTGTTTTTGTCCTGTATCATTTGATTGATTTTCATTTAGTGACGATTGATCATTTTGACAAGCAGATATTATTACAGTGAGAATTAAACCTATTGTATAGAGCGATATTTTCTTCAAAACTTTTCATCCTTTCTACTTGTATGTGACGATAGCGTTAGAAAATCTAGTGGAAGAACGGCAGATATTAGTGAACCTCTTTAAAATAACCCGAACCTAACCAGTTCGGGTTATGAAGGGTCAATTATTCAGTTAGGGTTAATTCGTCTTCCGTTACCCATTTATGATTCGTTACTTTTTCGCCACCAGTTGTTGGTGTGTAGTCGATCATATATACGGTAGTTTCTGTAGCGGATTCGACCGTTGCAATCGCACCTTCCATTCCTTCCATATGAGAAGCCATTAATGTTACTTCAGTTCCTGATGGAAGTGGAGCTTCATCTGGATCTTCCAGTTCTTCATGAATGACCCATTTATGATTTTCTACGGGTTCTCCGCCATCTTCAGGGGTGTAAGTTACAACATAAGCTGTCGTATCATATGCCCCCACAATAGTTGCTTCTGCACCTTCCATTCCTTTCATATGGTTCGCTTCAATGATCGCCGTGCTACCTTCTGGATAAGTCGGATCTTCAGACTTTTGTAGCTCTTCAGGTACCTCAGCAGAGCCTGAATGATTCATCCCTTCCATATTACTTTCAGAGTTTGCCTCTGTGTTATTAGAGTTTTCATTTACTTGTTCATTGTTGTTTGCACAAGCAGCAAGAATGAGCGCCATTGATAATGTTATTACACCAATCAATTGAGTTTTACTTTTCATGATAGTCCTCCTCTAGTCTTTGGAATTGTATGCCAATATCTACTTTATCCGTAAAGTATGCACTTATTGTGCAGATTTCATTTGTTCACAGATTTATCGAATATCGGTGAAAGAACACTAAAAGGCCGCTCTTACAGAAAGAGCGGCTGTCATGTGAATTATGGTTTTTCAGGTGGTTCCCCGATGACGCGAACTTCACGTTCAAGATCGACATCAAACTTTTCTTTTACTGTTTGCTGCACATGATGAATCACGTCCAGATAGTCAGTCGCTGTCGCATTATCGATATTTACAATAAAGCCAGCATGCTTTTTGGAGACTTCAGCTCCACCGATTCGTGTACCCTGAAGCTGTGAGTCCTGAATGAGCTTACCAGCAAAAAGGCCAGGAGGACGTTTAAACACACTGCCACATGAAGGGTATTCTAGCGGTTGCTTTGTTTCACGTTTTTCCGTTAAGTCATCCATGATTGCTTTAATATCCTCATACTCTCCAACTTTAAGCTCGAAAGTAGCTTCAAGGACAAGAAGACCATTTTCTTCTACATTACTATGACGGTAAGATAAATCAAGTTCATCAGCTGTCAATTTAACGAGCTTTCCTTCCTTTGTTACAGCAAGAACGCTTTCGAGACAATCCGCGATTTCTCCACCGTATGCTCCTGCGTTCATATAAACAGCTCCGCCGACAGATCCTGGGATTCCGCATGCGAATTCGAGCCCACTTAGTTTGCTGTCACGAGCAAATTCAGAAGCATCAATAATACGTGCACCAGCTTGAGCAATAACTTTTTCTTCTTCTTTTTGAATGGCTTTTAGTGACGAAAGATTCAGGACAATTCCTCTAATGCCTCCATCTTGAATAATAACATTAGAGCCTTTTCCTAAAATGGTTAATGGATAGTTAGATTGATAGGCGTACTCAACTGCTGCTCGTGCGTCCTCTAGCGTGTTAGGAAACACAAGGACATCCGCACATCCACCCATTCTTGTATACGTATGTGCATTTAATGGCTCATTTATCTTCAGTTCCGCACTGGGTAAAATGGAGCGGAGTTCATTTAATACATTTTGATTATTCATAGGCTACCTCGCTTATAAAACAGTTCGTTTTCATTGTGGTTTGAGTTCAATAATGTTTCATGGACATATTCAAACACATTTAAAATAATAACACAACTACTTGATAAATATGATGTTTTTCATAAAAGAAGCCTTTAATTCGAAAAGAATGTTAATTGGAAAGCAACTTATATAGCGGAAAAATCAATCTCAGACATCGTGATTGGAAAAATGCTGTTATCCTATCAAATGCATAAATCATTGTATTCGTTACTCTTCTACAGATACTGTTACTAATCGTCGCCAACGTTATCAAAAATAATCAGCTTATAGAAAAAATGTAGTAGATATAATATCCTATGTATGAATGTATTTTAATACTGTAGTACAGGTGTACAGATAGGGTTTTTGGTAAAAAAACAACAACCGGAGAAATTAAGTTCTCCGGTTGTTGTTATAAATTAGGCCTTTGTTCGATAAGCCGTATTGTTATCTTTCAATGTCTCATCCGTTCCAAACAAAAAGTGCTTTTCCATATTTGGAGAATATACCGAGTTTACAGTTGTTCTGCCAACTGTTTCAGCCACCTCTCGCAGCATACTTGGAGAAGCCCCGCAACAGAGTCCCAAGTAATTGACCCCAACCAGCTGTGCCTCCTTAGCCCATTCCGCTAGTTCATAGCGATTGCAATAAAGCGGGTCTAAAGAGGTTGGAAAGGTCGTCTCTGTTGGCAATGTACACGCACAGCCACCGTCTGGTAAGTTAAAGAATGTTGGGTGTTCTTCTGTTGTACGATAAGGGATTGGAAGAGCACCAACATAGCCGTTAACAGACTGTCTAATTTTTTCAATGTAAGGCTGCATTGTGGCAGGCCCTCTAAAACAATTCATGCCAACAACTAGTGCACCTTGCTCTTCTAATAAACGGCAAGCTTCCTCAACCGTATAGCCGTCCCTTAAAATGTTCTCACTCATAAGTCCGAGTGTAATCACAGCTTGAAGACCTTGCTTTTGAATCTCTTCTAGCGCTATTTTGGCTTCTTCATAGAAGTAGAAGGTTTCGCCGTTGATGAAATCAACGCCTTCTTCTTTGCTCCATTTCACCATTTCAGCAAAAATTGACCGAATTTGTTCCTTACTTTCCTCATCTTCAGGATCAAATAAGTTTGTATTTGAAATGTTTCCAGCAACTAGCGCTTCTTCTTCAGGGTGTTCCTTCGCAACTTCTTTAGCCAGGCGGATGGCTTGTCTATTGAGCGGTTCTAACAATTCTTCTTTTCCAATAATCCTCATTTTCTCTCGGTGACCATTATACGTAAAAGCAAGTACGACATCAGAACCTGCAAGCATATAATCACGATACGTTTGTTTTAGCGCTTCAGGGTTGTCTAGGGCAACTTCGGGTACGAATGATCCTGCTTGTAAATAACCACGACGCTCTAGTTCAAATAGATAACCTTCCCCGCAAATAACTGGACCATCTTGCAATCGTTCTTCAAGTGTTCTTTTCATGTGTAACAGCTCCTTTTCTGGATAAAATAAAAAACCCTCTTCTTAAACAATAAGAAGAGGGTTTGCTAACATAATCCTCCTCTTATCTTCCAGGTGATATCACCTGTAGGATTTGGCACCAGCTTCAACTGAAGTTGAAAGGTTGCCGGGCATCATAGGGCCTATTCCCTCCGCCGCTCTTGATAAGAGTGTTGATTTAATTTTTGAACATGTGTGAAATTATAGACCGGTTAACTGGAAATGTCAATCACTTATCTGATAATTACGAAATGTTAGGATATTCACTTACTTTTCAAACGATAGATGCGATCTTCACGTCCTATCGGCTCGACTGACATTGATCCAGATGCAACAAATGAATCGAGGTAGGTACAAACAGCATAATAAATTTTTGGTTTCTTTGTGGAGTATCTCTTGTCTTGTACCTTTCCTTCCTTAATCAAAAGCTCACAAATCATTAGGGCGCTTTCCATACCTTGCTGAATATAGGAGTCTATCGCTTCCTGTGTTGTAAATGAAAGGTCCCCTACAAAATAGGTTTCCTTAGGTTTCTGGCTTGTCTTTTCTTGTAATGGTTCTTGAACTTCTTCCGCGAACAAATCAAAGGAACCTTGTAATTCCTCTTCTGATTTCGGTTCTTCCTGGTTGCTTTTCGGTTTGACTACTTGTTCTACAGTGTTGCTCCCTCTTTGAAAAGCTTCTTGGTCTTCACGATAAGATCTGATTAAACTGTTTAGCCGTTTTTCTTGTAGATCTAGTAATGGAAGATTTAATGAAAGTGGCTGTTCAATGTCTTGTGGAAGGTTCAATCCTTCAGGAATGTCGTATGTAGGATAGCCGTTCTGTCTTTTCAACAGTAGCTCATCCAACTCGTAATCTATTTCCATAAATCCCTTCACAACTTCTCTCACAATGGAAGCGGGTAATCCGGTATGCTCTTCGAAATGATTTATCCCGAAACGCCGCGTTTCCCCTGTTTTTGCATGTCGAACAACATATTGATACCGTAAAGAGCGACCGCACTCACATTTCAAATCATCTGAAATGAAGCCTGCATCGATGTAATCTTCTAGTATCCAATCATCAAGCAGCATCCTGATTTCTTCATCCGTTGCTCCACTTGGAATCATCCGGCCTTTACTTCTAGCAATGACATTCGCGAAAGTCGTTTTCTTACCGCGTTTAAGAAAATTCATTACATACGTTTGTTGTTCATTTGTCAGATCTGAAAAAAGCTCATCTCTTTGGGTGCTTGTCAGGCTTTGTGTCATATAAATCCCTTTCTGTACGATAGTAATGCCATTATATCAGTAAATATTCCACTATTGTTTGCATAGGATAAATTCTTAAAATAAGAAACGCCAATCCTGATGAATTGGCGTGAATTCGTTCTTAACGATGGCGGCCGTGCTCGCCCTTATGATTATGATGATGCTTTTCTTTTTTCTGTTTCGTTAAGTCGAGTGTATATTTAGCGAAACCATTTTCTGTTTCATCAACAAAATGAATCGTTTGAATGCTTTCCGCATAGGTTTTGGCTCGTAACGAGGATTCAAAAGTGACGTTCAGTTTCTTCTTATTGACTGTGTGAAATGACCAGTTCTGATCAGCTGTTGGATTAATTGTCTTGTTTTCAAGAATATAGTCAATTAAAATTTGTCTATTCTCATCAGGTGAATCAATGACAATATTCGAACCGTCTAAGTGCGGGAAATGCCCACCGCCTGTTGCTCTGTAATTATTTGTAGCGACGATAAAGAACATATCTTTCGTTACCTTTTCTCCGTTGTATTTTAGCGATTTAATTCGATTCGCATCAGCATTTACTACACTCCCACTCATATCATATTTCGCCGGTTCAGTAACATCGATTTGATAGGTAACGCCATCAATCACATCGTAGTTATAAGAAGGGAAATCAGGATTAATTAAAGGCTGTTCCTGTTTATCTTTTTTGTTGATCACATTAAATTGGCCTGCTGACATTTCAAGCCAATCCTTCAGTTCGTCACCATTTAACAGCACCGCTTTCAGTGTATTCGGATATACGTAAAGATCAGCTGTGTTTTTAATCGCAATGTCCCCAGCAGGAATATCTGTATAGTAGGACGAACCCCCTCGACCGCCCGCTTTAAATGGAGCGCCTGCGGATAGAACTGGAATACCTTCATATTCGGTACCCTGAATATTGTTTTCTACATACCATTTTTGTGCATTGGTTACAATCTGGATGGACGGATCATCATTAACGAGCGCAAAGTAACTGTTTATGGGTGCAGTTGTTTCACCGACAGCTGTTCGCACATAATCAATTGTCGCTTCATGATCGTCTTTCACTGCATTCACGATATCCATGTCTGCTTCAACAAGTGGTGTTTTCGTTACTTTATCATAGATGGGACGAGCTTCAGATTTGGAATCGTTCACTGACCATTCCCCATTATCTTCCGTTAAAGATAGGTCGATTACCCCAAGGTGGTCTCCCCAGTAACCTGGCTCGACGGAAGCGACTCCATTAATGGTTCCTTTTGTATTATCCACTCCCTCAATTCCTTGAAAGCTGTTATCTCCAGGGAATACTTTGTGGGCATGTCCAAATAAAATGGCATCGATGCCTTCCACTTCGCTTAAGTAGTAAACGGCATTCTCGTCATTTCCTTGTGGTGCTGCTTTCTCAAAGCCAGAATGAGGTATGGCGACAATAATGTCGGCCCCTTCTGCCTTCATTTCTGGCACGTATTTATTAGCTGTTGCAACAATATCCTTTACGATCACATTCCCTTCAAGATTAGCCTTATCCCACTGCATCACCTGTGGAGGAACGAATCCGATCACGCCTACTTTCAGTTGATGTTCCGTTCCTGAGTCATCTTTCACGGATTTATCAAGAATTTGATAAGGAGTGAAATAGTTTTGATCATTTGATGGATCATTATCGTGGTCATCTACATACACGTTCGCATTTATGTATGGGAAGTTCGCGCCGGCTAGGCTTGTCTGAAGGAAATCGAGACCAAAATTAAATTCGTGATTTCCAATGTTCCCTGCATCATAATCCAGAAGGTTCATGGCTTTGTATACAGGGTGAGTATCCCCTTTCTTTGGAGGGTTGATTTTTGCAACGTAGTCACCAAGCGGATTTCCCTGTAGTAAATCGCCGTTATCGAATAAAAGACTGTTCTCAACTTCACCACGAGCTTTGTTAATTAATGTGGCTGTTTTCGCGAGTCCAAACTCATTCGTAAGCTGATCCTTATAATAATCATAATTTACGATATTCGTATGAATATCAGTCGTTTCCATGAGGCGTAGGTGAACATTCGCATTTGAGGCTTCTGCTTGAGCTGGAGTTTGAACAATAGGTCCGGCAATTAAACCGATCGATAGCGCAGCAATAAGTGTTTTACGAAACTTGTTGTTATTCATATGTATTCCCCCTTAAGTATTGAAGCATTTTACCCAATATTAGTTTACCTACAATTGTTAATAAATGTTTGGAATTCAAATAAAAAGTTTGAAAATAGTAGAAAATGCTTCAGGAGACACGGGTGAATGGACCTAATTAAACATTTTTTCAAGTTTAATCAACTTAATTCGTAAAACTTGGACATCCGTTTATACATGTACATATCCTGGGACATACATTGAGGATGTAAAGAAAAAATAAAAATCTTCAGGAGGAAATACTTTATGTGTAATTCAAGTCCATCTTCATCATTTTGCTGTCCTGCCCCTTGTTCAACACCGAACTTCTTCGGTAACAATCCAACGTTGATGGCGATTAAAAGATGCCTTCCTATTCGTACTATATGTCAAGATGAGGCAGCACCAGTTCCAGTTGACCTGCTAGTTGCTCCAGTAGGTACTCCAGCACCTTCACTAGCTAGTGGGTTTTTATCAATTATTAACACTAGTTCAGTAGCAAATGATTGTGTTATGACTCTTATTGTAACGGACGATACTGGCGCTGCAACGGAGTATACGATTGATGCACAATCTTCTTTAGTATTAGAACTAACGAACGTAACGTTGATTCAAATTCAGTGTACTTCTGCTGCACCTCCAACTCCAGATGTTTTCTGTACAGCTACAGTTGAAATGGATCTTCAATATACGGCAGGACTATAATATATTGCACTCGATGAAGTCTTACGACGGAGAGTGTTTTTTTATATAGTAAACCATTATTAGGAATTATTATCATACTTAATTTTTAAAGTCTACTTGGACGCTTATCTATACAAAACAAATGTCCATGCATTTACTATATAAAAGGAAGTTTAAGGATGTGCTCTTATGTCAAGAAGTAAATCGTTGTTTCAAGAAGATCACCCCTTATGTGAAAAGCGTCGCCCCCATCAATCAAAAGGAGAGCTGGTGGAAGAAAATATCTGTGGTGTCTTTCGAATTGATCCACTTCTCAACCCTTATGCCCCAATATGGGAGGCGGTTGGAGATATAGGACCAGTATCAGGAACTCTATCAATTTATTACGATGGTGGGGTTTGTGAGGAAGTCGAGGTTTTAATAGATCACTGTCATGAAACCGCATTTTATGTGCCAGAGGGAAATACGAGAACCAGAACATATCAACAACTGTGTCAAGTAACGATTGTTGCAAGAGATCGTCGAAAAGAAAACGGTTCTGTTCACCACCCCCATGGGCATAAGAAGCACTCCGTCTGTACAGGGCGCTATTGTCTAACTATTTATTACCATGTTAATGGATATAAAAAGAAGTCACATAAGAAACAAGACTGTGTGAACAAAGAGTGTCATGGAGGGTGCTGATCAATTCTATCAGCCCTTTCTATTTTCTTTCAGGCATAAACGATAAGGATCCTCTAGCCCCCACGACAATCCTTTTTGAAATGACTTGACCATTCTCTTCTTCAAAAATGAGATACAATTTATTATCATCAATTTCTGCATTGAGATAGGTAGCAGATGGATAGAGCTCTTTTAAGTTTTCTTCATCATAAACCTTTACAAGATCACCGTTTTGATCATAAACGTCTAATCTTGATAATTGATCGTTCGTCATGATGACGTGAAGATAATTGTAACCAGATCTTACGCTTGCTTCCTCACCACTTAATTCGAAGGGTGGATTTGAGCGGTTATAATCGGAAGAAATACCTGAAGCAATCCATAAAAAGAGAAAACAAAGGACAATAATAAATCCTTTCATAATTCATCTCCCATATATAAACATCTATTTACTAAAAATAAACGTTTTTGTTTACAGTGTATGCTTCCCCCGGTTGAGAGTGTGTCAATTATCATACATAAAAAGACGCACCGTTAAAGGTGCGTCTTAATTGAATTATTTACCTGCATTTTCAAGTTTCTTTACTTGTTTACTGCGAAGCTGACCGCATGCAGCATCGATATCTGTTCCGTTCTCATGACGGATTACACAGTTAATACCGTTTTTCTTAAGCGTATCATAGAACGCAAGAATCGATTCTTTTTCACTACGCTGATAAGAGTGGTCATCAACTGGATTGTATGGAATCAAGTTTACGTAAGAAAGATGACGTTTGTCAGCGAGAAGATTCGCAAGTTGTTTCGCTTCTTCTACGTGATCATTGACGTCTCTCAACATAATATATTCAAACGTAATTCTGCGGTTGGTTTTCTCAAGATAGTAATCAATCGCAGGCATTAATTTTCCAAGTGGATAAGCCTTATTGATTTTCATAATCTTCGTACGCAGCTCATCATTAGGAGCATGTAGAGAAATCGCAAGGTTCACCTGAAGATCTTCATTGGCAAAGTCGTAAATTTGCTTCGCAAGACCACTTGTTGAAACCGTAATGTGGCGCGCGCCAATACAAAGTCCTTTTTGAGAATTAACGATGTGAAGGAAATCCATCATATTATCATAGTTATCGAAAGGTTCACCGATTCCCATAATAACAATATGACTTACGCGTTCTTCTTTCGCCTTTTCATCAAGTGCGTGTTGCACATTCATGATTTGCTCAACAATCTCACCGCTTGTAAGGTCACGGCTCTTCTTAAGAAGTCCACTTGCACAGAAGGAACAACCGATATTACACCCTACTTGTGTTGTTACACAGACAGATTGACCATAATGGAAACGCATGAGTACCGTTTCAATAACGTTCCCGTCTTGTAATTTGAACAAGAACTTGATCGTACCGTCAGAAGATTCTTGCTTGATTTCTTGCGTTAATGTCTGGATCGCAAAGTTTTCTTCCAAAAGTTTGATACAGTCTTTGTTTACGTTATTCATTTGAGAAAATTCTTTAACACGCTTTTTATAGAGCCAATCCCGTACTTGGGAGGCACGGAATTTTTTGTGACCACGTTCTAGCAACCATTCAGTTAGCTGATCAAACGTTAATCCGTATATAGATTCTTTCATTTATAACCCTCTTTTCAATTCTTAGCCATTCAGTCTAATATTACTAGAAGTATAACCAAGTCGCAACCGCTTAGTCCAGAATAGTGAAGTGCATTATTTAAAATAGCGTATGTTTTCAAGAAGCTTCGCTCGTTTACCTATTAGACTGTAACATATAGTGACTACGTTTATAAAACAAAGAAAGACTTCTCCCTTCTGGAAAAGTCTTTAATCGTGTTACTTACAGTAATGGAATAATAACTAAAATGAGTAAATCAAAGAGGATATGTGATAATAATGGCACCCAGAAGTTCTTTGTTTTTTCATAAAGCCATCCCCAGGCCATCCCACCTCCGATTGCAGCTAGTACTAATAAATATGCATCGGAATAAAGATGAGCCGTCGCATATAAAATGGTCGCTATAAGGATGGTGTCTCCCTCTTTGTACTTCTTTAACTGTTGCTGAATATATCCTCGCCAGTAGATTTCTTCTCCAGGAATGACGATCAGAACAAGACTAATGAAATGCCAGGCTTTTACGGGTTGGACCACATCATAAAACCGCTCCATCTCTTCGAATAAAGAGGGATAAACCCACTTGATTCCCTCTATCCCTACATAGGAAAGTATATATAGAAATAAAGCACTAATGACGATATAAAGCCAATGTTTGAACGTGATTTTTTTGAACTTAAGTGCGCCTGTTTTAACACTTAAGAAAATTAAGATGGCTAGTGTTACTGTAAAAACAGGCCAAAATGTTCCTGGGAACCGAACAAAGCTTAAAAAAAGCAGAATATGAGCTAATATAAGTGTGCTAAGGATTATGATTTTCTGATTCATATTTTCATCACCCTATCTTGTTGCCTCTTTTTAACATCCTACCCTGAATGTATCGAACGCATGTTAAATTGAACAGCTTGAATATGTAATGATGTGCTAAAAGTAAAAAGCTAACGAAATATGCTTCGTTAGCTTTTAGGCTATTTGCTTTGCGATTTGCACTTTTCTTGAATGACAGCAAGAGCACTTTCTTTGTCAGGCTGATCACTCTGATGCCAGCGGATTTTTCTTCCGAATTCATCTGCCTTTGCATAAGCATAGATTTTGCCTTCGTATTCCGCCACGCTAATTTCCCAGTAATACGTCACCTCTGCTCCAGTAGGCTGAGTAACTTCGACTGGATAGAAAAAATAATCTACCTTTTTTAGCATATTAGCAGCTCCTTCATTATTGCTTCACAGTTATTTTACCAGATTTTTTATTGTTAGGTTTAATGGTTTACTAGAAGAGTGACTTTTATCACATATGGGGAACTGTATTTCGTATATGCTTATATGTGAAAGATGTCACATATAAGCATATACAAGAAAAGGTGATGAAAATGAATGGACTTCAACTTTTTACAGCATTGACTCCTATTTTAGCGGTGTTTATCTTACTTGTTCTTTTGCGTTTACCTGCAACGAAAGCTATGCCGGGAAGTTTACTCCTCACCGCATTAATGGCCTATGCGATATGGAAAATACCAATGATACAAATGACAGCAGCATTCATTGAAGGATTAATCATAGCTTTGTCGATTATTTGGATTGTATTCGGAGCGATTTTATTATTAAACACGCTACGAAATAGCGGAGCGATTGACGCGATTCGCACGGGATTTATGGGAATATCCATGGATCGAAGGGTTCAGCTAATTATTATCGCCTGGTTATTTGGGGCATTTATTGAAGGAGCAGCTGGATTTGGAACACCAGCAGCCATTGGAGCACCACTCCTTGTAGCATTAGGCTTTCCTCCTCTTGCCGCAGTTGCGATGGCCCTTATTGCTGACAGCAGCCCAGTTTCTTTTGGCGCAGTTGGAACACCAATTATCGTCGGTGTAGATCAAGGACTCCGACAGGGTTCAGCTGTCGCGGATCAAGTAACAGCTTCCATTGGACAGCAATCGATGCCTGAATATTTGCAGGCAGTCACTCAAAGTGCTGTCATGATTGATCTTTTCGTAGGTACTTTTATCCCACTTATTTTAATCATGATGTTAACACGTTTTTTTGGTGAAAACCATTCTTGGAAGGAAGGTCTTTCTTTATGGAAGTTCGCTATATTTGCAGGAGTGAGCTTTACACTGCCCGCATTTATCGTAGCAACCTTCTTAGGACCTGAATTTCCATCCATCATTGGTGGTCTTGTTGGACTCACAATTGTCGTTCCGGCAGCCAAAAGAGGCTTCCTTCTACCTGATGAGGCCTGGAATTTCAACAATGCAAAAGAAACATATGTGAAACCTTCAAAAGCGCTACCTTTGTGGCTTGCGTGGTTGCCCTATTTACTCGTTGCGCTTTTATTAGTGTTAACACGCTTGGACGTATTACCTTTAAAAAGGATGGCTAAGGTCGGTTAAAATTGGTTGGAACCAAATTCTAGGTACAGAGATCAGCACTTCGTTTGAACCTTTGTATCTACCTGGAAGCCTATTTATTGTTGTCATAGTAGCTACAGTCTTTCTTCATAAAATGTCTCTAAAATCGGTTAAGAATACAGTAGTAGATTCTATGAAAACGATGGTTGGTACGGTTATTGCACTTGGAACGGCTGTTCCGATGGTTCGGATTTTTATTAACTCAGGAATGAATGGTGCTGATCTTATGAGTATGCCAATGGAGCTAGCGACACTTGTTGCAAATGCGGTTGGTGATGCGTGGCCACTCGTTGCCCCGTTTATCGGTGCTCTCGGTTCATTCATTTCTGGTAGTGCAACATTTAGTAACATGATGTTTTCACTTTTTCAATTTAGCGTAGCTGATCAGCTTCAAATGAATGAACAGCTCGTTCTTTCACTTCAAGTACTTGGAGCAAACGCGGGAAATATGATTTGTGTATTAAACGTTGTTGCAGCTGCTTCTGTTGTTGGCATGGTTGGAAAAGAAGGAACCATTATCCGAATGACACTTGGTCCTATGTTGTTCTATGCTATTGCAACAGGGGGGATTGGATGGATTGCCATTATGCTGCTCTAAGTCTCACTAAAGAACAGCGCCTTCTCAATTGATATAGAAGGCGCTGTTTCTTTGGTAGTATAATTATTGATCTAATTTATTAATATCTTCTTCTGCTTTATCAAGCATCATCTGATAATTAAATGTTGTATCTAATTTATTCAAGAATTCATCATACTCACTAAGGTCACGTTGTCCACTTATAAATTTAATCATTTCTTCTTCAGAGAATCGATCAGCATCTGCCGAATTATAGCCCTCTGGATAATCAATATACCCATTTAGAGATTCAATTCGCGGAGCGTCTGCGGAAGCTTCGATATATTCCGTTTGTTTTGAGAATTTCGTTGATAGGTACTCCATTTCAGGTCGACCAGTGAATTGGTAAAGCCAAAAGTAGCCACCCTCTTCAGCCAGTTTGTCCGTTGGAACAATCTTGCCGTCTTCTTTGTTATAATGTTCTCCTTCTATTCCATACTGAACGAGTTTAGAGCCCTCATCAGATGCTACATAGTTAAGAAGTTTAAATATTTTTTCGAGCTTTTCTGGTTGGTCTTCAAGTGCTTTCGGAATAGCATAAAAGCCATTAGCTTGACCTATATCCCACGTTCCTGCTGATTTTCCTGCAGGTCCTTCAATTGCCGTAAGCTGTACCCACTCAGCATCTGGATCTACTGCTTTGTATTGTTCAATATAAGCATCACTCGTTAAATTCGCCCATCCATCAAATAAAATCCCAAATTTACCTTGAAACGCTTTTTGTTGAGGCTCGTTACCTGTATTACTAAAAATTTCAGGGTCCGTTACATCGTTTTCAACAAACTTTGTAACTGCAGTGAGAGCTTCTTTCATATCAGGATCATGAAATGAGTTCACTAATTCACCGTCTTCTTTATAAAAGCTTTTTGGCATTCCTACACCATAAGCACCAAGTATCGGTTGGAAAGCGCTTACTCCTGATCCGGTAAGACCATAAGTATCTTTTTGCCCATTCCCATCTGGATCATCTTCTCGAAAGGCTTTTGCTACTTCATATAAATCATCTACTGTTTTAGGCATTTCCATGTTTAATGCTTCTAACCAATCTTTCCTAACCCAGTACGTATAGAAAGGTATGCTTGCAGGAACAGTCACCGCATAAACTTTATCATTTACCTTCGCTTTTTCAACATTATCTTCTCCAATAAAATCCTGAACTTCCTTAAGGTCGTCCATATAAGGGTCAAGGTCTAGTAGTAAACCTTTGTTAGCATATTCTACTAGAGCAGCTCGACTAACTTGAAACAAATCAGGATAATCCCCTGCCGATAAACGAACGTTTAATTTGTTTTCATAGTCATTAGGATTAACGGAGAGATTCACTGGAAAACCAAGTGCCTCATCTAGTTCTTGCTTAATAACGTCATTTTCTGGGTCAGGTAAGTTTACCCCTTGTCGAATGACTTCGACTTCCTCACTACCAGATTCACTGTCAGCTCCAGACGATAAGTTACAAGCAGAAAGCAATAATGAAAGAGATAACGCAGGTATAAGGACATGACGCAACTTTTTGCTTTTCATAAAAACCTCTCCTTTTTCAATCGTAATAGATGAAGTTCATTTCACTTTTTCCTGAAACCAATCTTTTCTAGTTTATCATAATAATGAATCAGTTCTGCTTTGAATTGATAGGGTTGTCGGGTCAACTTAACGGAAAAATAAATCTCTGATTATTTAATTAAATCCTCTTCTACATTCGCTTTTAAGGTAAACTAGCGCCTTCACTTCTCACCTTAACCACTTGTGTTTTACCCCCTTTAATCTGTTTAGCTTTTATTTTTCTAAATTTTCTAAATTAAGTATATAAATAATACAAGCTTATGAGAATAGAATATAGAGTCATTTATTTATACTTTATTTCAACCAAAATCTGGATGGAAATGCAATTGAATTGAAAGTTTAGTAGTTCCCCCCCATTTTTAATTTTGAATTTACAAAAAACGTTCTCTCTGTGAGAACGTTTAAAGGATTATCCTAAGTTTTCGATGTTCCAAGTACGAATTGAATAGAATCCAGCATCAAGCTTTTGTTTCTCTTCTAATAGGGTGTTTTGCAACAGTTCCGGAAGCTTCTTAAAAGTCTCGTGATGGACGTCAATTCCTTCATAACTCGAGTAAATAGGAATAGTCACAATTTGTTTATCAAGTGTATCGAAGCAGTGTATACATAGAAATCCAACGCTCCTCATTCGATACGAAAACATAATGCGATATCGTGCTTCGCTCATATTATTCTCTCCTACTATTTTTTTATCAGTATGTACAAAATAGTAGATAAGCAAACCTCTCTTTTACGAGTAGCGAGTCAAGATAGGAGTGTTAGAGCATATTGTTTTTCAATTAGTATACCTGCTGATAAAATTAAATATGGGTTTTTCTTGAAAGAAAATCTCCCTTTTACACTCTGAATAGAGAAAGAAGATGAAATTATGTCAACTAGTCAAAAAAAATTATCTGATATTAAATACTCAGTACTAGATTTAGCTCCTGTTATGGATGGAGAAACTATATCCGATGCTTTAGAACGAACAAGAAATCTCGCTCAGCACGTAGAGAAACTTGGCTACAATCGTTTCTGGCTAGCTGAGCACCACAATATGCCCTACATCGCAAGCTCTGCTACATCAGTTGTGATTGGACATGTTGCTGCGGGGACCTCAACCATTCGTGTTGGATCTGGTGGAGTCATGCTTCCAAACCATTCCCCTCTTGTCATTGTTGAACAGTTTGGAACACTAGAATCGTTATTCCCTGGACGGATTGATTTGGGACTTGGACGAGCTCCTGGAACTGATCAGCGTACAGCATTTGCATTAAGACGAGGCACTGGAAGCATGGCTCAGGATTTCCCAGAACAAGTCGCTGAACTTCGCTCATATTTTGATCCTTCTACGAGCCCGGGATCATCTCCAGTACGAGCTATTCCTGGTAAAGGCCTTAACGTACCAACATGGTTATTAGGATCTAGCCTATACAGTGCAGAGCTTGCTGGAAAACTAGGGTTGCCCTATTCTTTCGCAAGTCACTTTTCTCCTAAAAATACCGTTAGTGCGCTCCAAACGTATCACCGAAGCTTTACGCCTTCGAAAGCACTCGATAAACCTTATACGATGGTAGGTGTAAACGTGATTGTGGCAGATACAGATGAAGAAGCAAATTATCTGTCTACGACTTTACAACAGCAGTTTTTAAATTTGATTCGTAATCATGAAGCGCCTATTCAACCGCCTGTTGAAAAGCTAAATGCGAGTGAATATGAGCTTGCGGCACTTGATCAGCAGCTTGCTACTTCTATTGTTGGTAGTCCTGAAACAGTCAAACGAAAAATGCAGGAATTTCTTGATGAAACGCAAGCGGATGAAATGATGGTGATCTCTTCTGTATATGATTATGAAAAGCGGAAAAAGTCCTATAAGTTGTTATCAGAATTAACGACTGATTAATCAATTCTCCTATAACACGTGAGTTAAAATGTTCTGGTGTTTGCAAATAACGTTATTTCTTTGAAACCCGAACGAAGTTAATTAATAGTAAGTCATTGTTAAGATTTGTCTTTACATTGATTTAAATGCTGGTTTATAATACCAATCATAACCTGAATAAGAACATCACTCATATAACCGCAAGAATATGGCTTGCAAGTTTCTACCGGATCACCGTAAATGATTCGACTATGAGTGAGCAACCATCAGTTTAATTACTGTAGACTCTTTCTTTATCTATATTCCCGGAGGCATGTTGCTCACTCTTCTGTGAGCAACGATGTTCTCCGGGTTTTTGTATTGAAGGAGGAATTTATATGGAAAATTTAATGAACAAAATTAGTCATGAAGGTTTAGCTTTATCTGACGCTGTCTTAAAAGTAGATTCATTCTTAAATCATCAAGTGGATCCAGTACTTATGAAGGAAATTGGTGAGACATTTGCGAGTAAATTTCAAAGAGACGCCATTACAAAAGTCGTTACACTTGAATCATCTGGTATTGCACCAGCTGTTTTTGCTGCCCTCACCCTTAATGTGCCGCTTATTTTTGCTCGAAAGCGAAAGTCGCTCACATTACAGGAGGACTTGTTAACGGCAGATGTATATTCTTTCACTAAAGAAGAAACGAATACAATCACCATTTCGAGTAAATTTTTAAATGAAGAAGATCACGTTCTTGTTATTGATGACTTCCTTGCAAATGGCCAAGCTGCTGAAGGTCTCATAGAAGTTGTTTCTAAGTCAGGTGCTTCGGTAGCTGGAATTGGTATTGTTATTGAAAAGGCATTTCAAGATGGCGGGAAACGCCTTCGCTCAAAAGGGATTAGGGTGGAATCGTTAGCGAAAATCGCTAAACTAGAAGCTGGAAAAGTCACCTTTGTGAATGAGGGAAGTTTCGTATGAATAGCCTGAAATATTTATCACTAGGCATTCAACATGTTCTTGCCATGTATGCAGGAGCTGTCGTTGTACCACTCATTGTAGGAGGGGCCCTGGGGTTAAGTGGAAAGGAACTCACTTATCTTGTCTCAATTGATATTTTTATGTGTGGAATGGCTAGTATTCTACAAGTATGGAAAAATCGTTTCTTCGGTATTGGCTTGCCGGTAGTACTTGGTTGTACCTTTACCGCAGTTGGTCCAATGATTGCGATCGGTGGAACATATGGTATTACTGCCATTTACGGAGCCATTCTCGCTGCAGGTTTATTCGTGATCCTAATCTCACCTATTTTCAGCAAATTAATAGCATTCTTTCCACCGGTTGTGACTGGTTCAGTCGTCACCATCATCGGAATTACCTTGATTCCCGTTGCTATGGGGAATATAGCAGGTGGGGAAGGTTCGGTTGATTTTGGATCATTACAGAATATTAGTCTTGGATTTGGTACGCTTCTCTTTATTGTGTTATTGACTCGATTCTTTAAAGGGTTTATCCGTTCAGTTGCCATCTTAATAGGACTTGCAGTTGGTACGATCGTTGGCGGATTCATGGGGATGGTTGACCTAACACCTATTAAAGAAGCTAGCTGGTTTCATTTAATTCAACCGCTCTATTTTGGCGTACCTACATTTGAATGGACGGCTATCTTGACGATGATTCTCGTTGTTCTTGTAAGCCTTGTAGAATCTACAGGTGTATACTTTGCTTTAAGTGATATTTGTGATGATAAACTGACGGAGAAAGATGTGAGAAACGGCTACAGAGCAGAAGGCTTAGCGATTGTATTAGGTGGATTATTTAACGCATTTCCTTATACGACCTATTCACAAAATGTGGGGTTAATTCAACTATCTGGTGTCAAGAAGAAGCAAATTATTTATCTCGTTGGTTCAATGCTGATTTTGTTCGGTTTAGTGCCAAAAATCGGTGCTGTCACAACTATTATCCCGCCACCAGTCCTTGGTGGAGCTATGATTGTTATGTTTGGTATGGTAATGGCTTATGGCATTAAAATGCTTTCTCGCGTAGACTTTCAATCTCAAGAGAACCTCTTTATCATTGCTTGTTCGATTGGAGTTGGTCTAGGTGTTACAGCGGCTCCATCTGTTTTTGAAAAACTGCCACAAAGCCTTCAAATTCTAACAGACAATGGGATTGTAGCAGGTAGTTTAACGGCAATTACATTAAATATTGTTTTTCACGTATTTAGAAAAGAAAAAACAACTTCCTCTTCTCTCGTTCAATCCAAAGCTTCATAAAACAACAAGCCTGGATTCGAATCACTCATTCGAATCCAGGCTTGCTTTTTGATAATGATGAAATTTTAGCTGTTTTTCTTTACTAATTTAATATAGTCAATATTTAAAGGGGAAAGTAAGTTGTTCATATAAATGACATGTTCACCTGCCTCAAGTTCAAATAGAAGCGGATGGTTATCTAAAGCATCCAGTCGTACATCTTCCCAATTCTCCCATCCATATGTGGAAGGAAAATGAAAGCTATTCATTGGGCCGTCGTCTACCTTGAATTCTCGATAAGCATTCGGCATATCAGTGGAATAGCGTACAATCACCTTGTAAGTTCCTCCATCTGGAACCGTGATTTTCCACTTCAACCAGTGGTTTTCATGATCCCAGTTTTTCAGAGCTAATCCTTCTGATGCTCCGGCTTTTGGAGTGATGACGACCTCTCCACCCCCCTGATCAACAAAATCTTCGCCCTCTACAATAACTCCTTCTTCTGCAGAAGATATGGAAACTTCTCCAGTGACTTCTGGTTCTGTTTGCTGTTCTTTAAAGATAGGTTCTACATGTGAATAAAGCTGTGCTACTTCTTTCGGATTTCCACCATCCGTCAAAATAAATTGATCATTATTCTTAACGGATATAGTAAGTTGGTTTTTCTGATTCATTTTCAACTTTTTCATTTTCTCTTTTTCTTCATCATACATCCATACTTTTGTCTGTGGCTTTATCAAATCACCTGAAAGAGTGATCACATTGTCAGAACCTTGATAGTCGATTCGAAAGTTTTCTTCTATCTTACTAAGTTCGATACTTCCCTCTTGATCTAGTGTTAGGTTGGTTTCACCCAAACTGAGATAAGTTCCTTCCTGAAGTGAGAGCTCTATTAGTTTATGATCATTTAATGAATGTCTTGTCATAGCGAAAGCACCGTCGGATTCCATTTCGTTCATCTTCTTTTGTTCCAATTTGTTACCTATGACAATGGTATCTTCAAAATCCGAACTAGAAACAGTAACACCTTTAGCAAATTGATCGCTCACTACAGGCACTTCCATGACATTTACTTTTTCATTTTCTTCCTCGTAAGGTTGAATGACAGAAACAAAATCAGTTTTTCTTGCCGATCTACGTGGCATCAGCATTTCAGTGAAGACATTTCCGGTATAGATAGATGTTTGTTCTTCACCTAGCATCGTAAGGGTAAAAAACTGTTCGTCTTTTTGATAGGTTGCTTCCCATAGCTCGTCTGAAATCCCCTTCTCCAAACTATTCAAATGTTGATAGCCGCCTTTATCTCGAAGTTGATCGACATTACTTCGATCGTCAACAGTGATATCCTTTAAGTCTCCATCTATATGGAAAGGAAGATCGTACGTATGATTGTCTTCACTTTCAGCATGAAACCAATCTAGCACATACTCATCTAACATCGTTGTGGTGCGTTCCATGGCAACCCCTTCATAAACTGCCTCAGTTATTGCACGGGTTTGCTTCACAACTGGACCAATGAAGTCATGTTCTAAGTAACCTGAAGAAGGGTTTCCTGGTTCATCAGCTTGCCATAAATATGTTGAGTCCCCCTGCGGATACTGGCTCGTTTGATCAACAACGAGTGTATTATGGGCTAGCGTTTGTTTCGCCCAGCTCACATGCATAGGATTGTCATACCCAAGGGAACCAGCATCTTTCAGCCACATTTTCGAATCAGCATACATCATAATGCCTAATTTATCTGCATGAAGGTGTCCATTTGGAGTTCCGGGAGGACTATAAAAAAGACTAACATTCATCGCTTCCTCAGCCGGTTTATGATTGCGGATAATCGTTAAACCGGAATCTCGATAAAAGGTGCTCCCGTTCTTATTTTCCCCTTCTGGAGCAAAGTCATTTGTACCAATAGAAAAATCAGCAGAAGAAAGATCTTTATCTGCAAATAATATCGCCCAAGGCTCTGTGAGTGAACCTTCACGATTTTCTCCAACGGATTGTTTAATCAGCCAGGCGTATTTTGGGTCTTGATAGTAATGGAAGCCAATCTCGTATATCATTTTTGATTGTAAGGTTTTATATGCCGCATTTCCGATTGCAGGCCGAGCCATATTTCCAAACGTATAATTCATTAATGAATCGAGCATTTCTTTAATAGCATATTGTTCACCATTTTTTACATGAAATAAGTCTTGATTCGATTGATAGAGTGGAACAGAAAGGTACATAAGGGGTTTAATGGCATATTCATGATACGTACTTGGACCTTCCCACCATAGCCCATCTTGGCGGATTCCTTCCGAAAGCTGCTTTATTGCCCCATGCTTTTGATCATTGATAACTTGATCAAGACGTGACATATCTTTCAAAACGAGTGCGGCATTTCCTATCGCAGCATTATGCCAGACCTGCCAATTGGAGAGACCTCGTTGGTAGCGATCAATTACTTCTATTGCATTTTTCAATACATTCTCTTCTACTTTATATCTCTCATTATCATTTAGAAAGGGATGCATCATATCGTATACCCAAGCTATATTGATCAACCATTCCGATTCTTCAAGAGTTTGTGCTGTAAGTCTCCCATCATAACTTCCTGTCAGGGGATAATCGGGGTAATGATCTGCGTATTCTTTCATTATCGTAATGGCAGCTTCTTTGTATTTATCATCATCTGTTATCCAATAAACGAGTCCGGCATCTCTTGCGATTTCTCCTAAATGTAAGTGAAGGTTATTCTTAGTAGGCGGGAGTGAAAATTCCCCTGTGGTTCGTTGGACTGCTTCATCTGCGTTTTTCTGTAAGTCTTTAAATGCATCTTCTGCATATGCTTCTGTTTCTATTTTAGCTTTTAGTTCGTCTATGTCATTTTCATTAAAATACAAATAAGGATGATCAAGACTTATTGGTTCATCTTGGACTTTAGGGAGAATATCTTTTTGTTTAGCAGTTATGAAATCGCTCTCATTTCCTTCCGCATCAACGACAGTCATGGCGAAATACTCATCAGTAACGTCTTCATTCATCCAGATTGAAGGATGTTGAGCTTGATCTTCGGCTACAAGAGTAGCCTCATTTAAATTTTCAATTTTATTTGAAGAAGAATAAATTCTGATGAACTCAAGGCGCGATTCTGGAGATAATCCCCATGTTCCTACTGCGCCATTTTCTATATGAGTAAGAACGCTAAATGCCTGTGGCTTAGATGGTGGTTTTACGTTTGTGATTTCAACTGATGCAGTATTGGATTGACTACTTTCTTTTGTGGCTTTCATTATTGCTTCTATCTTATAAAAATAGGTAGCACCTAAGGAAGTTCTCGAGTCGATCCATTCGTTTGTTTCACTCTTATTTAATAGATGTTCCTCATCAAGTGGAAACTCCTCTTCTGTGCTTCGATAAATGTTATATGTTAAAAGGTCATTATATCCGGGAGGGACATCCCATTTTAACTTGACAGCTCCTGTTGTGATTGTCGTTGCTTGAAACGCACTGATATCAGGTGGCTCATCATAGTTCACTTTTACTAATTGCATATCATCAATCCACGCTTTCCCATTTCGACTATCCATCATTGGTTCAATGGATAATGTAACCGTGTTTTTAGGGACGTTCAGGAGTTTAGTTATTTTTGTCCATTCATTTGAACCTTCCCTTGCTCCAACTAAAATCATGCCTGACGTATTTTGCCATGTCTCATTTTTGAATTGAATACGTACGGCCATAGACCCTGAACCTTCATTAATATCTTCCGTCTTCATCCAATAAGATAGTGCGTATGTTGTTTCCGCTTGTATCGGAACTCTTTGAACGAGTGACGTTCTATCATCAGGATTTGTATTGTGTAGATAAGCAGATTGTGTTCCTTCCTTCACCTGATCTGTAACAAGCTTTATTTCTCCATTTCCCTTCGGCTTCCATGTACTCCACTTCGGAGGGACGGAGCCAGGATCACCATCCTCAAATGCTCCATTTAGAATATAATTAGCCTGACCGATCTCTACTGTAAATGAGGCGGTTAACGCGCCAGATGCTGTTGTGGCTATAATCGTTGCGAAACCATTGTTTAAACCTTTCACTAGTCCTGTTTGATTAACTTCTGCAACAGTGTTGTCAGAACTAGTCCATGTAACTTCCTTATTTGTAGCGTTCTCAGGTAATACTGTTGCTTCTGCTTGGAATGTTTCATCAATTTCCATTGCTTTATAAGAAGTATTCAATTCTAGTTTTGTCGGAAGTATATTAGTAGTTGGTACAACTTGAACGTCATCGATCAATATTTGCCCTGTCCCGTTTTCAAGAAAATTCTCGATGCGTATTTTTGTGATGTTTGAAGGGATATCAAGCGTTAGGGAGGCTTGCTCCCAATCGGTTGTTCCCTTCCCTTCAAACAGCGTGAATTCTTTACTTCTTTGCCCATCCGGTTTATAGAAGGATACTCTTATATAGGCTCCCTTTGAAGAGGATTGAACATTGCTAAGCTTAATCCACTCAGAAATTTGATAACTTTCCCCTGGCTCCACAAGAATATCTTGATACACCGAGGCGCGAGCATTTTCATCAGGACTTTGAATAGATAGTGCGTGACTTCCATCAATCGACGAGTCAGAAATAGCTTCAATCGTTGGGTTTCCAGAGGCTTTCCACACTCCCCATTTGTCTAACGAACCATTCGAATCTTCAAAGCTACCATTACGAATCATGTTGTTTTCTTCTGCATGAAGCGATGATGAAACAAGTAAGGAGATAACTAAGGTCAAGACGGTTAGTGAAGAGTATCCAAACGGTTTCTGCATAATATCCTCCCAATTAGTGGATTGGTTGACGGATCAACTTATGCTATTTGCTCTCTTGAAGTGATCTATTGCGATTTGTCCTCTACATATCGTTAATTGCACATTCATTTGTTCATCAACTACGATTAAGTCAGCATCTTTATTCACTTCTATACTTCCTTTTCTCTTCCAGATACCTAATTCTCTCGCTGCGTTTTCAGATGTCATCTTCATAAGGTCATACATGGAACAATGAGTAAATTCAAGCATGTTTCGGGCAGCTTCGTTCATTTTTAGTATGCTTCCAGCTAAACTGCCAGAGCTCTTTAGTATGGCTTTATGATCTTTTACTTCCACTTCCTGACCACCTAAATCATAGATGCCCTCGTTTAAGCATTTAGCCCTCATCGCGTCTGTGATTAAAAGAAGTCCTTCTGCTCCCTTGAGCCGATAAGTTAAATCTACGATATCTTTAGAAACATGAATCCCATCTACGATGATTTCAGCTAAAATGTTTTGATTTAATAGAATGGCACCAGCCGAACCTGGGTCCCGATGATGAAGACCGTTCATTCCATTAAAAAGGTGTGTCGCGTGTCGAATGCCTAAGTTAACAGCGTGGGATAGTTGTACAAAATTAGCTTCGGAATGACCAACTGAAGCGATCATCCCATTTTCATATAAATACCTCGTTAATTCTGATTGATCATCGAGCTCAGGAGCAAGTGTGACAAGCTTTATTAAATCATTTGCGAGAGATTGGTAGTGTTTGAATGTTGAAACATCAGGTCTAATAATGGAGGAAGTAGGTTGAGCACCGGCACGGTTTTGATTAATGAATGGTCCTTCTAGGTGAATCCCAATCATTTCAGCTTGGCCAGGATGGTTATTTTTTTGATGATAAGTAGCAGCATTTCTTAATGCATGTTCAATATTTGAAGAGGGGTTCGTCATCGTTGTAGCTAGAAAGCTAGTCGTACCCTCTAAGGGAAGAGTCTTGGCAATCGTTGTTAAGGCTTCAGGGGTACTATCCATGACGTCTGAACCTGCTGCACCATGAATGTGGACATCGATCATACCTGGTAGAATAGCGTATTGGGAAGGGAGATCTATCACTTGATCAACCGGTAAATCTCTTGAAATATCTGAACCGATACCGGTGATTTTATCATTTTCAATGAGAATAGTATTTTCTTGACGATTTGGATTAGGAGTGTAAACTTTTCCTCCTCTAAGTAAGATGCGTTGCAACTTCTCACCCCCTTCCGTTTAGAGCAACTTACTACCGAGCCATCCAACCGCCATCGACAATTAACGTATGTCCGTTCATGTAATTAGAAGCCTCAGAAGCTAGGAAAATAGCTGCGCCTGTTAAGTCCTCCGCTTCTCCCCATCTTCCAGCAGGGATGCGCTCTAAGATAGATTGGTTGCGTTTCTCATCTTCTCGAATGGCTTTTGTATTATTTGTGGCAATGTAGCCTGGCGCAAGGCCATTTACCTGAATTCCATCCTTTGCCCATTCATTCGAAAACGCTTTTACTAAACCGTTAACAGCGTGTTTGCTTGCTGTGTATGCTGGTACATACACTCCTCCTTGATATGATAGTAAAGACGCAATATTAATGATTTTCCCTTCCTTTCGTTCAAGCATCGGACGAGCAAGATGTTGAGTAAGAAGGAATAAGGCATTGACGTTCGTGTTCATCACAGCATTCCAGTTGTCTATTGAATAATTAGAAGCCTCTTCTCGTCTAATGATCCCAGCGTTATTAACCAAGATATCGATTTGGAATTGACTTAATAGATCTTCACAATATGCTGGAAGTGATTCAACATCCTCTAAATCAATAATTACTTGATGAGCACTCCCACCTCCTTCCTCAATCAGTTGCGTTGTTTCATCTAAGTTATTTCGATGACCAAGTAGTATGAGGTTTGCCCCTGCTTTTGAATAAGCCACGGCGATTGCTTGACCAATTCCTCCAGCTGCTCCTGTGACGAGTGCTGTTTTCCCTTCTAATGAAAACCGATCTAAGTATCCCATCATTGGCCTCCTATTTTAAGTCTTTCATATCAATAAAGTCCATATCCGTAAACGTGTAGTTCTCTCCAGCCATAGCCCAAATAAACGTATAGCTTGAAGTTCCAGCACCGCTATGGATGGACCAGGATGGGGAAATGACTGCTTGTTCATTAGAAACGAGCAAATGCCTTGTTTCGTCTGGTTCTCCCATGAAATGAAAAACACGTCCTTCTTCAGGCATATCAAAATACAAATAGATTTCACTTCGGCGATCATGAATGTGAGCTGGCATCGTGTTCCACATATTATGAGGCTCTAGCATTGTCATCCCTAGCATGAGTTGGCAGCTTTGAATTCCTTCTGCGTGAACGTATTTGTAAATCGTTCGTTCATTTGACTCTTTAATAGAACCGAGGTGGTTAGGCTCCGCGTCTTTAATCGCTAATTTCTGAGTAGGATATTCTTTATGAGCTAGTGTAGAGACAAAATAAAACTTCGCTGCACTCTCGGCGTTACCAGGATAAAACGTAACATTTTCCTTGCCTTTTCCTATGTAAAGACAATCACGCTTATCGAGTTCAAACGTTTCTTGATCAACCTGGACAGTTCCGTGCCCACCGATGTTAATGATCCCGATTTCTCGACGTTCTAGAAAATAAGATGTTTTTAATGTCTCTGTTGCGGATAGCGAAAGTCCTTCCTGACTTGTTGGAATAGCTCCTCCGATCACCATACGATCGTCATGAGCATAAAGCATATTGATTTCCCCTTCAGTAAAAACCCTCTCCATCATATACCGTTCTCTTAATTGATCTGTTGTATAGTGTTTGGCTTCTGTCGGGTTTGTTGCATGTCTGATTTCCATATTTTCATCTCCCATAAATGTTATTTTTGAACTTCTTTTTGATCCATTCTACGAAAAACAAGATTCGCTACCCACATGAGTAGAAAGGCAAGCCAGCTAAAGCTGAAAATCGGTAATAACCCTGGAACTAATAAAAGGACATAATAGAAGGCAATCATGATTGCCCCCATCATCAAAGCATGTAACGGATAAGATAATGCAATGATGGCCGCGTATTTGATAACTTTAGGGGCTGATAATTTATATTGAACAAAAACAGGAGCAACAAAAAGCGCTGTCAAGCTATACAAAAATATGATTGTTAAGGTAAAGAGGTAGCATATGAGGAAAAATACTCCTTCATAGCCTCTGAACAGGGTTAAATTAAAGAGCAATAACCCTCCCACGATCGTCGTCAACCAGCCAACAAGATTGGCCTTTATAAATT
>NZ_JBITPM010000030.1:0-109825 GCF_050467905.1 Pseudalkalibacillus sp. NRS-1564 | reverse complement strand
TGCGGCCTTTTATCTTTGGGCTGTAAAATTCGTCACGTATTTTTCCATTTCACTAATGGCAACACCTTGATAATAATATTTAACGATATCAGAGTAAGCACTGCCGTCCTCAGCCATTCCATTAGCTCCATATTGACTCATGCCTACGCCGTGCCCAAATCCTTTCGTGGAAACAGTAATCGTATCGCCGCTCCGGTCCCATGTGAAGTCAGAAGAACGAAGGCCAAGAAGGTCCCTGACTTCTCTTCCTGTAAACTGCTTCCCATTTATTGAAACTTCCGCAACTCTTTTACCTTCCGTCAAGTTTTTGATCGTTCCAATCGATTGGTCATTAGTGAGCGTGACTCCTAACTTCTTTTCGAAGTCGGCTACTGTAAACGTCGCTTTGTCTTCATACTTTGGAGAATCAACGTCCCAAGGACTTTCGACACTTCTTAAGTACGGAGCTTTATTTTCCCAATAATCTTCCGAATTCTCGGTATAGCCGTTGCTTGTTGAGAAAAAGGAAGCATAAATCGGATTCCCATCATACGTTAAAATTTGCCCTGCCGTGGCTTGAACTGCTTCTTCTATTCTTGCATATTTCTCTTCAAAGTCTTTGCCCCATGCTTTCTTAAGCTCGGCTTCATCTCTATATACCTGATCCTGAACCGTATCCGTTACAACCGCTTGATCGGGAAGGTCCGCAGGAGGGTTTGTGAGCTTTGTTACGACAAACGTTCTCGCTGTGAGAGCTTGAGCCTTTAAAGCTTCCATATTGAAATCTGTAGGCATCTCAGCAGCAACAACGCCTTTTACATAATCTTCGATCGGTATGCTCGTCGTCACAGTCTTTGCTGAACGATAGACCGGGACTTCCACTTCCACCACTTCTGCCACCTTCTTCTCAGCCATCTGATTTCCTTCACTTACTGGTTGCTTCATCTCCGTTGTTCCAAAAGGTAAAACCAGGATAGATGGAAGAAGGATTAGAATCGCTGCAAATAGAATAAGTGAACCTACCATTCGCTTCATCCGCATGCCTCCTTCTCGATTGTTTACCCCTATCATCGTATGGAGTTGGACAACCATTTAGAACAGAAATGCTAGCAGCCAAAACGTTTTTTACCAATAATCTGTCAGTCATTAAATATAGTATTTATTTTGGTTGCATACAAAAAAGGAGGCCAGTGGCCTCCTTTTTTTCTTTATTATTAGATTATGCAAATTTTGGTTTCATGTTAACTGATTGCTCTTCAGTTGTTTCTGTTGCAGGCTTTGCATCTTCATCAACTGTTACGCGTTCAACGTCAGCTCCAAGGCTTGCAAGCTTTCCGGAGAAGTTCACGTAACCGCGATCCAAGTGCTTAAGCTCATCAACGCGAGTGTAGCCATCAGCTACAAGGCCAGCAAGAATCAAAGCAGCTCCAGCGCGCAAATCAGTAGCGGATACTTCTGCACCTTGAAGTGTAGAAGGCCCTTCGATAATAGCAGCGCGTCCTTCAATCTTAATGTTACCATTCATGCGGCGGAATTCTTCCACGTGCATGAACCGATTTTCAAATACTGTTTCAGTAATCACACTTGTACCCTTCGCTTGAAGTAGCAACGCCATCATCTGGGATTGCATATCCGTCGGGAATCCAGGGTGAGGCATTGTTTTTAAATCAACAGGCTTAAGCGTTTCAGGTCCAACAATACGAAGTCCCTGACCTTCTTCTGTAATTTCTACGCCCATTTCTTCCATTTTCGCGATAAGTGGACGAAGATGTTCAGATACAGCATTCTCGATCAGAACGTTACCACCAGTAATTGCAGCAGCTACCATGAATGTTCCTGCTTCAATACGGTCTGGAATGACAGCATGCTCTGCTCCAACTAGTTTCTCAACGCCTTCAATGCGGATTGTAGCAGTACCTGCACCGCGAACTTTCGCACCCATAGCGTTCAAATAATTTGCAAGACAAACGATCTCAGGCTCTTGAGCAACGTTTTCCATTACTGTTGTACCTTCAGCAAGTACAGCAGCCATCATAATGTTCTCAGTGGCGCCTACACTTGGGAAATCAAGATAAATCTTTGCTCCTTGAAGTCTTCCTTTGATGCCTGCTTCAATAAAGCCGTTACCAATCGTAACTTCTGCACCCATCGCTTCAAACCCTTTAAGGTGTTGATCAATTGGTCTTGAACCAATTGCGCAACCTCCAGGTAGTGCAATACGAGCATGACCCACACGGGCCAAAAGTGGTCCCATTACAAGAAACGAAGCTCGCATTTTACGAACTGCTTCAAATGGTGCCTCTGTTTCCAAAGGTTTTGTTGCGTCTACTTTAATCGTGTTGCCTTCTATTTGCGTCTCAACATTAAGATAGCTTAATACTTCACTTATCGTGTGTACATCTGAAAGGGCAGGCACATCTTTTAACGTGCTCGTGCCTTCTCCTGCTAAAATAGATGCTGTGATGACGGGCAAGACTGCATTTTTAGCTCCTTCAACTTTCACAGAGCCAGACAATCTCCTGCCACCTCGGACGATGATTTTTTCCAACGTATTCCCCTCCGCGTCCTATTTGTATATTAATATTCAGTCGTAATTATTGGTGTGCCAATTGTTGCGGTTATTCCGCCGCCTATTCCTGTATTGCGTAATGCTATTTGTATGTTCATTCTCTTGTTGTTCGTTACAAGATCTTCTTCCCACTCTTCATGGTATGCGGAAAGAGATACAAACGTCTCTTCATTGATTTCTTCTACTTTTGAAGCGGAAAAAGCTCCTAACAGCTTGTCTGCTTCATTGTACAAAACAATGTTCATTGTATCATTTTTCTCGCCTACAAAACAAGTGAAAACTGGTGATTCTTGCGGATATAATTGTGTCTTTTGTGCCTTAAAACGTTCGTACGTTGTTCGCCATTCCTCCTGAGAAAATCCTGTTATTTCCATTTTGTAAATAAGATAAGAGCTAATGCGATTGTTTTCTGGATAAGACACGAGTGTCAGTGTTTCTTTCGTACCTAGCTTAGAATCAATTCTTGTCCCACTTACTTTTACATTTCCATCATTTTTTACCAGATCACCCCATGAAAAACCGGGTGCTCTTTCTGTAAGCTTAGACGTAATACCTTTGTACCCTAAGGACTCCTTGATGAAACTCACTTTTTCTCGTGTGTAAAGAGACCAGCCCTCAATTGAATAATTGTGGGTTAATAAAACATTCGCCATTTCGGTTACTTTTACTTCCGTGTCATCTTCAATTGAGACCGATGTACCATTTGAAAAACTCGCTAAAAGTAAAATAGATAATACTCCGATTAGAAGCTTCATCTTAACCCTCTCCCCGTTCAGGTCTTCTTATCTTTCAGTGTGACCACGAGGAGGGAGTGCATACATGGAAGTTGTAGTCAGTTCCCGACAAATTCCGTACGAAGCTTCTGTATGTTAACGCTGGTGTGTTTGTTTAGCTACAACGCTTGTCGGGTTTAAACGGGCGCATTCGCTTTTCATTGTCTAGCTGCAACCCCCAGTCCCTCGATCGCTTCACCATTTAGATTGAACACAAAGACCGTGTTCATTCTAAATGGCTCCAGCGCTTGTCGGGCCTAAACGGGGGTTTTCGCTTTTCATTGTCTAGCTACAACGCCCAAACCCTCGATCGCTTCACCTTCCAGAATGAACACAAAGACCGTGTTCATTCTGGAAGGCTCCAGCGCTTGTCGGGTTTAAACGGGCGTTTTCGCTTTTCATTTTTCAAAAGAAATATTGTAGACGGAGTGACCAGTTGTAGTAATCTAGGAAGAAACTGCTTGCGAGGGAGCCGATGCTTAGGGTTAGTAAAATCATGAGGACTTTCGCCTGTGGACTGTTCGGCTTTTTAAAGAATACATCGAACCGAACGGTTTGTAGCGCCCACCAGGTGATCATAATGAAAACCAGGTTAATGACAATCGTTAAAATCGATTGTTGCGCCAGTGCTTCTGTCATCTTCTCTACCCCCCATCTGCAAGTGCACCATTCGACAAACGTACATTTTTCCATCTAAGAGCCTATTATAAAAGATTTCCACTCAAATGAATACCCTACTTTCCCACTATAAAAGGGATTATTTCAATTCAAAATAAGTCATTTTCGTCATAATCTGGTAGGAATGCACTCATTCATGAAAAAAACAGCAGAATGATCTGCTGTTCTAAGGATTAAAAATCTCTAGAAATTGAAAATGATCATGTATAAAGGATAACGCAATGGAAGGGAAAACCCCAAGCAAAACGGTTCCAGCTGCCGTTATGGCTAGCACGGTGACGATGCCATTTGATGCCAAAACCGGCCTTTTTGTTTGGGAAGGTCTAAAGTACATTTGAATAAACAGCCCAAAATAATAAACATAGGAAAGCACTGTGCCCGCTAGCATAGCGACTACTAAAAAATATCGCTTCGGTTCGGTACCAAGAGCACTCATGAAAATCTCAAACTTACCGATGAAACCAGCTGTGAGCGGGATACCAGCGAGAGATAGAAGATAGATCGTCATAGCAATGGTTACATACGGCGCTCGCTGAAATAGTCCTGCAAACGAAGCCACCGTAACCTCCTCGTCATTTTCCGCCAAGGCATGGATGACAGCGAAAGCCCCCAGATTCATCAACAGATAGGCGGCGAGATAAAACCACACAGCATCAAAGACTAACTCAGAAAGAGCGGCTAACGGTACGAGAAGATACCCTGCGTGCGCAATGCTGGAATAAGCCAAAAGTCGTTTTGCGTTCAGCTGTCTGAGTGCCATCACATTTCCTATAAGAATCGTTAGAACAGCTAATAGAACAAGATAAGGTCGAACAGATACAAGTAGCGTTTCATAGCTGATTCCCTCTGGTGTAATTACTTTTCCTGTACCAGGTGCAAAGACAAACGGTACCATTAGCAGTCTAAGTGTGATTGCAAATCCAGCTATTTTAGAAACAACACTAAGATAAGCTGTAATCGGTGTTTCGGCTCCCTGGTATACATCTGGTGCCCACATATGAAACGGAGCAGCCGTAATTTTAAAGGCTAGACCAACGAATATCATGAGAAAAGCAAAAACGGCAAGATAACGATTTTCCGTTACTACTTCGCTTCCCATTAGCGCTTGAATTTCATATATATTCGTTTCTCCAGTAAGTCCAAATAAATAGCTCATCCCAAACAGCGTGATCGCAGTCGCTATACCGCCATTAACGACATATTTAAACGCCGCTTCATTTGCGAGCTTATCTTTCTTTCGAATTCCCACTAGAACATATGAAGATAGGCTTAATAATTCTAGACCTACAAAAAGCGTAATCAGATCTGCACTCGAAGCCATCATCATACCACCTAGTAAACCCGTTAGAAGAAGGTAGTGGTACTCACCTTTCACTTCGCTTAGATCATTCGTTTTCAAGCCTAGAAGCATAACGAAACCAGTTCCAATTAACATAAGAAGCTTAAACGCTTTCGCAAAAGAATCCAGTCGATAAGTTTGATTTAGAATCGTGACAACTCCATTATCAAACTGAAAAATAAGAAAGACAATGGCCAGTGCGATGCCGACGATTGCGAGCCAAACGAGAATAGACCTATCTCGCTTTTTATCCATAAAGAGATCGATCAACGAGAGTGCAACTGCTGTTACTAGTATAGTGAATTCCGGCATCATACTGCTCCATTGGTACGCTAGCAACGTATCGATATCCATTCGTTAACCTCCGATCCCGAGTGTACGAGCGATTTGAAGTGTGTTAGATAACACTGCAGGATAGACACCAATCCAAATAATCATACTGAGTAGAATAGCTGATGGAACAAGCTCAACAGCAGATAGATCTCTTTCCTTATCAAACGTTGGGCGTCTTTCACCAAAGGTAACCGCAAGAACGGCGCGAAGCATATAAACCGCTGTTAAAATGAGACCAATCACGCCAATGCTTCCGATTACAGGCATCGTTTCAAATAAGCCTAAAAAAGCTAGAAATTCACTGATGAAACCGCTCATTCCAGGTAATCCAAGTGATGCCAGCCCGGCTGCCAGGAAAAAACCTGCAAAAAGGGGCGTCTGACTTGCAATACCACCTAATTCTCCAAGCTTTGTGGTGTGAAAACGGTCGATCAGTACACCAACAAGCAGGAACAGCAGCGCTGCGATAAGACCATGAGAAATTGTTTGGAACACTGCCCCTTGAAGACCCGCGGTATTAAATGAAGCAACGCCCAGAATGACGATTCCCATATGCGAAATCGAGGAATAGGCTAGAATAGCGCGAAGTTCTGTTTGAACTAAGGCAATAAAAGCACCATACAGCAAATTAATGACGCCAAGAATAGCTAGAAGAACTGCCGTTTCTTTTAGCTGCTCTGGAAAGAATCCCGCTCCGAAACGTATGAGCCCATATGCGCCTATTTTAAGTAATACACCGGCGTGAATCATCACAATGGCGATTGGAGCCTCCACGTGTACTCGTACCATCCACGTATGTAGCGGTACGATTGGAAGCTTTGTACCAAATGCCAGTAACAGCAGGGCAAACAGCCACATTCTAGTGTTTCCAGATATAATTTCATAGGACTCTGTCTCTTGTAAGAGAGAGGTTAGCTCACTAATATTTGTCGTTCTCGTCTCAACAAAGAGAACGATAATGACAATTAACAATAGGATCGAGCCTATCCCGTTGTAAACTAAGAAAGAGAAGGCTGCTTTTTCCCGCTCATATCCGCCCCATTTCCCTACAAGTAGAAACATCGCAACAAGAGTCATTTCAAAGAATAAGAAAAACAAAAACAAGTTTTCGCTTGAAAAAACGCCGAGAATGCCAAGTTCCAGTATCAAAAAGAGGATATAAAATCCTTTCACACCTTCTTGAATGCGAAGGGCCGCAAGTGAGGCGAGAAACGTAATCAATGAAGATAGCATTAGAAAAAGAAGCGATAGCCCTGTCACCCCAAGATCATAAGTCACTGGATAAGGCTCGTTGGGACTAATCGCGGTCATTAACTCAAACCATTGATGTGTTTCCGCAAATTGAACGCCTGATAATGTTCGATCGTATAAGCTAAATACAAAAATCGTTAACGTTAGTGGTAGCACTGTGCCAAGAATACCAACTGTTTTGATTGATTGATGCTGTGAGGGCATCATAGCAAGAACGATGACACCAAGTAGTGGGGAGAAAATCAAGATCGTTAGCAAGTAAGACTCATCCATTAGAAATACCCCCCAAATACTGCAATTAATAGGAGCACGACCACTAAACCAGAGAATGCTACGGTGCCGTATGTTTGAACTTGACCGGATTGAATTCTTGCTCCCACTTTTCCTAAGTGCTTTACAATTCCCGTTATGCCCTGAGCGCCTCCTTCAATAATAAAGCGATCAAAATACAACCAGAAGTAACCGATCACACGGGTTCCTTTTATAAAGGTAGCTTCGTATATTTCGTCGATATAATATTGATGCGTTAACAGCTTATGCACTTCGCTCCCTCCAACTGGAGCCATGCCTTTTCTTACATACATGAACCAGGCGAGTCCAATTCCTGCAATGGCTAACAAACTCGCACTGACCGGAATCCACGAGGGTCCTGAATGATGATTGGCTAATATCGGATACGGGCTCGTTTCTAGCCAGTCACCAAGAAACGAACCGAACCACGTTGTCTGAATATACCCCGCAACAATAGCTAAAGCCGAAAGGACAATCATTGGAATCAGCATCACCCTAGAAGACTCTTTCGCTTCACTCGAACCCGTGCCAGAAAAGACGAGGAAGTAAAGGCGAAACATATAAAACGCTGTCAGAAAAGCGGTTGCTAAAGCAATCGCAAATAAAATGTAGCGCCCATCCGCATAAGTCGCGACAAGTATCTCATCCTTACTAAAAAAACCTGCAAATAGCGGAAATCCAGAAATGGATAAGCAACCTATTAAGAAGAGAACTGCTGTGATAGGCAGTTTTTTTCGAAGCCCCCCCATTTTATGAATGTTTTGTTCATGGACCGCATGGATCACACTTCCTGCAGCAAGAAAGAGTAAGGCTTTAAAGAACGCATGAGTTGTCAGGTGGAAAATCCCTGCTGTATAGCCCGCTGCACCTAGGGCAAGCATCATATACCCTAGTTGACTAATGGTTGAGTAGGCAAGTATGCGTTTAATGTCTTTCTGGACAAGGGCGATTGTCGCTGCAAAAATGGCGGTGAATCCACCTGTTATGGCAACGGTTGTCATAGCCGTTTCTGAACTTGCGAAGAGTGGGTACATGACAGCAACGAGATAAACACCCGCAGCAACCATTGTCGCTGCATGGATTAAAGCCGAGACTGGGGTTGGACCTTCCATCGCATCAGGAAGCCATGTGTGGAGCGGGAACTGACCAGATTTTCCTATCGCCCCTACGAAAATAAGAATCGCTATTAGCGTGACCATTGAAGGGGCAATATCGCCTGCTTGAGCCGCTTCAAAAATGACATCGAGTTCAAAGCTTCCTGTTTGCCAAAAGAGAAGGAAAATCGCAATAAGCAGACCAATATCTCCAATCCTTGTGACGATAAAAGCTTTTTTTGCAGCTGCCTTTGCTTCTGGTTTATAGAAATAAAAACCTACTAGTAGAAAGGAACAAACACCAACAAGCTCCCAGAAAACATAAAGTTGAAGGAGGTTTGGTGAGAGAACGAGAGCCGTCATCGCAAAAGTGAACAGACCAAGATAACTAAAGAACGTTGCATAGCGCTCGTCATTCGCCATATAACCGATCGAATACATATGTACGAGAAAGCTGACAAGCGTGACGATCACGAGCATCAAAGCATTTAGCGGATTCACTTCAAGGCCCACCGTAATCACCACTAAATCGATGGAGAGCCAGTTGTGTTCTACGAGATAGTTCCCTTTAACGAAATGACTGTAAAGCACGAGAAGGGAACAAATAAAGGCAGCACCAGCGAGAACGGTGCCCACAACGCCGGCTTTTCGATAAAGAATCGGCCTAGTGAAAAGAATGATGAGAAACGATAGAAGCGGCAACATTGGTATAAGCCAGACATAGTCCACTTTTATACCCCCTTCGCTACTTTTTGAGTGTATTCATTTCATCTACATTGACGGTAGCCCTGTTCCGATAAAGCGCCATAAGAATGGCAAGGCCGACAGCGGCTTCCGCTGCAGCGACTGTAATGGTAAAAAGAGAAAATACCTGCCCCCGAATCGAAGCACCTACACCATATTTTGCAAAAGCTACAAGATTTAAGTTCACTGCATTCAGCATTAACTCGATCGAGATAAGGACGATGACGGCGTTCCGCTTCGTTAATGCCCCGTAGAGACCGATACAAAAAAGAATCAACGCCGTTAATAGAAAAGCCGAAAGTGGGATTGAGCTCATGACTGCTCACCTTCTTTATCATCGGGATCATCTTTCTTTGCAATAATGATTGCTCCGACAAGAGCGACGAGTAGGAGCACAGATACAAGTTCAAATGGAATAACGTAATCTGTGAACAACATCATACCTATTTGCTCCGTATTATTTTCGTGCAAGCTCTCTGCTTGTGGCCCGAGAGAAACAGTACGAATGCCTTTAAAGACGATCAGAAAGAATACGGTGATCCCAGTTAAAACGAGCCCTTTCTTTGCCCAGCTTGTTTTCGTTTCTTCTTCAGAATGTTTCGTCAGCATGATGCCAAATAACATGATGATCGTAATAGCGCCAGAATAAATCAGAACTTGCACAACAGCCACGAATTCTGCTGAAAGCATCACGTAAAGTCCAGCAATGCCGAGAAAAGTTAGCACTAACGCCATCATCATATGAATCACTTTCGTTAGATTAATCATCAGCAAGCCGCCAGTAATCGTCACAAGAAATAGGAAAAGAAAGACGAGCAGCTCTCCGGTCATACTTTATTTTCCTTTCGAAGGTTCGTGTCATTTTCATCGAGCCATTCTAAATTCTTAAAAAGATCATCCCGGCTATATTCGGCAAGCTCGAAATTATTCGTCATAATGATCGCTTCGGTCGGGCATACCTCTGTGCAAAGGTCACAAAGAATGCAAATTTCGAAGTTAATATCATACGTGTCGATGATTTTTCCTTTCTTGCTTGGATCTGGATGCTTCTTACCTGTTAAGGTGATGCAGTCAGTTGGGCATATGGCAACGCATTGATTACAGACAATACACTTCTCAGGATAAAATTTCTGAATGCCACGAAATCGATCTGGTAAGGCTAGTGGCTGATCCGGATAGTTATAGGTTACTTTCTCTTTCGTCATATTTTTGAGGGTGTAAGCTAAACCTTTTGCAAGTCCTCGCATGTTGGGCTTCCTCCCTTATCTAGAATGAACGAATGATTTCAATGACAACGGTCGTTAGAAAAATGTTCAATAGTGCGAGTGGCAATAGTACTTTCCAGCCAAAGGACATGAGTTGATCCGCTCTTAGTCGAGGGAATGTACCGCGAATCCAGATCATCACGAAGACGACTAGGATAAATTTCAGTGCAAACCAGACTGGTCCTGGAATAAAAGATAAGTAAGGAATCGCCTGCCAGCCGCCAAGAAATAGAATCGTCGTTAGCGAAGCCATAGCGAATAAATATACGTATTCTGCAAGCATGAAGAACGCCCAGCGGAAGCCAGAATATTCAACATGATATCCGGCTACGAGCTCGGATTCCGCCTCGGGTAAATCAAATGGCGTACGGTTCAATTCAGCAACAAAAGCGATTAGAAAAATCACAAAGGCGAGCGGTTGCTTAAAAAGAAATGCCACACTCTCCTGCTCGGCAATAATCGTGTTTAAATTAAGCGAACCTGTCAAAAGCACGATGCCGATCACACTCATGACAAGTGGAATTTCATAGGAAATCATTTGAGCCGCTGAGCGCATGCTACCAAGAAGAGCGTACTTATTGTTTGATGCCCATCCACCTGCCAGGATTCCGATCGTAGAAATGCCAGAAATCGCAATATAATAAAGCAAGCCAACGCCAATGTTCGCAAACGAAACCCGTTCTGTTAATGGAAGGGCGGCAATCACAATGAAGGCTGGGGCAAACGCGACAACCGGTGCAATGATAAACAATGGACGATCTGCATCCCTCGGGATGGTATCTTCTTTAAGTAACAGCTTCAGCACATCCGCTACCGTTTGCAGTAAACCGAACCTTCCCCCTACTCTGTTTGGACCATGGCGGAGCTGCATGAAGCCAAGTACTTTTCGCTCTGCCAAAATAGCGTACGTTACAAAACCGAGTACGACCATCAACATCGCAGCACCTACAAGGAAAAATCCAAGTGTCTGCCAGTAGCTCGGTGTAGATCCAAGCATGTCGTTGATCATTACCCATCCACCTCCCCGAGCACAATATCAATGCCCCCGAGGATCGCAATCAAGTTCGAGATGTTTTCCCCTTCTAACAACTCAGGTAGTATTTGTAAGTTATAAAAGGAGGGACGGCGGAACTTTAGTCGATAAGGCTCCTTCTTTCCTTTTGATGCGATATAGCACCCGATTTCGCCACGTGGTGATTCAATTCGAACGTAAGTCTCTCCTGCAGGCGGTTTAATAATCCGCGGTACTTTTGCCATAACAGGACCTTCAGTTGGAATTTGCTCTACCGCTTGTTCTACAATCTTCAATGCTTCTTCGATCTCAGCCATGCGACAATGGTAACGCGCTAGCGCATCGCCTTCACGGAAGACTGGAACATCAAATTCAAAGCGGTTATAAAGCGAATACGATTCGTTTTTTCTAAGGTCCCATTTCACACCCGTACACCGAAGGTTCGCCCCACTCAAGGAATACGAAAGTGCTTTTTCTTTCGAATAAGCACCTACTCCTTTGATTCTTGCCATAAAAATTTCATTCCCCGTCACAAGATCGTGATAGCCAGCAAACTGTTCTCTCATATAAGGAACAAAAGCACGAACTTTATCAAGCCATCCATCTGGCGCATCCCACTTCACTCCGCCTACGCGCATATAATTAAAGGTAAGACGACCACCTGAAATTTCGGTTAGTAGGTTAATGATGACTTCTCTCTCTCTGAACGCATATAGAAATGGGCTCATCGCACCAATATCGAGAAGGTATGTTCCGAACCAAACGAGATGACTCGCTACTCGTCCAAGCTCCATGACAATAATGCGAAGATAATCTGCCCGCTCTGGAAGCTCCATTGCCATCATCGTCTCAACGGCATGACAGAGGATGTAATTATTCGTCATCGCAGCCAAATAGTCCATCCGGTCGGTATATGGGATGATCTGCGTATATTGAAGGTTCTCCGCAATTTTTTCTGTTCCCCTGTGCAGATAACCAATAACCGGCTTAGCTTCCTTAATGATTTCTCCATCAATTTTGAGAACAATGCGAAAGACACCATGAGTGCTCGGATGCTGAGGTCCTACATTCAAAAGCATTTCCTCTGTCCGTATCATTGCTACACCTCCACATCATACGGCTCATAATCTTTTCGAAGGGGATGCCCTACCCAGTCATCAGGCATCATAATTCGTGTTAAATTGGGATGCCCTTTAAACACGATGCCAAGTAAATCAAATCCCTCACGTTCGGGCCAGTCCGCCCCTACCCAGAGGGACGTGAGGGAATCAATAACTGGTTCGTCTCGATCTATCTTCACCTTGAGCGCTACGCTCTGGCTGTTCTGATAGGAGTAAAGATGATTGTAAATTTCCATATGCGATTCAAAATCTGTTCCATGTGTTTCTGAAAGATAGTCAAAAGCAAGAAGCTCATTGTGTTTAAGAAATTGGGCGAGCTTCAAGTACGTGTGTTTTTTAGCAACGAGCGTCGGAACGTCTTTTGCAAGACGATTAATATAAGCGTCTTCTAAAAGATCGTCACTAAGATTTTGTTGAATGATGTGAAGATAGCGGTCAAGGACAGGTTGATTCGGTGAAGGGGTCTCTTCTACAGGCTCTTCGTTTTCTTCAGATGCTTTTGCTTTCGCCTTTGCAGCCGCCTTTGCTTTTGCGGCAGCTACCGCTTTTGCTTTCTCATCTGAAATATCAGACGCTCCATCCTTTTTCTGCTTTTTAAGTGCTGCAGCTTTGGCCTTTGCAGCCGCTACTGCTTTCTTTTTTACTAGATCGGCATCGGTATCCCCATCCTTGCTTATTGCTTCATTCTGCTGCATTTCTTTTTGCTTCTTGAGAGCCGCTGCTTTGGCTTTTGCTGCTGCGACAGCCTTCTTTTTCGCTAACGCTAGGTCGTCTGACTCTTCACTTACTGATTCATTTTTTTCCAGTTCTTTTTTCTTCTTGAGGGCAGCTGCTTTGGCCTTTGCAGCAGCCACTGCTTTTTTTCTTCTGAAGCTCTAGGTCGTCTGCAGGTTTCTCAGCTTCAGCAGCCTTCTTTTGTCGTAACTCAGCGGCTTTCCGTTTTGCCTCTTCGACCGCTATCCGCTTTTCTTCTGCTAGCTCTTCAGGTGTTTTGCCATCTGTCATCGGTTGGTCACCCGCTTTCCGGTTCGAGCTTCATAGCGAATTTTTTCCTGTAATTTATTAATTCCATAGATAAGTGCTGCTGGATTAGGTGGACATCCAGGTATATATACGTCGACAGGTACGATTTGATCGACCCCTTTGACGACCGCGTAGGAATGAATATAAGGGCCACCAGCTGTGGCACACGAACCCATGGCGATAACCCATTTAGGTTCAGGCATTTGGTCATAGAGACGCTTTAGCACAGGAGCCATTTTCTTCGTTACGGTTCCTGATACAATCATGACATCAGACTGTCTTGGCGATGTTCGAAAAAATGTTCCAAAGCGATCAAGGTCGTAATGGGAAGCCCCTGAACCCATCATTTCAATTGCACAGCATGCGAGACCAAAAGTAAGCGGCCAAAGCGAATTACTCCTGGCCCAGGCCTTTACGTTTTCAAGCGTTGCCAGGAAGACATTCTGCTTCATTTCTTCATATTCTTCCGGTGTAATATTCTCTAAATTTATATCCATTTCAGCACCTTCTTTTTCCATGCGTATAGTAAGCCAATTAAGAGCATGACAATAAAGATCATCATTTCGATGAACGCAAAGAAACCAAGCTTTTGATAAGCAACCGCCCACGGATATAAGAAAACGGTTTCGACATCAAATATCACAAAAAGCAGTCCGAATAAATAATAGCGAACGTTATACTGAATCCAGCTCTGGTGAAACGGCTCTATGCCGCTTTCATAGGTTGTTTGTTTCTCCGGTGTTGGTTTTGAAGGACGAAGGAATCTTCCAGCTGTTAGAGCAACAGCTGGAAGGAGAAGGCCAAGGAAAAGAAACATCATTACGAAGAGATAACTATTTTGGTACACGTTAAGCGATTCACCCATTCAGGTCTCTCCTCTCATCGTGCTGTAAAGTTGCTAGTCTTGTATACTAATTCAACATCCCAACTCTTATTCTTGCTTTTATTTATAAGTTTTTTTAAAATTTCGAACAGAGGTGATCATATGCCAGACAAAAGAATCAGAACGCTTACAGAGAAACTGTGGGCAAAAAACAAATATACCGTGATGGCAAAGGGATATGAACATTATCAAAAGGTGGGAGAAGCATTAAAAAACGCTCAGTCTCATGAAGAGCTAGTTGATGTTTATGATCTCATCAGTGAAAGCTTAACTCTCCCCTATACTAAAAAAGGTATGCGGACAACACTCCAACATATGTGGGGCTATTTCAAAAAACAGGCAACAAGTGAGGAAAAAGAAGATTTTTTTATAACGTTTAATCTACGAATCACTCCATCATCGCCCCTAACCGATCAAGACATTGAAAGCATTCGTAGCCATCTTGCCGTATTACTTAAAAAGTATCCATCCGATTACTTGTTACAAAGCAGCTTTGTGCAAACGAGCAGGAAGTGGAATGAAGTATATGATCAGAAACAACTAAAAACAATTTCTAGAAATGATTATTCTGAATGAAATAATCGAAATTGTGGAGGATTATCGCTTTAGCACATCGTAATTAAATCATGACTAGTTTCAAATCCGAAGCATATCAAAGTGAATAAAGGGTGGGACAAGAATGACGAGCTATATTGGATTATTAAGAGGGGTTAACGTTGGTGGAAAAAACAAACTAAAGATGGCTGAGTTACGAGATTCCCTGACAAAGGAAGGCTTTCTACATGTGAAAACGTATATACAAAGTGGAAATGTCTTTTTTGATTCAGAAGAACCGGAAGAGGGTTCAAGGAGAAGAATGGAACAAATCATCAGCACCGAGTTCGAATTGAAGGTGCCTGTAGTAATAAGATCGGCAACAGAGTGGCAAAGCATGATCGAGAGTTGTCCGTTTCACGAGGAACAAATTGCAAAAGCGCAAGAAAAGGCTGTTGGAGAAAGCCTTTATGTAGCTATGTTAGCGGAACCACTCCGGGCAGATGTTAAAGAAAAACTTGTTTCATATGCTTCTGAGAAAGAAGAATGTGAGCTGATCGGAAGAGACGTTTTCCTTCTGTTTCATGATAGTATTCGAAATTCAAAGCTTGCGACCTACTTAACTCGAGTCAATGAGTATGCAACAATTCGAAATTGGAAAACCATTAATAAGATAGCTGACATGCTCCCTAATGATGTAACTTAACACCTATATTTCCGCGAAAAAAAGCACCAGAGGAACGTCTCCTCCGGTGCTTTTTTCTTATTTACCTGCCAAATCCAGGCGGTTGATTGCACGCTTAAGCGCTAGCTCAGCACGTTTGAAATCAACATTATCCTGCTTCGCTTGATCCAAGCGTTGTTCCGCTCGTTCCTTCGCAGCACGTGCACGTTCCACGTCAATATCGGAAGGTAGCTCTGCAGACTCAGCAAGGATCGTTACCTGCTTTGGTCTTACTTCAACAAACCCACCGCTAACGGCCAGTAATAGTGTATCCGCTCCATTCTTGAAACGAACCGCATTAATTGTAAGAGGGGCAACAAGCGGAATGTGTCCTGGTAAAATACCGAGCTCACCGCTCTTTGCTTTTACGCTGACTAGTTCAGCTTCCCCTTCGTATACCGGGCCGTCAGGGGTGACTACACTGACTTTCAATGTATTCATCGTACCCCTCCCTGGGTGTGATCGTAATTAGAAAAGCTGGCTTATCGCCCAAATAGCCAAAAGTGGGAGCGAAGGCCCATGGGTCTCCACCCTACTTTTTATTTACGCCATTTGTTTCGCTTTCTCAACTACTTCTTCAATTGTTCCAACAAGACGGAATGCGTCCTCTGGAATATCATCGTGTTTACCATCAAGGATTTCTTTGAATCCTTTGATTGTTTCTTTAACTGGTACGTAAGAGCCTTTTTGTCCAGTAAACTGTTCAGCTACGTGGAAGTTCTGAGAAAGGAAGAACTGAATGCGACGAGCGCGAGAAACAGTTAGCTTATCTTCGTCAGAAAGCTCATCCATACCAAGAATTGCGATGATATCTTGAAGCTCTTTGTAGCGCTGAAGTGTTTGCTGTACTTCACGCGCAATATTGTAGTGCTCATCCCCAACAATTTCCGGAGAAAGCGCACGGGAAGTTGAAGCAAGTGGATCCACCGCTGGGTAGATACCTTGCTCAGAAAGTTTACGCTCAAGGTTAGTTGTTGCATCAAGGTGAGCAAACGTCGTTGCCGGAGCCGGGTCAGTATAGTCATCGGCTGGTACGTATATTGCCTGAATTGAAGTAACAGAACCTTTGTTAGTTGAAGTAATACGCTCTTGAAGTTGACCCATCTCAGTAGCAAGTGTAGGCTGGTAACCTACTGCTGATGGCATACGTCCAAGCAATGCCGATACCTCTGAACCAGCTTGTGTAAAGCGGTAGATGTTATCGATAAAGAGAAGAACGTCTTGTCCTTGCTCATCACGGAAGTACTCTGCCATTGTAAGACCAGACAGGGCAACACGCATACGTGCACCTGGTGGTTCGTTCATCTGACCGAATACCATTGCTGTTTTCTTAATAACGCCAGAATCAGTCATCTCGTAGTAAAGGTCATTACCTTCACGCGTACGTTCACCAACACCTGCGAATACCGAGATACCGCCGTGCTCTTGGGCGATGTTGTTGATCAGTTCCTGGATAAGTACCGTTTTACCTACACCGGCACCACCAAATAGACCGATCTTACCACCTTTAACGTATGGTGCAAGAAGATCTACTACTTTGATTCCTGTTTCAAGGATATCAGTAGTTGTTGAAAGTTCATCAAATACTGGTGCTAGACGATGAATCGGATCGCGGCGAACTTCGCCAAGTTCTTCATTAAGGTCAATTTTCTCACCTAGTACGTTAAATACACGTCCTAGTGTAATATCCCCAACTGGAACGGAGATTGGTGCACCTGTATCTAGAGCATCAACTCCACGTACAAGACCGTCTGTTGAACCCATTGCTACGGTACGAACAGAGTTATCGCCAAGGTGAAGCGCGACTTCAAGCGTCAATTCGATGCTCTCTTCGGCACCAGTTTGAGCGATATAGTTAACTTTAAGGGCGTTGTAGATTTCTGGAAGCTTTCCGCTCTCAAACTTAACGTCTACAACCGGACCCATAACCTGGGTAATGTATCCCTTGTTCATCCTGTTCCCTCCTAACTTGCTTTAAGCTGCCTTTGAAAGTAAGTCTTTCAAATAGCATTTATGGTTTATCGTAGTATTGTCCAGCTACACGAGCCAAATCCTCCGGCTGTTTCACCCATTCGATTGAGACATAAACCGTCTCATTCTCATGGCTTCCAACAACCTGCGGATTTAAACGGGCTCGTTCCGCTTTTCGTCTGTCCAGCTACAGTGGCCAGGCCCTCGAGTCGCTTCACCTTTTCGATTGAACACAAAGTGCGTGTTCATTCCAAAAGCCTCCAGCGCTTGTCGGGCCTAAACGGCCACTTCCGCTATTCTAACGCTGCCGCTCCACTTACAATCTCAGTAAGTTCCTGAGTGATTGAAGCCTGGCGAGCGCGGTTGTAAGAAAGTGTAAGGTCGCCGATAAGATCGTCCGCGTTGTCTGTCGCACTTCTCATCGCTGTCATACGGGATGCATGCTCGGCTGCTTTCGCATCGAGAAGCGCTCCGTAGATCAAGCTTTCAGCATATTGAGGCAGGAGTACTTCAAGAATTTCTTCTTCAGATGGCTCATACTCATAGCTTGCAAGTGATTTGCCTTCGCCTGTCTCAATATCCGTTAACGGAAGAAGTTTCTTCTCCGTTAAATCCTGCTGAATGGCACTTACATAGTGGTTGTAATAAAGATAAAGCTCATCGAAAGCTCCGTCTTCAAACATACCTACTGTTCGAGATGCAATATCCTTAATGTCTGCGAAGGCAGGCTGATCTGAAAGACCAACAATGCTTTCTACGACAGGCATTCCGCGCTTTTTAAAGAAGGAAAGTCCTACTTTACCAGCTACGATAATTGCATACTCATCTGTAGAGTTGTGCCGCTCATTAATTGTTCTATACACATGACGTAGTACCGAGCTATTGTACGCTCCAGCAAGTCCACGATCTGATGTGATAACCACATAGCCCGTTTTCTTCACTTCACGGCTTTCTAACATCGGATGACTTCCGCCGCTCGATCCATTTGCAATGCTTCCAACAACTTCTTGAATTTTCTCCATGTATGGAACGAATGACTTGGCATTCATTTCAGCACGGTTCAATTTCGCAGCCGAAACCATCTGCATTGCTTTTGTAATCTGCTTTGTTTTCTTCGTCGACGTAATTCTCGACTTAATATCGCGTAAAGATGCCATTCATTTCACCACCTTTTAAGCTGGCCGCGGCGATTCCGCCGCACCCCTCTTATTCAGATACTGCGAAGCTCTTTTTGAATTCTTCGATTGCACCGTTGAATTCTTTTTCATCAGGAAGAGCTTTTGTTTCACGAATTGTATTGAAAATATCTTTCTTATTGTGTTCGATCCATGTCATCATTTCAGTTTCAAAACGCGTAATATCGTTAACCGGGATATCGTCAAGGAATCCACGAGTTAGAGCGTAAAGAATCGCAACCTGCTTCTCAACAGCAAGTGGCTTGTTTAGCCCCTGCTTAAGAACTTCAACCGTACGAGCACCGCGGTTCAGCTTCGCTTGTGTTGCTTTATCAAGATCAGATCCGAACTGAGCAAATGCTTCTAGCTCACGGTATGATGCAAGGTCAAGACGGAGTGTACCGGCAACTTTCTTCATCGCTTTAATCTGAGCGGAACCACCTACACGGGATACGGAAAGACCGGCGTTAACCGCTGGACGCACACCCGAGAAGAAGAGATCAGATTGAAGGAAGATCTGTCCATCAGTGATGGAGATAACGTTAGTTGGGATATAAGCTGATACGTCGCCAGCTTGAGTTTCGATAAACGGAAGGGCAGTTAGTGAACCTGCTCCTTTTGCATCACTAAGCTTCGCTGCACGCTCAAGAAGGCGTGAGTGAAGATAGAATACATCCCCTGGATATGCTTCACGACCTGGAGGACGACGAAGTAGTAGGGAAAGTTCACGGTATGCAGAAGCCTGCTTTGTTAAATCATCGTATACAACAAGAACGTGCTTGCCGTTATACATGAATTCTTCACCCATTGTTACACCAGCATATGGTGCAAGGAAAAGAAGCGGAGAAGGCTGAGATGCTCCTGCCGTTACAACGATTGTGTAATCAAGGGCACCCTGCTTACGAAGCGTTTCAACAACGCCACGTACCGTAGATTCTTTCTGACCAATTGCAACGTAGATACAGATCATATCTTCGTCTTTTTGGTTTAGGATTGTATCGATTGCAATAGAAGTCTTACCAGTCTGACGGTCACCGATGATTAGCTCACGCTGTCCGCGTCCGATTGGAATAAGTGAGTCAATTGCTTTGATTCCTGTTTGAAGTGGCTCATGTACTGATTTACGATCCATAACCCCTGGTGCTGGGCTTTCGATCGGACGAGTTTTTGTTGTACCTAGTGGGCCCTGTCCATCAACAGGTTGTCCAAGAGGGTTTACAACACGGCCAAGAAGTTCTTCACCGACTGGAACTTCCATGATGCGTCCAGTACGACGTACTTCATCGCCTTCACGAATTTCAGTGTATGGTCCAAGGATAATGATACCAACGTTGCTCTCCTCTAGGTTCTGAGCCATACCCATAACACCGTTTGAAAATTCAACAAGCTCTCCTGCCATCACGTTATCGAGACCGCGGGCACGAGCAATACCATCACCAATTTGGATAACGGTACCAACATCATCAACTTTAATATCAGTTTGATAATTTGCGATTTGCTGCTTGATCAGCGCACTGATTTCTTCAGCATTGATGCTCATGCATATTCACCCCTATCTTCTAGCTCTTCGCTGAAACTAATTCTCGTTCCATGCGTTTAAGTTTTCCGCTAATGCTACCGTCAAAAATGCGATTACCAATACGTACTTTAATACCACCGATTAAAGTAGGATCGATCACATTCTCGATCAGAAGCGTTGTTTTGCCTACTTGTTTCGCAAATACTGCAGAGACCTTCATCTGCTCCTCTTCCGTTAGAGGCTTCACAGAATAAACTTTCGCTACTGCTGTTTGCTTTTGTTCATAAGCGAGTGTTTCATATTGATCAACAAGTTCGAAAACGATTGCTGTACGCTTACGTTCGATCAGTGTAAAAAGCATATTCATCACGTGAGTGGAGAGAGACGACCCAAAACTAGTCTGGATCATGTTCTTCTTCTCAGCTGTTGTGAATTTTGGATGTTTCAACACATTCATTAAATCTGGCGTTTGATGAAAGACATCTTTAACAACAGTTAGCTCATTCTTGATTTGCTCGACGTTATCCTTCTCACGAGCGATGTCAAAAAGAGCACCGGCATAACGTTTTGCGATTACTGCATGTTCTCTACTCATTTCTGATCGCCTGCCTGGTCAAGATACTCATCGATCAGCTGCTTTTGTGCGCGCTCATCAAGTTCCTTCTCAACAACTTTTGAAGCAATCATGACAGATAAAGAAGCTACCTGTTCACGTAGAGAGGCAACTGCACTTTCACGTTCGCGTTTGATTTCAGCAGTAGCCGCTTCTTTCAAACGCTCGGATTCAAGACGAGCCGCTTCAATCATTTCTTGACCTTGTTGGTCAGCCATTTGTTTTTGATTCTCAAGCATAGCTTTCGCTTCCTGACGAACACGCTTCATTTCATCGCGCTGCTCATTCAAGAATGCTTCAGCTTCTTTACGGTTCTTCTCAGCTGATTCAATTTCGTTCGCAATGTGCTGCTCACGTTCTTTCATGATGCCCATGAGTGGACCCCATGCAAACTTCTTAAGTAGTGCAAGAAGAACAATAAATGCGACAAGTTGGAAAAGAATATCGCCTGCAGCAAATCCTGCTCCTAGAATTAAACTATTGAACACCGTGTTCACTCCCTTCAGAGGTCATACAAAACGAATGGCGAAGGTTTCATTTCGAAACTTTCTCCGCCATCATGAAACAAATCCGTATCTTTATCTAATTGAATTATTGACCCATTACGATAAATGCAATAACGACGGCAATAATTGGAAGTGCCTCAACTAGTGCAATACCGATAAACATTGTTGTTTGAAGCGTACCACGAAGTTCTGGCTGACGAGCAATTCCCTCAACTGTACTCTTTACGATAAGACCGTTACCAATACCGGCACCTACTGCCGCTAAACCTACTGCAATTGCAGCTGCTAATAAACCCATGCTAAATTTCCTCCTTATAATTCATAAATATTTTTATATAATAAAAACTCATTGATACCTTGTTTTAATGGTCATCTGCCACTTTATGCGCCATGTAAACCATCGTTAGCATTGTAAAGATAAACGCCTGAATTGTACCGACAAAGATACTAAACCCTTGCCATAACAGCATAGGAAGAAAGGCTCCAAGCGCTCCAGCAATTCCTGCGCCACCGAGACCCGCGAGAAGTCCAAGCAGAATTTCACCAGCGTAGATATTACCATAAAGACGAAGGCCAAGCGTCAAGGTGTTCGAGAATTCTTCAATAATTTTGAAAGGAAATAGGAATTTCAGTGGACTAACAAATCCTCTTCCATACTCCTTCGCACCTTTCATCTTAATACCGTAATAATGTGTTAACACCACGACCATCGTTGCTAAAGTTAGCGTGATTGTCGGATCTGCAGTTGGAGACTTCCACCAAAGCTCCGAATCGATTGCAATGGCAAATGGTAGCCCAAGCATATTCGATACAAAAATATACATGAGTAGCGTCATCCCTAGAAACAAGAAACGTCCCCCGGTCTTCCAATCCATCGTTGAACCAATAAGACCTTTTACAAAATCCATTACCCACTCAATGAAGTTCTGCAATCCCGTAGGGCGCATCGCTAAAGAGCGCGTTGTTACTACTGCAAGAATGAATACAATGGCAGAAGCAATAGTGATCATCAAAATATTAGATAGATTGAACGTCATTCCTAAAAATTCAGTTGTAGGTGCATGATGTTCCAACAGCTTTTCACCTCTCTTCCTACTTAAAGCGTATTTTGGATATTGAATCTATGAGAATGATAATGTAGGTGGTCATTAACCCAATTACCACACCTAGCAAATTAAAATACTCTGGATACCTTAATGCAACCAGTACGCTGAGTCCAGCAACAGCCTGTCTTGTTAACAAACCAAGTGATCTAGCCTTTGTCCCTTTTACTGTAGCTTCACCAAGACGATCGATTTTACGGAACATGTTGAATAGGTTGTAAATACTGAAAATGGTGCCAAGAATTAACCCGAGGAATAATGCTTTATATGAGGTAATCCCCCAACCCATTACAAAAATGGCGAGCAAATACAGGGTGAATTGCATGTAGCGGCGAAAACTTTGAGTGTATTCTGTCATCTAATCTTCCCCTGTAAACTTATGTAGAAGACGAACCAATCCATAAATCCCTCCGCCCAAACCAAGCAGGAGGCCAATGATAAGAAAAAGTGGAAAGGTGTCGAATAGGCTATCCATCCATCTGCCTAGGAATATCCCCGTTAGGATTGATCCAACTAGATAAGATAAGATTGTTGTATAGAGTGCCATCGCCTTCAAATCAAGCGCCCCTTTGCTGTAAAGGTGAGTCATTGAAAAGCATAATTTGAGCAAATGAAAACCTTATCACTATACCCTTTGTAAGTCTACAATAGGGTGTACTTGATGTCAATGCGTTTAGGGGAAATGGTGTGATCAAATTCACAAATAGAAAAACACTCAAAAAACCCAGTAATACCAAGGATAGTAACGCTTACACGAGCAGAGATGTGTTATTTAGATGAAACAGGGAATCATTCCCTATTAAATACAGCGGAATTTGTCACTTTTTTTTCACATTTGTCGGCATCCGTACATTATTTCACCGAATCATTGAACCATTCTTGATCAATCAGATCCCCCTCTTAAATCGTGTGTTCTTACTTCCAATCAAAAAACCCCTTCCGTTTAGGGAAGAGGTTTTGGAATCCTTTATCTCGTTCCGTATAAGCGGTCTCCTGCATCACCAAGACCTGGAACAATGTATCCTTTTTCGTTTAACTTCTCATCAAGACCAGCAATGTAAATATCAACGTCAGGGTGAGCTTCGTTCAGAAGTTCCACGCCTTCAGGTGCTGCGATGAGACACATCATTTTGATGTTTTTAGCTCCGCGCTTTTTAAGGGAGTTGATGGCTTCAACAGCTGAACCGCCTGTTGCAAGCATTGGGTCGATCACGATAAATTCGCACTCTTCAATGTCAGCAGGAAGTTTCACGTAGTATTCTACAGGCTGAAGCGTTTCAGGGTCGCGATATAGCCCTACGTGTCCAACTTTTGCAGCTGGGATTAGTTTCAGAATGCCGTCTGTCATGCCAAGACCGGCTCTTAGAATTGGAACAAGTCCAAGCTTCTTACCAGAGAGAACTTTTGATTTCGCTTCTGTTACAGGTGTTTTCACCATCACTTCTTCAGTCGGAAGTTCTCTTGTAATTTCATAAGCCATAAGTGCTGCCACTTCGTCTACAAGTTCACGGAACTCCTTCGTTCCTGTTTTCTCATCACGAATGTATGTAAGCTTATGCTGAATCAACGGATGATCGAACACGTATACTTTACCCATCGTATGCACTCCCCTTTTCGTTTTGGTTTCGTTCCTAAATCTTCTTCGCAATTCTACATAAAAACACGGTTTGATTCAAGGCTTTATAAGATGATGAAATATTCACGCTCTTCCTATTTAGTTAGCAAAACTCTTTCTTGATGTGGATTCGTCGTTTTTTCTCTATAAAAACGCCGGAAGTTCATAGGCTCCCGGCGTGTACATCTATATTAGTAGGAAATACTTTCGTACATTGGAAATTTATCCGTAAGTTCCTGAACACGTTTCACTGCTTTTTGAAGCTCGTCTTCGTTCTCATGATGCTTCAATACGTCACCAATAATACTAGCGATTTCTTCCATCTCTGCTTCACCAAAGCCGCGTGAGGTAACAGCTGCTGTCCCAATACGGAGACCGCTCGTTACGAAAGGACTTTGTGGATCAAAAGGAATTGTATTCTTGTTTGTTGTAATCCCGATATCATCAAGTGCTTTTTCAGCTACTTTCCCTGTCATATCAAGACTCTGTAGATCTAGAAGAACAAGGTGATTATCGGTACCATTAGAAACAAGATTAATGCCCTCTTTTTCAAGTGCTGAAGCGAGTTTCTTCGCATTCGCAATCACTTTTTCGGAGTAAGTTTTAAACTCTTCAGAAAGTGCTTCACCAAATGCTACGGCTTTCGCTGCAATCACATGCATCAACGGACCGCCTTGAATTCCTGGGAAAATAGACTTATCAATTTTCTTCGCGAATTCTTCTTTACAGAGAATCATTCCTCCACGAGGTCCACGAAGGGTTTTATGTGTTGTTGTTGTAACGAAATGAGCATGTGGTACAGGGTTTGGATGATGACCTGTCGCCACAAGACCAGCGATATGAGCCATGTCGACCATAAGGTAAGCATCCACTTCATCCGCAATTTCACGAAAACGCTTGAAATCAATTTCGCGTGGATAAGCACTTGCACCTGCTACAATTAATTTCGGACGATGGGTTTTGGCTTTCTCAAGAACGTCATCATAGTCAATACGCTGTGATTCTTTATCTACACCATACTCGACGAAGTTATATTGCACGCCACTGAAATTAACAGGGCTTCCGTGTGTAAGATGGCCACCATGAGAAAGGTTCATTCCGAGAACAGTATCTCCCTGCTCAAGAATCGTGAAATAAACAGCCATGTTCGCCTGTGCCCCTGAGTGAGGTTGAACATTCACATGCTCCGCGCCAAAGAGCTGCTTCGCACGGTCTCTTGCAATATTTTCAGCGACATCGACATATTCACAGCCACCATAGTAACGACGACCGGGATAGCCTTCCGCGTACTTGTTCGTTAGTACTGATCCTTGCGCCTCCATAACGGCTTCTGATACAAAATTCTCTGATGCGATAAGTTCAATCTTGCTGCGCTGTCTACCAAGCTCGTCTTTCATTGCCTGTAAAAGTTCTTGATCCTGCTTTGCTAGGTTTTGCATTGATATCCCCTTTCCATCCCACACATATTTCCATTCGTCAACACGAACAGTTGTGATGCAATCTCGATTGCATTGTACCACAGAAGTTTGGATCCGTATATTACTTAAACGAACTAATTTATTGTTCGGTTTTGAGGCTAAAAGCAATGCTCATTTTTCCCAAGATATGAGGCGCGTTCTCCCCCAATGAGCTTCGGTCTTGAGCGAACCATTGTCACGTGAGCTTCACCTATCGACGTGTGCCTACCTCGAACTGGTACTGCCACATGCCTGATGTGCATACCAATAAACGTATCGCCAATATCGATTCCTGCGTCCGCTGAAATAAACTCAACGAGAACTGGATCATTCATTTGAGCATAAGCATGCGTCGCCATCGAACCGCCTGCTCTCGCAGTCGGGATAGCCGCTACAATTTCATAACCCTTGTCATAAGCCGTTTCTCGCTCAACGACAAGCGCTCGATTTAAATGCTCACAACATTGAAAAGCAAGCTGAACACCTGTTTCTTTTTGAAACACATCAATACTTTCGTAAATAGCCTCCGCTGCCGAAACGGTCCCAGCAGTCCCAATACGCTGACCGATCACTTCGCTAGAGCTCATCCCAATGACGAGCAAGTGACGATCTGTCAGACGGGCATCTTTCTGAAGGTCTGAGAGCGCTTCAAGCGTATGCCGAGTAATTTGACGCGCTGTTTGTTCATCCACAGGTAACGCCCCCCTTATTCTTTTACTTCGTATTCTGTAATTTTGCCGACTCTTCTAGCATGGCGTCCTGCTTCATAGTCGGTTTCAAGCCAGACCTTGGCAATCTCCGTGGCAAGGCCAGGGCCAATGATACGTTCGCCCATCGCAAGAACATTGGAATCGTTGTGTAGTCTAGTCGCTTTCGCACTAAAAAGATCATGTACGAGCGCACATCGGATACCATTGACTTTATTTGCTGCAATCGACATTCCAATCCCTGTTCCGCAAATCAATATGCCGCGATCCGCTTCTCCTGAAGCTACTTTTTCTGCAACAGGAATCGCATAATCAGGGTAGTCTACGGAATCGTGACAATCACACCCAAGATCGATGACCTCCATACCAAGCTCCTGAATTACTATGATGATGTCACCCTTAATATTAACGCCCGCATGATCTGCACCTATGGCTACCTTCATTCTTACCCCTCCATGTCTTCTTGACGGATCCGTTCCATCATTTGCTCAATCGCTGTCTCAATTTCTGTATAAGTTGTTCGATACTGTTCTATTGTACCGCCAAATGGATCGGATATATCCATTGAAGGCAAACCTTGTTCAAGCGCTTGCAATTCTCCAAGATCTTTTTTCATTTCCGCTTCGAATTGATTGCGCTTCTGCTGTTCATCTTCTCCTGTAACGCTTTGGATCTCATGATGAAAAGCCGCTCGCTTCATTTCAATCTCAGCCGCTTTCTCTTGATAAGAATCGTATTTCTTCTCATCTTCTGTTGCTGCATATTCTTTTAATGTATAAACCTTATCAGCTAGCTCCGGAAAATCACGAAGTACAAGTGCTTTGTGACTACTAGTCATCGTAAGAAGGAGATCGCTCCATTCTGCTAACTGTCGATCTAGCATTTTTGCCGTATGGGCAAATGGAACATTTTTCTCTTCTAGAAGTATTTCAACCTGACGACTCGCAGGAGCACCGTTCGCTGCAAAAATACCTGCTGATTTCGCTTCAACTTCTTTGCTTTTATTTTTTAGAATCACTTCCGCCATTGGACTGCGGCATGTGTTACCTGTGCATACAAATAAAACTCTCACCATGTCCACTTCCCTTCTCCTCCTATTATGAGAGATGAAGGGGGATAAATCCACCCTCTATCGCCCAACAGTTATTGTGAAAAAATATGGGAATTACGAAACCTTTTTGTTATCTGCACGTAATACTTGTTATAAGAAAATCGAGGGGGGAAGTTAGATGTCACAAAGAAAAATTGTCATCCTGTCAGGTGCGGTTGTTCTATTTCTTATCCTGGGGGTCATTCTAGTTACAAGCTGGTATACAGTGGATGAATCAGAGCAAGCTGTCATTATGACATTTGGGAAAGTAGATGAAGAAATAAGCGAGGCTGGTCTTCATTTTAAACTGCCATGGCCGATCCAACAGGTGGATATTTTACCAAGAGAGACGTTCAGCTTAACGTTTGGATATGATGAGGAAGATGGAGAAATTGTGGATTTTCCAGAGGAAACAAAAATGGTAACTGGAGATGAAAACATCGTACTCGCCGACCTGGTTGTGCAATGGCGAATTACGAATCCTAAACAATATTTGTACTACTCTGATGAACCGAAAGAAATTCTCTATAATGCTACATCCGCTTCATTAAGAGGTGTGATCGGTAGCTCAGAAATAGACGAAGCCCTTACGTCAGGTAAAGCGGAAATCGAAGGAAATGTTCGCGATATTCTCACCCAATTAATTGATCGTTACGAAATAGGAATTTCCATTCTTGATGTGAAGCTTCAAGACGTTGAACTGCCAAATGATGAAGTACGTAAAGCGTTCACAAACGTCGTCGATGCCCGTGAACAAAAAGAAACGACAATCTACGGTGCGAAGAAATACAAAAACCAGGAGCTCAATGTTGTAGAAGGTCAAAAGGATGCTCGTATTTCGAAAGCTGAGGGTGAAAAGGCTCAGCGAATCGAGCAAGCCCGTGGTGACGTTGCTACCTTCAATGCTCTTTATAATGAATATAAAACCAATCCTGATATTACAAGACAGCGCCTTGTGTTAGAGACGTTAGAAGAAGTTCTTCCTGATACGAAAATTTACATTACCGACGAAGGTGGAGACACCGTCAAATACTTACCGATTCAGCCAGCAAAAGAAAAAACAGCTGAAACCCCAAAGCCAAAGGAGAGTGAAAAGAATGAGTGAGAACGTTTTTAATATGGATGAACACCGTCGTAAGATGAGTCCTAGAAAAATTGTAAAAACCGCAGTACTTATCGTTCTCCTTCTCATTATGATTGGCGGGCTTTTCAGCACACTATTTGTTGTAAAGGAAGGCGAGTACAAGGTCATTCGTCAATTTGGTGACGTCGTTAAAATCGAAACAGAACCCGGACTAAAATTTAAAGTACCGTTCATTCAGTCAGTTACGACGCTTCCAAAGTATCAAATGCTTTACGATGTCAATCCAGAGGAAATTACAACGAAAGATAAAAAGAGGATGACTGTGGATAACTACGCCGTTTGGTCTGTCAGCGATCCACAAGATATGATCACTAATGCACGAACAATTGAAAATGCCGAAGCGAAAATGGGTGAATTTATTTTCTCAGTCATCCGATCTGAGCTCGGTCAGCTTGAATATGAGGAAATCATAAACGAAGAGAAATCTAACCGGGGTAGCTTCAACGATAACGTTCGGGAGCGAGTAAATGAACTCCTCGATCGCGATGCGTACGGCATTCAGGTAACAGATGTGCGCATGAAGCGCACCGACCTCCCTGACGCAAACGAACAGTCCGTTTTCCAGCGAATGATTTCAGAGCGTGAATCGAAAGCACAGGAGTATTTATCTCAAGGTGACGCGGATTCCGATAGAATCAAGGCGGAAACAGATAAAGAGGTCGATACCATAATTGCTAAAGCAGATGCCGATGCGGAAGAAATTCGCGCAGAGGGAGAATCTGAAGCGGCTAAAATCTACAACAAAGCATTTAGTAAAGATCCTGAATTCTACGAGCTTTATCGCACGCTTGAGTCGTATAAAACGACTTTGAACGACGAAACAGTGATCATGCTCCCAGCAAACTCTCCTTATGCGAGGCTTTTACAGGGGATAACGGAGTAATTCAGCTTATCTTAAGCTTCAGTGAGGGTGTCCGCAAGTACCTTAGCCTTCCCTGGAGCTTTTTATTGGCCGAAATTTGGATTTATTTGGCCAAACACACTTAACTGCACATTACAAAATCAAAAGCTTCAGCCCAAACCCAAATAGTATGCAACCGCCGAGAAGTTCGCTGTACGAGCCGATCCAGCTCTGAAATTTCCGACCCATCATTAAGCCTGACCACGTTAAGAGCATGCTAATAAGCCCAAATAATAAGATCGTGATAACCACTCTTGCACCGTAAATGCCAAGACTTAGTCCAACGGAAAAGCTATCAAGACTAACGCTTAAAGAAAAAATAAGTAAACCAAACCCCACTGGAGTGACAAATGGTTTATCGCTCGATGAAAGTGATGATAGTGCCATTTGAATGCCTAGTAAAAGCAATAGACCGCCGCCGATCATTGTTGCAATCGTGCCAAAATGCTCGGAAAGCACGCGCCCGATGATCATACCGGCAAGTGGCATCCCCATATGAAATAGTCCGATCACAACGCCGATTTTGGCAATTTGGCGAAGCCGGAGCGGGATCATACCCATGCCTAGTCCAACTGAAAAAGCATCCATGCCGAGAGCAAATGCCATTATACTTAACGTTGCGAGCTCACCAATTAATACAGTGGAAAACATTCCATCTCCTCCCGGGACGTGCTATTCAACTTTTATGCACGTCCTCTTGAAAATAGAAGGGAAAGGAGGAATAATAGGTTAAGAAGGGCTCGTTAAGGGTAATGTTCTAGTATGGAATGAGCCGAAATGGAGGAACTAATTAGATGAGCGTTCACAAAGGTATTTCAAATCAGCTTAATGAAAAAAATCGTGAAATTAAATTGTTTATTCAGTTAGATAAAGAGCGAGAAGCAGCGATTGCTCATGCTGTTGAACAATGTGAAGCGAACAAATCTTATACAACTGAACGGATCAATGAACTTTCACTTCAAATTAATGAACTTGCTAAACAAGGAAGTATCCCTACACGAACTTACGTAACAACGAAAATGGTAGAAGAGTTTGTGGAAAAGAAACGCAATAATAATTAGCCTCGATGAAAAAACCCGCTCAAATGAGCGGGTTTTTACTATTCTTTCATCACACGATTGTTTGCAGCTTTTGATAGCCGGTTCATAACCGCTGCTCCTACTCCCTCATGTGTGAATATTTCGCTATAGATTTCATCCACATCGGATTCATCGAACCGCCTCAATACATCATAAAGACGATTCGCTACAGAAATAAGGTCATCTCTTGATCCACATGGAATGATGATATCTGCTTGATATAATGACTTTGATTCCTCTGTTGCCAGGATGCCTATTTTCAATCCTTCTGCTCTACGCTTGTCCACGATCGTTTGCAAATGCTTTTCTGAGCCATCCACAAGCGTAACAGGAGCTGTCGGTGCATAGTGTTTGTACTTTACACCAGGAGACTTTGGCTTTTGGCCATCATCACTTAATGCTGGATCAACCTTCACTTCGCCGACCACTTCTTCTAACTGCTCCTTCGTGACACCACCTGGACGGAGAATTGTCACGACATCTCCAGAACAGTCCACAACAGTAGACTCAAGACCAACACCAGTTGACCCTCCATCCACAATGCCAGCGATCCTTCCGCTCAAATCATGAATGACATGATCGGCTGACGTCGGACTTGGTTTGCCTGATAGATTCGCGCTTGGCGCTGCAAGAGGTAAGTTCGCAGCTTTTAATATGGCCAGTGCTACAGGGTGATTTGGCATGCGAATGGCTACCGTATCGAGTCCTGCTGTTACATTTCTAGCCACACTCTGTCCACCAGGTAAAACAATTGTTAGAGGTCCCGGCCAAAATGCATTCATCAGATCATCCGCTTGCTTCGGAATACTCGTTACTAACTTTTCCACATGTGGACGAGAGGCAACGTGCACAATAAGCGGATTATCTGCAGGTCGTCCCTTCGCTTGGAAAATTTTCGCGACAGCTTCTTCAGATAAAGCATTCCCACCAAGCCCATAGACCGTCTCAGTAGGAAAAGCAACGACTTCATTTTGTTTTAAACATTCTGCTGCTTCCGCAATTTGTGGATAACTTTTTTCGCTATCCACATTTTCATCCACATACCAAACATTTGTGTGGATACCTTCCATGTTATACACCTTCTTATATCATAAATGCTAATAATCCCGGTTATTTCGGGGAGATATGTGATCTTTCCACAGGATTCTACACGATTCGTAAAAACGCTTCCTTCGTCTTATTACGCTAATATCCACATTGTGTGGATAAGGAATGCTTATTTTGTGTATAACCTTGTTGATGAGATCCCCTACGTTAACCGTTTTCTCATAATCACTCGCTGATCTGAATGATTTGTAAATAACTCATTTGTCTTCAACGTTGTTGGGATATTTTCTACAGGAATTGTCGAGAAACCGAAAACTTGAAAGAAAAAGGATTCTTCTTTTGACGTAAGGTATAACTCCTCCAATTGGTTTTTCTTCGCCAATTGAATCACCTGATCAAAGAAACGTAGCAAACGCTCTGAGGTGGATTCGGAGCTGTTTAAGACGAGAGCTCTAAGTAAACCTGCATTACCAAACGTTTCAAGGGCAATGACACCGAATAGCTCCTTCTCTTCTGATTCTGCGATAAGGAAGGACTCAATCTTAGGTAGCCCGTCCACTTCGAGTCCAGAGCGTTTCACAAAATCCCAAACGGCGGCGACATCTTCAGTAGTTGCTTTTCTAACTAGAAACAATTGAATCTTCCTCCTTCAAATTCTTTTTTGAGCACAATACCGTTCTGTTATGGTCTTATGCTTCGAAGGAGGAAAATAGACCTTTTAACTGAAAATCCCTTTAATCCATTCAACAATCGTATCAATTATTTTGACGAGGAAGAATTCAACTTCTACTTCTTCAGATGGTTCTTCCACTACATCACTTTCAGCTTGGACGGCATCACCATTTGAGAAATCAAGAAAGCAAAGCGGTGGAAACAGTACGCACCACCAGTTATCCCCAAGCCCTTCACCAATCGTAATGAGCACAGCTTCGTAATCACCTGCTGGATACACGAAGTCGCCATAAAGCTTCGTTGGAAAAGCCACTTCTCCGAACGTAACGGAAAAAGATTCACGACTACCGATCATTTCTAATTGCTTGCTTACGATGGCTTCAATCTCGGCCAGACGACTTTTAATCACATGACGAGATTCTTCAATAGAAGTTAGATCAGCAACCCATTCATTAATCGATTCATTGACTTCATCACGAATGCTGCGTTTCACGGTTTGATCTTCATTGCTATTGCTATTGGCTAAAATGCGAAGACGAATCGCTTCGTCTGGAATAACCTGTTGATTTGCTGTTATTATTCCCGAACTCTGGAGACTTGAAGCAAGAATAAAAAATGAGATTAATAGATTAATAAGTCCTCTTTGATTCATCTTGTATCCCGTCCCTTCTAGCTCTCATTCTGGCCAGAATCGAACGTTTTAAACGTAGAACTCTTCACCAGAATGCGAGTAGAATCGACAGGGTTATTTTACAACACCAAATACCATCCGTTCTTTCCCACTAATATCTTTCACAACTTCCACTTCAATGTCCTCACCAAAAGAGGATTCAAGCATTGTAACAACGGTTCTCGCCTGCTTTTCTCCTACTTCAAATCCAATTAATCCTGGAGACGAGATCAAACTAGGGAGACCTTCCGCAAGTCTTCGATAAAGCTCATATCCATCTTCTCCTCCAACGAGTGCCTGAATAGGTTCATGATCTCGAACCAACGGGTCAAGAGTTGCGTATTCTTCTTCAGAAATATACGGAGGATTTGAGACAACGATATCAAGCTTACGTCCTGCTAACGGCTGAAGTAAATCGCCATGAAGAAACGAGATTGGCGCCTCAAGCTGTCGCGCATTTTCCTTCGCAACTTCTAGAGCATCTTCAGAAATATCGACCGCAGTGACTTCTCGATTTTGAAGTTCAAGCGCTAGACTGATTGCAATTGCCCCACTTCCCGTTCCAATGTCAGCAATCGTTGCCTTTGTCGGATCGAGAAATAGCTTCTTCACTCTTGTAAGGATGCCTTCCACAAGCTCTTCTGTTTCAGGTCTTGGAACGAGAACATGATGGTTGACCCGATACGTTCTACCATAGAACTCTTCCTTTTCGACAATGTGCTGAACAGGAATGCCGCTTGCATGCTCCTGGATTTTTGCTTCAAAACTTTCATAATCATGCATTTCGTCTTGCATTCGAAGGAGCAATTCCGTTCTCGTTACATTTAACTCATGCTTAATCAGCCACTCAGCTGCTGACGCTTCACGTCCATGCTTCTCTAAAAAAGAAGAAGCCCATTTAAGGGCTTCGAATACAGTCTTCATAAGGTCACTCTCCAGCTTCTGCCATTAAGCGCGTTTGCTCTTCTGTAATTAGCGCATCAATGAACTCATCAAGCTTCCCTTGAAGAATCTGGTCAAGTTTCTGAATCGTTAAGTTAATTCTATGATCCGTCACGCGGTTTTGTGGGAAGTTATACGTACGGATTCGTTCAGAACGGTCACCCGTTCCAACAGCGGATTTACGGTTATCGTCATACTCTTTCTGTGCTTCTTGTTGGAACTTATCATACACACGAGCACGAAGAACCTTCATCGCTTTTTCTTTGTTCTTAATTTGTGACTTCTCATCCTGACACGATACCACAACACCTGTTGGCGTATGGGTTAAGCGAACAGCTGACATCGTTGTATTAACACTCTGTCCACCTGGTCCACTTGAAGTAAATGTATCAACACGAATGTCTTTGTCATGGATTTCAACTTCCACTTCTTCCGCTTCAGGAAGCACGGCTACTGTGGCCGTAGACGTGTGAATACGTCCACCTGATTCTGTTGAAGGAACACGCTGCACTCGGTGTGCGCCGTTTTCATACTTCATTTTGGAATATGCGCCGGCACCGTTGATCATAAAGATAATTTCTTTATAACCACCTAGCTCCGTTGAACTATATTCGATGACTTCAGACTTCCAACCTTGCATTTCAGCAAAGCGGCTGTACATTTTGTACAAGTCACCAGCAAATAATGCGGCTTCGTCTCCACCCGCTGCTCCTCGAACTTCGATAATTACGTTCTTCTCATCGTTCGGATCTTTAGGAAGAAGTAGCACTCGTAAGCGCTCTGCATACTCTTCTTCTTGTGGTGTAAGCTCTGAAAGCTCTGCCTTCACCATTTCACGCATTTCTGCATCTTTTTCTTCCTCAAGCATCGCCTTCGCGTCTTGAATGCCTTCGAGAATTTCCTTATATTCACGATACACCTGAACGGTTTCCTCAAGGCTAGCTTGCTCTTTGGAATATTCGCGGAGTTTCGTCGTGTCATTAATGACTTCTGGATCACTCAACAACTGATTTAACTTATCATAACGTTCTTCTACAATTTCTAAACGGTCTAACAAGATCTTTCACCTCGTTTTCGTTGCATAACATTCTAATTATAGTATAGGACATTTCGCCAGTCAAAAGCAAAAATAGCTTTAACATCATTTTTTAAGGGTAAACTGAAAGTAGGCTAGACTGAACGATTAGGAAAGGGGCTGCTTATAGATGAAGTTTGTTATTATTGGCGGAGATGCGGCTGGTATGAGTGCGGCAATGCAAATTATTCGAAACGATGAGGAAGCGGAAGTTGTGACGCTTGAAAAGGGAGATATTTATTCGTATGGCCAATGCGGGCTACCTTATGTCATCAGCGGAAAAATTGAATCTACGGATAAACTGATTGCAAGATCCGTCGATACATTTCGAGAAAAGTATGGAATTGACGCACGTGTCTACCATGAGGTTACAAACGTTGATACTGAAAACAAAATTGTAAAAGGAATCAATTTAAAAACGAATGATCACTTTGAAGAAAATTACGATAAGCTCCTGATCGCTACAGGAGTAAGTCCTGTTAAACCAAACTGGGAAGGCATCGACCTTAACGGCATACATACATTAAAGACCATTCCCGATGCTGAAAAAGTGATAAAAGATCTTGATGATTCCGTACAAAATGTGGCGGTCATTGGCGGTGGATATATTGGACTCGAAATGGCCGAAACGTTCCGTGAACTCGGTAAAAATGTACGCATCATTGAGTTAGGACCGCACCTTGCCAGTATTTTTGATGACGATATGGCTAAGCTTATACACGAAGAAGCCGAGCAAAACAATGTTTCGGTTCATACAAATGAAGGCGTTCAGTCTTTCAAAGGGGATAAGCGCGTCAAAAAAATCGTGACTGACAAAGGAGAATATGATGCAGACCTTGTTCTCGTCTCAGTCGGCGTCAAACCGAATACTGGTTTCCTCAAAGAATGCGGTCTTCATACAACTTCTAACGGCGCTATTCAGGTGAACCGCTACATGCAAACAAGTAAAGAGGACGTATATGCTGCCGGGGACTGTGCAACCCATTATCATCGCATTAAAGAACGAGATGACTTTGTTCCTCTTGGCACAACGGCAAATAAGCAGGGGCGCATTGCTGGCCTTAACATGATTGGGCAACCAAATACATTTAAGGGGATTGTCGGCACTTCTGTTATTAAATTTTTCGGATTAACTCTTGGCCGCACAGGCCTTTCTACTAACGAAGCAAAAGAATTAAATTTACCATTCTCAAGCTGCTCAACCGAGGCAACTGACATTGCGGGTTACTACCCAGAAGCTCGTGAACTTTGCGTAAAAATTATTTTCCGAGATGATAACGAACGAATTATCGGTGGACAGTTTATTGGAAAGTACGGCGTTGATAAGCGAGTTGATGTGCTTGCAACGGCTCTTTACCACCAGATGACGCTTCATGACATTGAGGATCTTGATCTCGCATATGCTCCCCCTTACAATAGCGTTTGGGATCCATTGCAACAGGCAGCGCGACGCGCCCAGCACTAATAAAACAAAACAACCCTCTCGCATGAGAGGGTTTATCTTGCTCGTACATGAATTTTGTACCTCGGTACGGCTTGATAAATTTTAGCAGCGAGGGTTTTTTTCTGTTCATTTAAACTCGCTTCATTTTTATTGCTAAATTTCACATTGACCCACGCGTGATTTCCTGTGATTGAAACGACTCCAGCATCGAAACCTTCTGTCTCGACGACTTCACGAATCTTATCTTGATCGTCACTAATTGTTGGCTTATCAACACTCATATTGCGATAGGACTGAGGATTTAAGTTAATATCTGTGTTTAAATTCTGGCCTTCTCCCGCTTGTCCATCCGCCTCTGGTGGCTTTAATGGCGAACAAGCAGCTACAAGTAAAAGGAATGCAATCATCATAGTTGAAACCTTTCTCATCAGTCAGTCACCTCCTCGTTTTAAGGTGCCCAAAGATGACTGGTTAGATTCTCGTTCTCCTCTTCTATGGAAATGAAACCAGATGTTTTCGCGCATTAAAAAAAGCCCGGTTTCCCGGACTTATTTTGATATTTGCTGCTCTTTATTGTCTCGCGCCGTTGGTTTCCCTGGTACTTTGTGACAATGACGACAGCGTGGTTCATAGGATTCTGACGCACCAACAAGGATAATCGGATCCTCATAATGCGCGGGCTTCCCATCAATTAAACGCTGGGTACGGCTTGCTGGAGAACCACATACAACACAGATTGCTTGTAGCTTCGTAACTGATTCAGCAACCGTAAGAAGCTTAGGAACTTGCCCGAATGCTTCGCCGCGAAAATCCTGGTCGAGTCCTGCGACGATTACACGAACGCCTTCATCAGCAAGCTGCTGAGCCACATCTACGATTTCTTCATCAAAAAACTGTACTTCATCTACCGCAACCATATCTGTATCCTCTGAGACGCGGTCCAGGATCGCTTGTGAATGATCAACTGGGACAGCGATAACGGACATTCCATTATGAGACACAACAGATTCTTCGCTGTATCTATCATCAATTTTAGGCTTGAACACCTGGACTTTTTGCTTTGCATAAGTCGCTCGCTTCACTCGACGAATCAATTCTTCCGACTTTCCGGAAAACATACTTCCGCAAACAACCTCAATCCAGCCGCTGTGCTTCATGACATGCATTCAACCGCTTCTCCTTTCTCCAGCATAAGCATTAAAAAATGACTGATCAGCACAGTCTTTATTTTGCGTATACTTTCATCCAATTATTGATTTTAAACGTTTATAATTTCATCGGGTATGATCTCACTCATTGACTTACTCACTTGTAGGAAGAAACGAGTGAGCAAATTTATTTGCTCGAGCCGTTTCTTCCTACAAGTGCGGAGGTGAGTCAAAAATCTTCCCCTACCTTATAAAAAGTGCGTTGTTTCCACTAAGAATATTGAGTAAAAAAAACAGGCAAGGAGTAAAAACTTGCCTGTTCTATCATTAACCTTTTAGGTTGTATTTTCTTCTAAACTTATCTACGCGTCCACCAGCGTCATTAAACTTCTGACGTCCAGTATAGAACGGGTGACATTCAGAGCAAACCTCTACGCTGACGCCGTCCTGTTTTGTAGATCCAGTTTCGAATTCGTTACCGCAAGCACATCTAACTTTGATGTTTTCATAACCAGGATGAATTGCTTGTTTCATGAATTTCATCTCCTTCCGCCCTGATTCCTGAGGAACCAGAGTTAAATGAAGCTAAAAGGCATTACCTTTTAGCTTCTGCACACATAGAAGTATTATAGCAGGGAGGTAGAGACAATGCAATTGATCATCCTGTGACGAAACAATCCCTAATTAGCGAGATGAACCGCTTTTTTCTTTCTCAAATAGATCGAAAAATTCTTTGTTTTCCTTTGTTTTCTTAAGGCGTTTCAAGAAATTATCAACGAATTCAAATGAGTCATCCATGCTCTTACGGATTGTCCAAAGCATTTCAAGCTGTTCTTTTGGAAGAAGTAGCTCTTCTTTACGCGTGCCAGAGCGACGAATATCAATCGCTGGGAAAACACGTCGTTCTGCAAGACGTCGATCAAGATGCAATTCCATGTTGCCTGTTCCTTTGAATTCTTCATAAATAACGTCATCCATACGAGAGCCTGTTTCCACAAGAGCTGTCGCTAAGATCGTCAAGCTTCCACCTTCTTCGATGTTTCTTGCCGCACCAAAGAATCGTTTTGGACGATGGAAAGCAGCAGGATCAATACCACCTGAAAGTGTACGTCCACTTGGAGGAATAACAAGGTTATAAGCACGAGCAAGACGTGTAATACTATCAAGAAGAATCACAACGTCTTTCTTATGCTCAACAAGACGCATAGCTCGCTCTAGCACAAGCTCAGCTACTTTTATGTGATTATCCGGTGTTTCATCAAAAGTTGAATGAACAACATCCCCATCAACAGAACGCTCGATATCCGTTACTTCCTCAGGACGCTCATCAATGAGAAGCACGATAAGTTCTGTGTCAGGATGATTCGTTGTAATGCTGTTAGCAATTTCTTTCAGCAACATTGTTTTCCCTGCTTTTGGGGGAGCTACGATTAAACCACGCTGTCCAAACCCGACAGGCGAGATCATATCAATGATACGCGTTGAAAGATTGCCTGATTTGTTCTCAAAGTTCATTCTCTTCTCAGGATACAGCGGCGTAAGCGCTGGGAAATGCACGCGTTCTTTAGAAGAATCAGGGTCTTCTCCATTTACTGCGGCTACGTGTAAGAGACCGTAGTAGCGCTCATTTTCTTTAGGGGGTCTTACTTTACCCGATACGCGATCACCGTTACGTAAATCGAATCGACGAATTTGTGAAGCGGAAATATAAATGTCTTCTGCACTAGCTGAGTAGTTAATCGGTCGTAGGAATCCAAATCCTTCAGAGGAAATAATCTCTAGAATACCTTCCATGAAAAGAAGGCCTGATTGTTCAGCCTGCGCTTTCAATATGGCAAATACAAGTTCTCGCTTATTCAACTTGCTATAATATGAGACTTTGTATAGTCTTGCCTGTTCGTATAGATCTTTTAACGTCATTTGTTCTAATTCTGATATATTTACTGCCATGTTGACACCACACTTTTTATATAATAATAGGTTTGACCCTAACGGCTGGAAAATGATATGAGTGCGCAAAGAGGTTTGCTTTCACAACGTAAGTACGTTGTATAGAGTTGACCAATTTGACGGTTGAGAAAATAAATAAAGAGAGAAAGAGTTTGTTGAGATCCTGTGAGAGGCTATCCATTCAGGCATCTCTTAAGTGAGAGTAGAGGAAGTGCACAACGAAGGTGTTGCTTAGCAATCGTTACTCTGATAATTCTCGGCTTGTTCGAGCGTCATCTTTGGCTCATGATCAACTTGCAAAAGAAAGCACGGCGAGTATAAGTACCTCTTCTCCACAGATCGAATGAGCCAGGATTAGTTTACTATCTATTTCGTTCACATTATAGTTTCGGTAACTAAACGTACTAACAATAATACAGCACCTTATAGTTTTACCAGATTCCTTAGGAATATTCAACATGTAAAAACCAATGTTGCATGAAATCTCGCTTCCTTTATAGTGATTTAAGGTCGAATGACCAGATCAGGCTTCTTTTGTAAACTATGTTTTCCGTCGATGAAACGAACTGTTCCTGACTTTGCACGCATGACAACGGATTGCGTTGTACCAGAAGTTCCCTGGAACCTAACTCCCTTTAACAATTCACCATCAGTAACACCTGTCGCTGCAAAAATGGCGTCATCGCCCTTCACAAGATCTTCCATATGAAGAACGCGGGAGACGTCTTCAATTCCCATTTCTTTACACCTGTTTAATTCTTCCTCATTTTGCGGTAGCAGCTTACCCTGTATTTCTCCACCAAGGCATTTCAGTGCTACTGCAGCAAGGACACCCTCTGGTGCTCCACCAGATCCAAACAAAATATCGACGCCCGTATCATCAAACGCTGTGTTAATTGCTGCTGCTACATCTCCATCAGAAATAAGCTTAATTCTAGCTCCGGCAGAACGCACTTCTTCTATAATCTTTTCGTGGCGCTTACGGTCTAATATGACCGCCACGCAGTCTTCAATATTTTTTCCTTTTGCTTCAGCTACTGCTTTTAGATTCTCGTGTACGGAGGCATTAATATCGATTTTCCCTACTGCTTTTGGTCCAACTGCGATTTTGTCCATATACATGTCAGGAGCATGAAGAAGATTTCCGTGATCGGCTACCGCTAGAACAGCGAGGGCATTCCATGTTCCTGCCGCAACAATATTTGTTCCTTCTAAAGGATCGACAGCTACATCGACACGCGGACCATATCCAGTTCCAAGCTTTTCACCGATATAAAGCATTGGTGCTTCATCCATCTCGCCTTCCCCGATGACAACTGTTCCTTTCATCGGAACCGTATCAAAAACGTCACGCATAGCAGTCGTTGCAGCATCATCTGCTTCTTCTTTCTTGCCTCTTCCCATCCAACGCGCTGAAGCAAGTGCAGCTGCCTCGGTCACTCTAACAAGTTCCATCGATAAACTTCTTTCCATCATGCTTCCCCCCAAGTTCACACGATCTCTATTTTTAAAACGCTTACACGAAAAGATGACAGAATGGCGGTTTTCACCGCCTGTTCTGCATTCTTAAGAGCTTTCCACTTCTTTAAGCTCTTCTTGATCTAATTTCTCACGCCACACTCTCGCGCCAAGATTGCTCAGCTTTTCTACAAGTCGTTCATACCCACGATCGATGTGCTCAAGTCCTGAAACTTCCGTAACGCCTTCTGCCATTAATCCAGCAACGACAAGGGCCGCACCAGCTCTCAGATCAGAAGCACGTACCTTCGCACCTTGAAGCTTAACAGCTCCATTAATGATGGCAGAACGTCCTTCCACCTTCACATTCGCACCCATTCGGCGAAGTTCATCAATGTGCTTAAATCTTGCGCCATAAATTGTATCGGTCACAATGCTACTACCCTCTGCGTTTGTTAAGAGCGATGTAAACGGCTGCTGTAAGTCTGTTGGGAAACCAGGATAGACGAGCGTCTTCAGGTCAACGCCTTTCCAGCCTTCGCGTGGTGAACGAATATAAACCTGGTCTTCATTCGTCTCTACCTTTACACCCATCTCACGCAACTTTGCGATAAGTGACTCAAGATGTTGCGAGATGACATTATCGATGACGACTTCGTCTCCCATCGCCGCTGCCATAATCATGTAAGTGCCCGCCTCAATGCGGTCAGGTATGATCGAGTGGTAACAGCCACTTAGCTCGTCAACACCATCGATACGAATGACGTCTGTCCCTGCTCCTTTGATCTTCGCTCCCATACTAGATAACAGTGTGGCAACATCAATAATTTCTGGTTCTTTCGCTGCATTTTCAATGACTGTCCGTCCTTTTGCACGAACGGCTGCAAGCATAATATTAATCGTAGCTCCTACACTTACAACGTCAAGGTAAATACGGGCCCCTCTCAGTTCATCAGCACGAAGGTAAATCGCACCTTGCTCATTGGTTACTTTTGCACCAAGAGCTTCAAAGCCTTTAATATGCTGATCAATCGGACGCGGTCCAAGGTTACAACCGCCTGGAAGTCCGATAACCGCTTTATTAAAACGACCCAACATCGCACCCATCAAGTAATAAGAAGCACGAAGCTTCTTTACTTTTCCATTCGGCAGTGGCATGGCAATCATGTCCTGTGGATTCACAGTTAATGTATTTCCATCGAGCTCAGCTTGTCCTCCGATTTCCTCTAGTAAATCACGGAGAATTCCCACGTCAGAAATGTTCGGCAAATGATCAATTGTGACAGTGGAATCTGCTAGAATAGCCGCCGGAATTAATGCAACCGCACTATTTTTGGCGCCGCTCACTTGAACTGTACCGCTTAATCGGTGGCCTCCAGCGATCATCAACTTTTCCATAACGGTCTCCCTTCTTCGTCCGCATCTCATTCCTGTTCATGTTTCTGTCGAATTTTGATACTTCTTAAGAATAGTATGGGCAAAAACAGGAAGTTCATGCCAATTTAATAAGACTATTTATTAGCTTTCTTCGCTTCTTCCCAGTCAGAAAGGAATTGATCAATTCCTTTATCAGTTAGCGGGTGTTCTAGCATCTGAAGAACGACCTTAAGTGGCATTGTGCCAATGTCAGCGCCACGAAGAGCCGCTTCTGTTACATGCATTGGGTGACGAATGGACGCAGCAATAATTTCAGTCTCAATTCCATGTACCGCAAACAGTTCGGAGATTTCAGAGATGAGATCAAGACCATTTTGACCAATATCATCAAGACGTCCAAGGAATGGCGAAACGTAAGACGCACCAGCACGTGCTGCAAGCAAAGCCTGGTTAGCAGAGAAAACAAGCGTTACGTTTGTTTTAATTCCTGCTTCGTAGAATGCTTTGACCGCCTTCATCCCTTCACGATTCATTGGAACCTTTACGGTAATGTTTGGTGCGATTTCAGCTAGTTGTTTTCCTTCTTCAATCATTTCTTCAGCAGTTGTTGAAACAACCTCTGCACTAACAGAGCCAGATACTAGGCTTGTAATTTCACGAAGACGATCATGGAAATTCACCTTTTCTTTCATAACAAGAGATGGATTCGTAGTTACTCCAGCTACTACTCCCATATCGTGTGCTTCTTTAATATCATTCAGGTTTGCAGAATCTATGAAAATTTTCATTATGTTCGTCCTCCTTTGATTTTAGAAAGCGGTTACGAGAAAGATTTTAACATATTTTGTTTTAAGTTAGCTGATTTGATTGTAAATAAATGAAAAATAGTCGCAAGGTAGTAGTTAGGGGATTAAAAAACGGAAATCAGAAACCGCTCATAATAGAGCGGTTTTGATGATCCGATTTTAAGAAGTTATTACGCTTTGTTAGAAGAACCAAACTCACGCATTTTGCCGATTACTGTTTCTTTAATCGCGTCACGTGCTGGTCCCATGTATTTACGAGGATCGTAAAGATCTGGCTTTTCTTCAAGTACAGAACGAACTGCTTTAGCAGAAGAAAGTTGGCTCTCAGTGTTCACGTTGATTTTAGCATGTCCAAATTTGATCGCTTTTTTAACGTCAGCAGTTGGAATACCAGTACCACCGTGAAGTACTAGAGGAACACCAGTCATTTTGCTGATTGTTTCCATGCGGTCGAATCCTAGGTTAGGCTCGCCTTTGTAAGGGCCGTGAACAGAACCAAGTGCAGGTGCGAAGCAATCTACACCAGTTTCGTTGATAAGGCGCTCACACTCTTCAGGGATTGCGTATGCAGCTTCAGCATCGTCAACGATAAGATCGTCTTCTTGTCCGCCAATGCGTCCAAGCTCAGCTTCAACAGAAACACCAACTGCATGTGCAGCTTCTACTACTTTTGTAGTTAGAGCGATGTTTTCGTCTAGTGGGTAATGAGAACCGTCGATCATAACAGAAGTGAATCCAGCGTTGATCGCTTGCATACACTTCTCGAAGCTAGAACCGTGGTCAAGGTGAATAGCAACTGGTACTGTAACCTTGTACTCTTCCATAAGCGCTTCTACAATTGTAACAATTGTTTTGAATCCGCCCATGTAACGAGCAGCACCTTCAGAAACACCAAGGATAACTGGTGATTGTTCTTCTTGTGCAGCTTGTAGGATAGCTTGAGTAAACTCAAGGTTGTTAAGGTTAAATTGGCCAACTGCGTAGCCTTCTGCTTTACCTTTTTCGAGCATTTCTTTCATAGAAACTAAAGGCATGGTAAATCCTCCTCAATATAATTTAAAATTGCCAGGATGATACCTGGAACATCTTAATAACGAATACTTGTCATTGAAGCATGCAGATGTATCCAGAAAAACTGTCTTCTTCAAGATGGCACAAACGCGATGTTTTTATGTATGCCGTCGTCCAAGAACTTCCCGCTAAACTGAATTCATTTGCTCTACAATTTCTCCAAAAACACGGTTCTATTATAGCATATCACTTTCATAAAAGAAGGGGAAAAGCTTGATTTAATGGGATTTGTTTATGTAAGCGTTACCTTTCTTTATGAAAGCGACGCTAATTCTTTTTTTACTGCTGCTCGTATCTCGTCAATGTCAAAAGGCTTCGCAAAATGGGTAATTGCTCCTAGATCCATCGCTTCGTGGATCATATCTAGTTCACCGTAGGCAGTCATAATAATGACAAGCGCCCTTGCTTCCATTTTTTTGATTCTCTTTAGAATTTCAAGTCCGTCCATTCCTGGTATCTTCATATCGAGAATGACTAAGTCGGGATCCTCACTTTTTACGATCGATAGTGCTTGAACGCCATTCGCTGCCTGGAATGTTTGATATCCTTCTTTTTGGAAGATTTCATTTAGAAGAATTCGGATTCCATATTGATCATCTACGATTAAAATTTTTTCATTCATGTGAGAGCACCTTCTTTTCAGTTAGTCTTACTGTTTATGTTCGCTTCAAATTGTTGAATCCCTTCCTGATTATACATCGAGGGCTGTAATTCGCAAGTGTCATGTAGTTTCGTTATAATAGGAACCTGCAATGAGCAAAAAAATTGTTCATCTTCTCTTTAGATATAATGAGATTTATTCATATATTTATATCAAAATACAACCAAAAATCAGTTCTCTTTTTTATAAAAACTTTGAAAGGCAGTGATAAGATGCTTAAGATTTTTACGACTCAGCTGATGGGGAAGTTTAAGATTATTCAAGATCAGCATGAGATGGTGATTGAAGATATATCCCGATTGTTCGCACAGACGATAACAGGAGGCGGGACGGTTTATTTTTTTTGGCGAGCATGAGCTCCAGGGTGCTGCTCTTGAAGCAGTGTACGGATCTGAGAAGCTTCCTTCAAGTGCGATTCTCCATGACCATGCCACATTAACTGAAAATGACTGCGTGATATTATTTTCACGGTTTAACGATGACAAACTAGCGGCTGAGCATGCTGAGAAATTCAAAGCAACAGGAGCTCAGGTTGTAGGCATATCAGCAACAAAGAAAGAAACTGATCCTCTGCTTGAGCAAAGCGTTCATTTTCACATTAACACCGGGCTTACTTCCGGTCTCGTGCCAAATGATGATGGGAAACGAATCGGTTACCCTTCTCTACTCACTTCTTTATACATTTATCATGCTCTTTATTTAACTACGAGGGAAATATTAGAAGAGCATGGCTACGAATTCTAATGCTACTTTCTCCTAAAAAAGCCTCTTCTCCGAACGGAGAAGAGGCTTTTTGTAATTATTTGCTGTTAGCGATAGAAGCGCCAATAAATTCTTTGAATAACGGCTGTGGACGAGTTGGACGTGATGTGAATTCAGGGTGGAATTGTGATGCCACAAACCACGGGTGATCCTTCACTTCTACGACTTCTACAAGACGGCCATCAGGGCTAGTTCCGGAGAAGATGAAGCCTGCTTCTTCCATTTCAGTACGATACTGATTGCTGAACTCATAGCGATGACGGTGACGCTCATAAATTACTTCATCGTTATAAGCCGCATATGCTTTCGTACCTTCCGTCAGCTTACATGGATAAAGACCGAGACGGAGTGTCCCACCAAGATCTTCAACATCCTTCTGTTCAGGGAGAAGGTCAATGACTGGATATTTCGTTGTTGGTTTAATTTCAGCTGAATGAGCACCTTCTAGATTAAGAACGTTACGTGCAAATTCAACAGAAGCAAGCTGCATACCAAGACAGATTCCTAAGAAAGGTACTTTGCTTTCACGCGCATACTGAATCGCAGTAATTTTTCCTTCAATTCCGCGATCGCCGAATCCACCTGGAACGAGGATGCCATCTACGTCAGAAAGAAGTTCCTCAACGTTTTCCTGCGTAACTGTTTCAGAATTAATCCACTTAATGTCAATGTCAGCATCAAATGCATAGCCTGCGTGCTTAAGCGACTCTACAACGGAAATATAAGCATCTTGAAGAGCGACATATTTCCCAACAAGCGCAATTTTTGTTTTGCCTGAGAGGTTTTGAACTTTCTCAACAAGCTCATTCCATTCAGTCATATCCGCTTCTTGACAGTTCAATTTCAAATGTTGACAAGTGATCTCATCAAGCTTTTGTGCTTGTAGAGCAAGAGGAACTTTATAAAGCGTATCAGCATCTTGCGCTTCAATGACCGCATGCTCATCAATATCACAGAACAAAGCGATTTTGTCTTTCATTTCTTGTGGAACTGGCTGTTCCGCACGAACAACAATAACATTTGGCTGGATACCAAGGCTTCGAAGCTCTTTCACACTATGCTGTGTTGGCTTTGTTTTCATTTCACCAGCTGCTTTAAGATAAGGAAGAAGCGTACAGTGAATGTACATAACGTTCTCCTTGCCAATGTCACTCTTGATCTGACGAATCGCTTCAAGGAATGGAAGACTCTCGATGTCTCCAACCGTTCCACCGATTTCAGTAATAACTACATCAGCGCTTGTTTCGTTACCTGCGCGGAAGATGCGCTCTTTGATTTCATTCGTAATGTGAGGAATTACCTGTACTGTTCCTCCAAGATAGTCGCCACGACGCTCTTTACGAAGAACCGTAGAGTAGACTTTACCTGTTGTTACGTTTGAATTCTTAGAAAGGTTAATGTCAATAAAGCGCTCGTAGTGTCCAAGGTCAAGATCCGTCTCAGCGCCATCATCTGTTACGAATACTTCACCGTGCTGATAAGGACTCATTGTCCCTGGGTCAACGTTAATGTACGGGTCGAACTTTTGAATCGTTACGCTCACGCCGCGATTTTTCAAAAGTCGTCCTAATGAAGCTGCTGTAATTCCTTTACCAAGCGAAGAAACAACACCGCCTGTTACAAAGATGTACTTCTTATGTTTTGCTGTCATCTTTCTGCCCCCTCATGGTTTGTATTCTGCCCTTCAAGAAAGGAAGGGGATTCATCTGAAACGAGAGATTTTATGTTTTTTAATAAAATCAATGCAGATGGTTACATTTTTCTTAACTTAATCGGAAGGTCCACTCGTACTGGCTAAATTCCAGCTTCTCAATGCATTTCATCAATGAGCTTATTAGAAGAACTCGCCCTCAGGTTCTAACAGAAGCCATCGTTCTTCTTATACTTTAGCCCTTTAAAAAGCTTAAAATCCTTAAAGTATAAAAAACAAAAAAAACAAAAGTGGCACCTGTCCCATAAATGAGGGGGCACTTTTGTTTTCATATCGTATCTATAAATTAGTTTAGTATTTTGGTGAAGCCCAAAAATGATTCTACCGATTTCACTACCGAAAGTCAAGAAGCGACAGAAATTATTTCTTTTCTTCTTCGTCGTCTTCCACGTCGTCATCATCGTCATCATCAATGTCTTCATCGTCCAAATCTTCTGTATCATCATCGAAGTCATCATCGTCAAAGTCGTCAAGATCATCTACTTCTAGATCTTCAAGATCGTCTTCATCATCTTCGTCGAAACCAAGCTCATCGTCGGTTGATTTCTTGCGTTTCTTTGGTTTAATCGTCGTTGCAAGCTCTTCTTGAGATTGCTCAACAGGATACCAGCCCTTAAGGCCCCACTGGTTATCTCCAAGCGTTACGAAACGACCGTCTGTGTTCAAGTTTGTATAAACTTCTGCAAGCATGTCCTGAAGCTGAGAAGAAGTTAGACCTTTCATCTTTCCAATTCGTTCCATTAACGTATAGAAAGAAACAGGTTTTTTCTCGTCCTGCAGGATGAAATACATAATATCAATCATGGATGTTTCTTGGATGTCTTCAGCAGACAGCTGCTTTAAGCTATTCACGATATCGGCACTCCCTTTCAATTATCTCCTATGAATAATAGCTGCTAATTTGAGAAACTAGCTTATCACTATTTTTAAACGATAGCATTTATTTCAAGCTACTTGTAAATCCTAATACAAAACATACCATTCATTATAAACAAAATTACGCAATCTATGCTACGATTTTCAAACAAATCTATTGAAATAGAAGGATTTCACCTTCAAATGATGTACCTTTTCGTACGAAAAGGAGGAAGGCTACTCCTTCCTCCTACAATAATATGAACGCTTGCATTTGACAAGTTCTTAACGGTCTACATATTTCGACGGTATTTTCCACCAACTTCATAGAGTGCGGTTGTAATTTGTCCTAGACTTGCTACTTTCACCGTCTCCATTAATTCTTCGAAAATATTTCCTTTACTTAACGCTGCTTTCTTTAAGCGATTCAGCGCATCTTCTGTCGTATCCGAATGCGTTTCTTGGAACTGCTTTAAGTTTGTAATTTGCTGTTCCTTTTCTTCCTTACTCGCTCTTGCAAGCTCCATGTTCCACTCTTCTTCTGCAGGTGGATTTGGATTCTTATACGTGTTCACTCCAACGATCGGAAGCTCACCGCTATGCTTTAGCATCTCATAATGCATAGACTCTTCTTGAATTTTACCGCGCTGGTACTGTGTCTCCATTGCACCCAATACACCGCCACGCGCGTTAATTTTCTCAAATTCTCTAAGAACAGCTTCCTCCACAAGGTCTGTTAATTCTTCAATAATGAATGAACCTTGTAGTGGGTTTTCATTCTTCGTCAGTCCATGCTCTTTCGTAATAATCATTTGAATTGCCATAGCTCGACGAACGGATTCCTCTGTTGGTGTTGTGACAGCTTCATCGTAAGCATTCGTATGAAGCGAGTTACAGTTGTCATGAATCGCCATTAAGCCCTGCAATGTTGTGCGTATATCATTAAAGTCCATCTCTTGCGCATGCAATGAACGTCCTGACGTTTGCACATGATACTTTAACTTCTGGCTACGAGCATTTGCCCCGTACTTCTCTCTCATTACCGTCGCCCAAATTCTGCGCGCCACTCTTCCAATAACGGTATATTCTGGGTCAAGTCCATTACTAAAGAAGAAGGAAAGATTCGGTGCAAACTTATCGATATCCATACCGCGACTTAAATAATACTCGACATACGTAAAGCCATTCGCAAGCGTGAACGCCAGCTGTGAAATAGGATTCGCACCCGCTTCTGCAATATGGTAGCCGGAAATTGACACTGAATAATAGTTGCGCACATTCTCATTGATGAAGTATTCCTGAATATCCCCCATCATCCGAAGCGCAAATTCTGTTGAGAAAATACATGTGTTTTGACCCTGATCTTCTTTTAAAATGTCCGCCTGAACGGTACCACGAACCGTGCTAAGCGTGTTTGCCTTAATATCGGCAAGCTCCTGCTCGTTTGCTTTACGACCTTCTTTTTCTTCAAACCCTTGAATTTGCTGCTCAATCGCCGTGTTCATAAACATTGCGAGTATGATCGGCGCAGGGCCATTAATCGTCATAGATACTGAAGTCGATGGTGCACATAAATCAAAGCCTGCATAAAGCTTTTTCATATCGTCGAGTGTACAAATACTCACGCCACTCTCGCCAACTTTTCCGTAAATATCAGGACGATAGTCAGGATCTTCTCCGTAAAGCGTCACAGAATCGAAAGCGGTGCTTAAACGCTTCGCATCTTCGTTCTCAGAGAGGTAATGGAATCGTCGATTCGTTCGCTCAGGCGTTCCTTCGCCTGCAAATTGACGCTTCGGGTCCTCTCCTTTTCGTTTAAATGGAAAGACGCCTGCCGTGTACGGGAATGAGCCCGGCACGTTCTCTTTCAATACCCAGCGCACAATTTCTCCCCAATCTTCATACTTCGGTAGAGATACCTTTGGAATATCCAATCCTGAAAGACTCTTCGTCGTTAGTTCTGTTACAATTTCTTTCTCGCGGATAACGGAAATGAATTCTTTCCCACTATATTTCTCTTTCACTTCAGGCCAGATTTCGATAATCTTACGCGTTTCCCCATGCATATCATCCATGTTTTCATCTTTCATCTTAGAGAGCATCGCAATCGTGTCGTCATTGCCTTCCGCACTCTCTAGCATTTCAATCGTCCCTTGAAGCTGGAAGGCTTTTCTTGCAAGCTGAACCTGCTTTTCGACATATTCATGGTAACGACGAACGGAACTAGAGATGTCCTGTAAATATTGCTGACGCTGCGGTGGAATAATGAGATTCAGCTTTTCCACGATGTCACTTGTTTCAATGTTTGTTGCCCAGTCATTTCGGCATTTACGATGAATCGTATCAACCAATGCTTTAAAAAGCGTATTCGTGCCCGGATCATTAAACTGACTTGCGATTGTGCCGTAGACAGGCATGTTATCTAGATTTTGCTCAAACAGCATGTGACTACGCTGATATTGCTTCTTCACGTCACGCAGAGCATCTTCAGAGCCTTTACGTTCGTATTTATTAATCACAATCAAATCCGCAAAATCGATCATATCAATTTTCTCAAGCTGTGAAGGCGCACCAAATTCACTTGTCATCACGTACATCGAAACATCGGAAATTTCAACGATCTCGGCATCCCCCTGGCCAATTCCGCTTGTTTCAATAATGATCAAGTCATATCCAGCCGCTTTCACAACGGTTAACGCTTCACGTATTGAAAGTGAAAGCTCAGTTTTTGATTTTCGCGTTGCGAGACTTCTCATAAACACGCGGTCATTGTGAATAGCGTTCATACGGATTCTGTCACCGAGCAGAGCGCCACCAGTCTTTTGTTTTGTCGGATCAATGGAAAGGATCGCTACCGTCTTATCATCAAATTCATTAATGAAACGACGTACAAGCTCATCAGTTAAGGAGCTTTTCCCAGCCCCACCAGTACCAGTAATCCCAAGAACTGGAGAGTCGGTTGCCATATTCTTTAGCTTATCAAACACTTGCTCAGCAGCGGCCGCCGTCTCTTCTGTACGTTCTCCTCCATAGCTTTCAGCAAGGGTAATGAGACTTGAAACAGCCTGCGGATCGCGCTCATGCAAGCGATCAATCTGGTTATCAATTTGTTTAAACGTCGGAAAATCACATTCCTTGATCATCATATCGATCATGCCTTGAAGACCGAGATCACTTCCATCATCAGGTGAAAAAATGTGAGAAATTCCGTAAGCATGAAGCTCTTTAATTTCCTTAGGAATAATAACGCCGCCCCCACCGCCATAAATCTTAACGTGTGAAGCGCCTTTTTCTTTTAAAAGGTCATACATATATTTAAAGTATTCCATATGACCGCCTTGATAAGACGAGATTGCAATTCCCTGCGCATCTTCCTGTATGGCAGCGTTCACGACTTCCTCAACAGAGCGGTTATGTCCGAGATGAATAACTTCTGCACCGCTCGCCTGTAGAATGCGGCGCATAATGTTAATAGATGCATCATGACCATCAAACAAACTTGAAGCGGTTACAAAACGAACATGGTTCACTGGTTTATACGTTTCGACAACACTCACTGCTGTTCCTCCTCTATCGGTTCGTAGTTTCTACAGGATTTAAAGCTTGAATCAAAAAAGCCTCCTGCATTCTTGTATACTCTTCAATGGAATAATGAGACCGAAGCGCCCAGCGCCTGAACACCCACATCTGTCCCTGCACGAGAATGTTATGAGCAGCTCCGTAAATTTCCTCTTCTGTAAGCCGAAGTTTTCCTTCTGCTACACATTCTTCAATCAATCGCTCAAAAATTTCTGCCATGCCTAGCTCTTTTTTCAATACATAAGGGAGCGTTTCCCGAGGAAGGGACTTTGCTTCCTGGTACATAACAAGCACTTCATCCTGCATATCGTCCATCACATGATAAAACGCATGAAGGGCCTGCCTTAAACGCTCGATTCCTGTTATGTCAGGCTTAAGCTGATCTTCTAGACGCTCTCTCACTTCATCATAAATGCTGTCACAAACGAGATATAACACATCTTCTTTTTTGCGAATGTATTCATACAGCGTACCAATGCTAAAGCCAGCAACACGCGCAATTTCTCGCGTTGTCGTACGATGGAACCCTTTTTCCTTAAAAAGGGAGACCGCTGCTTTGATCATTTGCTCACGTCGTTTCTGAATGAGTTTTTCATCCTTTACCATCGAAGGAACGTTTTTCTTCACCTTCCCATCCCCTTCCTCTCAAGGCTGCCCATATAATCCTGAAGCAGCTTCACAGCGGCTGAGTAAGGGTCGATGGCGCCACTTTTCACTTCATCAATCCAGCCATTATCTTCTGCTTCGCGCTCCATAAGCTGCTTCATCATTTCATCATGCACCACTTCGATCACTTCTCGTTCAAGTGAGGTTTTGCGTCTAGCATCGCGCTCACCAGACTCCTTACTGTATTCAAAATGCTCCTGCATTCGTTTCCAAACATTCTCAAGACCTAGATTTTGAACAGAGATCGCCTTCACAATCGGTGGACGCCAAGGCGCATCATGCTTCACCAGATCGAGCATGCTTTCAAGCTCAGCCAGTAGCTTGGGGACACCTGGTAAATCTGCTTTATTGACGATAAAAAGATCCGCAATTTCCATAATGCCAGCTTTAAAGACTTGCACAACGTCCCCGCTACCTGGGTTCAACACTACGGCAATCGTATCCGCGATCCTCATAATATCGAGCTCTGATTGCCCAACCCCAACCGTTTCAATTAAAATGACATCGAATCCAAAAGCGTCCATTAAGCGAACCGTTTCCTTCGTCGTTCGAGAAAGCCCCCCAAGGCTCCATCGTGTTCCCATGCTTCGGATAAAGACACCAGGGTCGGTAAAATGCTCCGCCATCCTGACACGATCTCCTAAAAGGGCACCCCCGCTAAACGGACTCGTTGGATCAACGGCCACAACACCAACAGTGAGATCCTGCTTTCTAAGGTGGGTAATCAGCCTGTTAACGAGCGAACTTTTACCGGCACCGGGTGATCCGGTCATCCCAATATAGTGGGCACGCCCCGTCATCGGGTGGATATCCTTCAGTAATTCCAGTTTGTCTTCAGCATCATTTTCAACAAGACTGATCGCCTTTGCGAGCGCACGTTCATCCTGATTTGAAAGTCGTTCTGCGAGTGGATGCATAGCGCTTCTTAATCAGCCATCAGCATTCTTGAAATAACAAGACGCTGAATTTCATTTGTACCTTCATAGATTTGCGTAATTTTCGCATCACGCATATAGCGCTCAACTGGATAATCCTTCGTATAGCCATAGCCACCAAAGACTTGCACCGCTTCTGTTGTTACTTCCATCGAGATATCTCCAGCGTATAGCTTAGAAATCGCCGATTCCTTGCCGTAAGGAAGACCCTGACTTTCTTTCCATGCGGCCTGGTAAGTTAATAGTCTAGCTGCTTCAATTTTGGTTGCCATATCAGCGAGCTTAAAGCCAATGCCTTGATTTGCGCCGATCGGCTTGCCAAACTGCTTACGCTCCTTCGCATAAGCTGTTGCCGCATCAAGCGCACCCTGTGCAATGCCGACAGCTTGAGCCGCAATTCCGTTACGCCCACCATCAAGCGTCTTCATCGCAATTTTAAATCCCTGTCCTTCGTCGCCAAGACGATTTTCAACCGGCACACGGCAGTCTTCAAAAATGATTTCGAGCGTAGGAGAAGATCGAATGCCGAGCTTTTTCTCTTTCTTACCCATTGAGAAACCAGGGGTTCCTTTTTCAACGATAAACGCCGTAATCCCTTTATGACCCTTTTCTTTATCGGTCTGAGCAAACACGATATATATTTCCGCTTCGCCGCCGTTTGTAATGAAAATTTTCGAGCCATTTAAGATGTAGTGATCGCCATCAAGCTTCGCCGTCGTTTTCATCCCACTCGCATCTGATCCTGACCCTGGCTCTGTGAGACCGTAAGCTCCCATTAGCTTACCTTCTGCCATTGGACGTAAGAACTTCTGCTTCTGCTCTTCTGTACCAAACGCATTCAACGGCCAGCCTGCAAGGGAGGTATGCGCAGAAAGCGTTACACCAGTAGATGCACAAACGCGCGATAGCTCTTCCACTGCAATCACATAGCTTAAATAATCTGAGCCAATACCACCGCACTCTTCTGACCATGGGATGCCCGTTAAACCAAGCTCAGCCATTTGATCAAAAAGCTTTCGATCAAAGCGCTCTTCTTCATCACGCTCAGCCGCTGTTGGTTCTACTTCTTTCCTCGCAAAGTCGCGCACCATTTTCCGTAGCATTTCATGTTCTTCTGATAGTTGAAAATTCATCCTGTTTCTCTCCTTTTTGGTGGTTTGGACAATAAAAGTTGATTTTGGACAATATATCTCGAATTTGGCTAATAAAAATGAAGTTTGGCCAATATAATGGTTTTTTGGACAATAAAACGGATATACCTGGCTTTTCTGATCCAGCTGCTGTGACCAGAACCTCGGTCACTTCCGCTTTTCTCTATTTCATCAAGTTCCGACTAATGACGATTTTCTGGATTTCGCTCGTTCCTTCGTAGATTTCGCATACTTTCGCGTCTCGGAATAGGCGTTCTACAGGGTAATCTTTCGTGTAACCGTAACCGCCATAGACTTGAACCGCTTCAATCGAGGCTTTCACGGCTGCTTTCGATGCAAAGAGCTTCGCCATCGAGACTTCCTGCATGCAAGGGATCCCGTGGTTTTTCAGGTCAGCCGCACGATAGGTTAGGAGTTTCGCTGCCTCTACTTCTGTTGCCATATCGGCAAGCTTGAAGCCGAGACCTTGATTTTGCCCGATCGGCTTACCAAACTGGTGACGCTCTTTCGCGTAAGCCGTCGCGTAATTTAGCGCCGCTTCAGCAATTCCTAGTGACTGTGCCGCGATCCCGATGCGCCGCTCTCAAGGTTTGCCATCGCAATTTTGAATCCCTGACCTTCTTCGCCGAGACGATTCTCAACTGGCACACGGCAATCTTCGAAAATGATTTCAACCGTATTCGAGCCGTTTAGCCCCATTTTCTTTTCTTTCTTCCCAACGTTAAATCCAGGCATGTCACGTTCGATAATAAAAGCAGTTACGCCTTTGCTTCCTTTTTCCTCTGGATTTGTTCTTGCAAAGGCAACATACGTATCCGCCTCGCCGCCGTTTGTAATGAAAATCTTTGAGCCGTTCAAAATGTAGTGATCGCCATCTCGGACAGCGCGCGTTTTCATGCTGCTTGCGTCTGATCCTGAACTAGGTTCCGTCAGCGCGAACGCACCAAGGTATTCTCCGGTTGCTAGCTTCGGAATGTAGCGCTTTTTCTGTTCTTCTGTACCAAACGCTAGTATCGGCAGTGTCCCAACGGATGTATGAACCGATAGAATCACGCCGACCGTGGCGCTCACTTTTGAGAGCTCATGGATTGCAATGATGTATGACGTATAATCCATTTCCGCTCCGCCATAAGCTTCTGGAATCGGAATCCCCATTAAACCAAGCTCGCCCATTCGTTTAATCACTTCGCGTGGAAAACGATCCGTCTCTTCCATTTCTTCAACGATTGGCGCGATTTCTTTTTCCGCAAAATCACGCACCATTTTCTGCATCATCTTCTGCTCTTCCGTAAATACAAGCTCCATGCTCGTTCCTCCTCGTGGTGTTAATCCTGGTATTGGTAGAAGCCTCTTCCTGTCTTACGTCCGAGCCAGCCAGCTTTTACATATTTACGTAATAGCGGACATGGGCGGTATTTATCATCGCCGAATCCTTCTTGAAGCGTTTCCATAATATAAAGACACGTATCAAGACCGATAAAATCTGCGAGAGTTAATGGTCCCATTGGATGATTCATGCCGAGCTTCATCACGCTATCGATATCCTCAGGGGATGCCACACCTTCATAAACGGTGTAGATCGCTTCGTTGATCATTGGCATCAAAATTCGGTTGGAAACAAATCCTGGGAAGTCGTTTACTTCAACCGCTGTCTTACCGAGATCCACCGCTAGCTTTTCAACGGCCTGGTAGCTTTCGTCTGTTGTTGCTAGACCGCGAATAATTTCAACAAGCTTCATGACAGGCACCGGGTTCATAAAGTGCATACCAATCACTTTCTCAGGGCGCTTTGTTGATGCCGCAATTTCCGTAATTGGAAGAGAGGATGTATTCGTTGCAAGAAGCGTATGATCTTGCGCAATTTCATCCAGCCGTGCGAAAAGGTTACACTTCACCTCCATGTTCTCAACAGCTGCTTCAATGACGATGTCTACATGCTTTGCATCCTGCAGATCTGTCGTCGCTCTCAAACGTGCCATCGTTCCGCTTAGATCTTCCTGCGTAATCCGCTCTTTGGAAACTTGTTTCGAGAGGTTTTTCTCAATTCTCTCAAGGCCTTTATCAAGAAACTCCTGCTTCAAATCATTTAAATACACGGTATAACCAGAAGCTGCACACACCTGTGCAATTCCAGCTCCCATTTGTCCTGCACCAATCACCATAATTGTTTTGATTTCCATCATCATGCTCCCTTCTATACCTGAACCATAATAGCGTCGCCTTGACCACCGCCGCTGCAGATCGCTGCTATTCCGATGCCACCGCCGCTTCGCTTCAATTCATGAATAAGTGTTATTAAAATGCGTGCACCGCTTGCTCCAATTGGATGACCAAGTGCCACTGCACCACCGTGCACATTGACCTTTTCTTCATCGAGTGAGGCAATTTTTCCGCTCGTTAGCGCTACAGCTGCGAACGCTTCATTGATTTCAAATAGATCAATTTCTTCAATTGATTTTCCTGTTTTCTTCAATAGCTCATTGATCACGAGACCCGGCGTCTTAGGAAAATCCTTTGCTTCAACAGCAATTGCTGTATGAGAAAGAATTGTGGCCATGACTTCTTTGCCTTCTTTTGAAGCACGTTCTTCAGACATAAGGACAAGCGCCCCAGCTCCATCATTTACACCTGGTGCATTCCCAGCTGTAATGGTTCCGTCGGCACCGAAGACTGGCTTTAGCTTTCCTAACTGCTCCTCTGTTGTGCCTTTTCTAGGTGCTTCATCATGTTCAACGACGAGAGGATCTCCTTTTCGCTGTGGCACGTTAACAGGGATAATTTCTTCTGCAAAAACCCCCGATTCCATCGCTTTCACAGCACGCTCCTGACTTCTTGTCGCCCAGCGATCCTGCTCTTCTCTAGAAATCTCATACTCTTCCGCTGTCGTGTTTCCATAAACGCCCATGTGACAACCATCAAACGAGCACGTTAAGCCATCATGCACCATGAGATCAACCACTTGTTTGTCGCCCATTCGCATGCCCCAGCGCGCGTCCTTCATGATGTATGGGGCGTTGCTCATCGATTCCATTCCGCCGGCAACAATGACTTCTTCATCACCAGAGCGAATGATTTGATCAGCGAGCGTCACGCTACGAAGACCTGAAGCGCATACTTTGTTAATCGTTTCCGTCTTTACTTCCCAAGGAATACCAGCGTGTCTTGTTGCCTGACGAGATGGAATTTGACCTTGACCACCTTGAAGGACAGACCCCATAATCACTTCTCCTACATCCGCAGGATCAATTCCAGCGCGAACCAAAGCTTCTTTAATCGCTGTTCCACCAAGCTTAGATGCTTCTATTGATTTAAGAGCCCCACCAAATTTTCCAAACGGCGTTCTCACACCGCTAACAATGACCGTTCTGCCCACAAAAACCTCTCCTCCCATTTTTGAAAACGCTACCATAATTGATTAAATTGCGACTGAACGCTCGCTCACCTTACCGACAAAGTAACAAAGGAAAGAGCTCATGCCGGTCGTAAAAACCAGCATAAGCTAACCCTTTGCCAAACAGTCTATTGGAGAACAGTTTCTTTTTGAACAATGGAGCGTTCTAAAATCTCGACAATATCTAGTGTTGCTACTTCTTCTTCTACTTCCTTCGCTTTCGTACCATCACTCATCATCGTTAAGCAGTAAGGACACGCACTTCCGATAACGGATGGCTTCACGCTAAGTGCCTGTTCCGTTCTCGTTACGTTAATGCGAGATCCTGTATCTTCTTCCGTCCACATCAAACCGCCGCCGGCGCCACAGCACATACCATTTTCGCGGTTGCGGTCCATCTCGATCACTTCAACGCCTGGAATACTGCGAAGAATTTCACGTGGTGGATCGTATACTTCGTTGTAACGTCCGAGGTAACAGGAATCATGATACGTGATTCTCTCGTTTACTTCGTGTTTCGGCTTCAGTTTTCCTTCTTTGATCCAGTCATACAATAATTCGGTATGGTGATAAACCTCTGCCTCAAGTCCAAACTCTGGATACTCATTTTTAAGTGAGTTGTAAGCATGAGGGTCGATTGTAACGATTTTAGAAATATTATGCTTTTGGAACGTTTCAATGTTTTTCTGTGCAAGATCCTGGAACAAGAATTCGTTTCCTACACGTCGTGGCGTATCGCCAGAGTTCTTTTCTTTGTTACCAAGAATAGCGAACGAAATGCCAGCTTCATTCATGATCTTCGCAAAGGAAGCGGCAATCTTCTGGCTACGATTATCGTAAGAGCCCATCGAGCCAACCCAGAAGAGATATTCGAATTCTTCGCCTGCTTTTTCTTTTTCTTTTACTGTTGGAACAACGATATCATCACGCATATCGCGCCAATTCTCACGCTCTTTACGGCTAATCCCCCACGGGTTGCCCTGACGTTCGATGTTCGTAATCGCACGCTGCACATCGCTATCCATCTTCCCTTCCATTAAGACAAGGTGACGACGCATATCGATGATTTTATCAACGTGCTCGTTCTCAACTGGACATTGATCTTCACAGTTACGGCACGTTGTACAAGCCCAAATTTCTTCTTCTGTAATCACGTTGCCAATTAATCCATCGCTTACAAGTCCCTCAGCTGCTGCAGCTGTTTCCTGTTGACCTCGTGATTGATAAGCAATTTGATTTCCTGCTGTGTTAGAAAATGCATATGCAGGAACCCACGGCGTTCTTGATGTAACGGCTGCGCCTTTTTCTGTCAGGTGATCACGAAGCTTAACGATCAAATCCATCGGAGAAAGGATTTTTCCTGTTGCCGTTGCTGGACACATATTCGTACAGCGTCCACATTCCACACAGGCATACAAATCAACTAGCTGCTTCTGATTGAAATCTTCAATCGTATTCACACCGTAAGTTTCTTGACTTTCATCTTCAAAGTTAATAGATGCAAGCTGCCCTACTTTGTTTGTACGACCCAAGAAAACGTTGACTGGTCCTGCAATTAAGTGAGCGTGCTTGGATTGCGGTACATACACCATGAATGTAAGAAGCACGAGCAGGTGAATCCACCAGAAAAAGAAGAATAGCGCAATCGCTGCTGTTTCATTAATCCATGAGAATAAGAAAGCAATTCCCGAAGCAACTGGCGCACTCCATGAATAACCAGCATCATGCCAGATAATTTCCATACCGCCTGCAAAAAGAACGGATATCATTAAAAGTCCAATGAACAATAGTACAAGTCCCGCTTTAAAACCTTTCTTTAAACGAGCGATTGCCTCAATATAGCGACGGTAGAATGCCCATACAACTGCTGTTAAAATCATTAACGTCACGAGCTCCTGGAAAAACGTAAACGCTGGGTAAAGCGGTCCAAGAGGAAGATGTGACCCCGGTGATAAACCTTTCACAATCATATCGATTGCACCGAATTGAACGAGAAGGAAACCGTAGAACATCATCACATGGATGGTTCCACTCTTCTTATCTTTAAGTAATTTCTTTTGCCCAAACACTTTGACTACAATAGCTTCTAGTCGTTCTTTCATGGAATGATCAAATTCTGCTTTCTTTCCAAGCTTAATGTATTCATATCGAGTCTTCACAACATACCCAAACAAGAAGAACGCGTAAGCGGTTACAAGAATGAAAGCAATCCAGTTAGCGATCAATAAAACATCCATGCTGGCAAACCTCTCCTTTCGTGTCATTCCTTCTTAGCCGCTTCGTGATGCTTGAACAAAGATGCTCCCCGACAGTTCAAACAATTTATGAAAACGCTTTTAAGTCAGAATGAAAGTAATTTTCTGACTTCAGTATAACACATAAATAACTGAATGAGCATTCAGTCAGAGAATTTTTTTTACTTTTTTTAAGTTTAGGACAAACTAAGTCAACAGCAACTATTGAAAGGAGGGGAAAATCGTGGAGATCTTTTTAACAGTCCTACTCGCACTCATATTGTGGTTAATAACCGACCTTCATACAGGCAATAAGAAAAGAAAACTCGCTCCTTCCTCTTCACGTCAAAAAATGACGGGAAACCTGACTTTCATTAATGATGGAGATGATTTTTTTAGAGCACTAATAAATGATATTGATGCTGCAGTCTATCAAATTCATATGATGTTTTATATTTTTCGAGATGACGCCACGGGACATATGGTTATCGAGCATCTTTGTCAAAAAGCAACCTCTGGCGTCTCTGTCTATTTACTCGTGGACTATGGAGGTAGTCACAGCTTAAAGAAAGCCACCATAAGAAAAATGACCTCCTGTGGCATCGTTTTTTCCTATTCCAGAAAAATTTCTTTCCCACGATTTTTCACTTCCATAAATGAGCGTAATCATCGAAAAATCACTGTTATTGATGGAGAGATTGGCTACGTTGGTGGCTTTAACGTTGGAAACGAATATGTAGGGAAGGATCCTAAGTTTGGATATTGGCGAGATTATCACCTTCGCGTGACTGGCGAAGCCGTACAAGGACTTCAAGATCAATTTTTCCTTGATTGGGAAGAGAGTCATTCCCCTATTAATAAGCATAACGTTTATATACCGCCGCTCGAAACAGGTCAGCATAAAGTCTCGTTTCATATTACGAATGGTAATAGCGTAGAGGAAGCTTTTGCCTCGTATATTGATAAAGCTACAACATCTATTATCGTTGGCTCCCCCTATTACATTCCAGGACAAACTGTTCAAACGAGCCTGCTACGCGCCCTGAAATGCGGTATTAAAGTCCAGGTTATTTTGCCAATGCGTGCCGACCATCCTCTTGTAAAAGAAGCTTCATATGAATACCTCGTTGAACTGATTCGTGCCGGTGGAGAAGTTTATCAATATATGAATGGCTTCTACCACGCCAAAGTTATGATCATTGATGAGACATTGTGTGACATTGGCACAGCGAATTTTGATCAACGAAGTTTCCACATTAATGGCGAAATCAACTGCATTATCAGCACTCCTTCTCTCATTGTTGAAATCAAAGAAGCGATCCAAAAAGACATTCTACAATGTGAACGTCTCGACTTGAAGAGACTTCAAGATCGAACGATCGGAAACCGAGTGCTTGCCCCACTAGCAAGACTCTTCAGTCCGTTTCTTTAAAAAGTTCGATGTGCTTTCCTTTGTTTCAATTCGCTTGCACAGGGAAAGAAATGACCAGCCCTTTTTTTGAAAGGAGACCACTTATTATGAAGCTCAGATTTGGATATGTATCAAACGCACTTGCGTTGCACGAAGCTTCACCGGCGCGTACAATGACTTTTTCCACCTGGTCAAAGCTTTCTGAAGAAGAACGTTCAGAGAAACTTCATACAATTACAGAAACGAATTTAAAGAGTACGTTACGTGCGCTGCACTACAATATTGCACATGAAATTGATTTGTATCGTATGTCTTCTTCCATTGTTCCGCTTGCGACGCATCCTGAAGCAAAGTGGGATTACATTACGCCTTTCCGTGACATGTTTGAAGAGATCGGTGAGCTTGTTCAAAAGCACCGCCTTCGTGTGAGCTTTCACCCGAACCAATTCACTCTTTTTACAAGCCCAAAACAACACGTAACGGACAATGCTATAGGTGACTTGGACTATCATGTTGCTATGCTAGATGCGATGGGACTAGACTCTCGCTCCATCGTTAATATACATATTGGTGGAGCTTACGGAGATAAAGACGAAACCCTTAAGCGTTTTTACGCGAATTTCGATTCCATTCCTTCTCATCTTCGCTCGCATGTGACGCTTGAAAATGATGATAAAACATACAATGCGAAAGAAACGCTCGAGGCATGTGAGCAAACAGGCGTCCCGTTTATTTTCGATTACCATCATCATCTAGCGAATCCAGGCGACGGACTACCTGAGCGCTTTTTTGAACGCGTTCATGAAACATGGAAGCCAAAAGGACTTTTACCGAAATACCACCTTTCCTCTCCCAAATCTGCTAGCGCCTACCGGAGTCATGCAGATTATGTGGACAGTGAGTTTGCCATTCCGTTTATAGACATGTTGAAGGAATACGGAGAAGATGCTGACATCATGATTGAAGCAAAGAAAAAAGACCTCGCAGCTCTGCAGCTTGTCGACGATCTTTCAGCGATACGTGGCGTCAAAAGACTTAGTGGAGGTTCTGTGTTATGGAAATAAAAAATCATTTCGCTATCGATGCAGCTATCAAAAAGCTCAATCTACAGTGACCAGAACCCTGATAACCATTCATACGCCTTAAATCCAAGGTATATCCCAACAATCCCAGCAATGCCTGCGAATGCAGGTGGAGCTGGGATGGGTAGCTTCAAAAACGCAAAAATTAACCCGACCAAAAATCCTGTTAACGTTGCAATCAAAACTGTCTTCATCACATCACCCCTTTTTTAAAGTATGACCGAATAACCGATTCATTATAAAAAATGTGAACGTGTAAGAGTTTTTAACCTACTAAACCAGTTTAAAATTAATCAACGTATCATTCGCATAAATAAAAAAATCCTATCGCTCATGCGATAGGATTTTTCTATTACATTTTCTCTGGTGCAGTTACGCCAATGATTTCAAGGGTGTTTTGAATCGTTTGACGAACGGCTTTCATAAGTTTGAAACGAGCCGCACTTTTCGCAAGATCTTCTGGATCAAGAACTCGTTCAGCATTGTAGAAGCTGTGTAGTGCTTGAGCAAGTTCAAATGAATAGTTTGTAATGCGATGCGTCATACGCTTATCCGCTGCTTCCGCAATCGCTTCAGGCAATTCACCGAGCTTCTTAAGTAGGTCCATTTCTTTCTCAGATGTAATGAGAGATAGATCCGCGTCTTCTGTTAGCCCCATCTCTTCTCCCTGACGAAGAATACTGCATACGCGAGCGTGCGCATATTGCACGTAATACACAGGGTTTTCATTTGAGCGTGATACGGCAAGGTCCATATCAAAATCAAGGTGAGAATCTGAGCTGCGCATTGAGAAGAAATAGCGCATTGCATCGATACCGACTTCATCCATCAATTCACGAAGCGTAACAGCTTTACCTGTTCGCTTACTCATCTTCATTTTTTCACCATCTTTAAAGAGGTTCACCATTTGAATAATTTCCACTTCTAGCTGCTCACGCTTATAACCAAGTGCTTCGATTGCCGCTTTCATTCTCGGAATATAGCCGTGGTGGTCAGCTCCCCAAATGTTGATCAGCTTATCGAATCCACGAGAAAGTTTATCTTGGTGGTAAGCAATATCCGGAGTTAGATACGTATAAGAACCATCGCCTTTAATCAAGACGCGATCTTTGTCATCGCCGTAAGTAGTCGAGCGGAACCACGTAGCACCGTCCTGCTCAAATGTTTCACCGCGTTCATTTAGCTTCGCAAGAACATCATCGATTTTGCTTGATTGATAAAGAGAAGTCTCAGAGAACCAGACATCGAATTCAACACCAAATTCTTTCAAATCCTTCTTTAGCTTCTCAAGCTCGCGCTCAAGACCGTACTCGCGGAAGTAAGCATAGCGCTCTTTCTCATCGAGTTGAAGTAGACGGTCGCCTTCCTTCTCGACAAGATCTTTCCCGAACTGAACGATATCCTGACCTTGATAGCTATCTTCAGGCATGTCCTTTTCTTTTCCAAGTGCTTGCATGTAGCGAGCTTCAAGAGAAACCGTTAAATTATGAATCTGGTTCCCAGCGTCATTGATGTAATATTCACGCGAAACATCATAACCGGCACGATCAAGCACATTACAAAGCGTATCACCTACAGCCGCTCCTCGTGCATGACCAAGGTGCAGGCTTCCAGTTGGGTTCGCTGAAACGAACTCTACTTGGATTTTTTCATTCTTGTCTGCAGATCGGCCATAGTTGTTTCCTTTATCAAGAATCGTTGGAATGAGCTCTGTTAAATAAGCAGTATCCATAAAAAAGTTAATAAACCCAGGACCAGCGATATCAATCTGCTTAATCCCTGCTTTTGTCATATCAAGATTTGCTTTAAGATCCTCAGCAATAGCTCTCGGCGCTTTTTTCGCGATACGAGCAAGCTGCATCGCCATGTTCGTCGCATAGTCACCGTGAGCCTTGTCTTTAGGTGATTCCAAAATCACTTCCGGCATTTCACTCTCTGATGCAAGACTAGCCTTTAATACGGCCTGCTTGATTTCTTCTTTTAGCTGTTCTTTCTTTTGTTCCACACTGTTCATTGACTTGCTCCTTTCCAGCTTAGCGACAGTTCGTGTCGCTGCGTTTCATCTTCCTCGAGATTAAGCAAATAGCGAAGCGTTAGGCGTCCTTTGTGTTTCTCCTTGTCTACCAATTGCTCAATCCGTTCTGTCCGGATTTGCATCGGCATCGATCCGAACGGTGTTTTATATAGAGATTCTGACACTTGTCCTGGCGCAAATTGCTGACGCATCGATAGCGCCCCTCTTCGAATCACGGTCACTTGCTCTTTATCTATTTTAACAGTAGTTGAAACCTTGCCAATCTCAAGGCTTTCTTCATAGCGTAAATAAAGCGCCTCTCCCTTTTCAACGAGGTTTCCCTGCACGGAATAGTTTGTAGATTCTTTTTCTTTTCCCGATTGGATACGGGAATCAATGGTTATTTCAATCGGATGATCACTCATCACTTCACGTCCTTACTAAATCATTAACTTTCTTATTATAAGAAAAGCGGCAGCGCCTTGTCCACCCCCGACCAGCTTAAGGCTGCTCTCAATGTGACGTTCTTTGTCACAATGAGAGATGACTTAAGACCTCGAGGGGGTAGGCGCTGAAGCTAGATCATCAGAAGCGGCAGCGCCTTGTCCACCCCAGCTCATTTTCTGTGTTGATTTTTAGCTCATATATACAGTGTGAAACTAAGGTTTCACTCGAATAAGCTAAAAGTCGCGCACGGAACATACAGAGCATCCAAACAAAAAAAAGACTGTATTCAAAATGAATACAGCCTCTCTGGATTATTTTTTGTGAGTCCAGCCGAGAAGCATTTCACGGATAAATTTACTAGCCGCAATCGGCGTTTGTTCGGATGGGTCATAAGCTGGTGCAACTTCAACAAGATCCGCACCAACGACGTTTATTTCAGAACCAGCAATGGCTGAGATCGCCTCAAGCAACTCTTTGGATGTGATCCCACCTGCTTCAGCTGTGCCTGTCCCAGGCGCATGAGCAGGGTCAAGAACATCGATATCAATCGTTACATACACATTGCGTCCTTTAAGCGTTGGTAGGACTTTTTTAAGTGGTTCTGCTACTTCAAATTTATGCATGTGCATACCGGATTCTTTGGCGAATTGAAACTCTTCACGCATACCAGAACGAATGCCGAATGAGTATACGTTCTCAGCACCAATCAATCCACAAATTTTACGAACAGGTGTGGAGTGAGAAAGAGGCTCTCCTTCATACTCTTCACGCAAATCCGCGTGTGCATCGATATGGATCAACGCAAGATCATCGTATTTTTTGTGAAAAGCTTTTAGAATGGGCCACGTTACAAGGTGCTCCCCACCCATACCAAGTGGGAATTTTCCCGCTTCAAGCAACGAATCAAGATATTCTTCAATCATATCAATGCTTCGCTGAGGATTACCGAATGGAAGTGGAATATCTCCTGAATCGAAATAACGAATTTCTTCAAGATGACGATCTGCATAAGGACTATATTCTTCAAGTCCTAATGAAGCCTCACGAATGCGTCCTGGCCCAAAGCGAGATCCGGGACGAAAGCTAACTGTCCAGTCCATTGGCATACCATAGATAACCACATTACTTTCGTCGAAGGATGGGTTACTTAGAATAAACACGTTACCTGAATAAGCTTCATCGAATTTCATGCTCATTTTACAAGGTCCTGTACGAATTTCGGAAGTGCGAAGCAAGCATTGTGAAGCTCTTTCGTATAGTACTTAGTATCAATCTCGTGGAAGCGACTTTCAGGTACTTCAAGCGGATCATTCTTTTTAGATCCAATCGTAAACGTCCACAGGCCACTCGGGTAAGTTGGAATGTTTGCTGTGTATACGCGCGTAATCGGGAAGATTTCTCTTACATCTTTTGATACTTGCGTAATTAAGTCCGCTTTAAACCAAGGGTTGTCCGTCTGCGCAACGAAAATACCATCTTCTTTTAGTGCTTTTGAAATGCCTTCATAGAAGCCACGTTCAAAAAGCTTTGCAGCTGGTCCTACCGGCTCAGTGGAATCAACCATGATCACGTCATACTCGCCTTCGCTTTTCGCGATATGCATAAAGCCATCATCAACAAGAACCTCAACACGCTCGTCATCTAGCGCTCCTGCGATAGTAGGCAAGTACTTTTTCGAATACTCGATCACTTTGCCATCGATTTCAACAAGCGTTGCTTTTTCAACAGATGGACGCTTCAATACTTCACGAATAACGCCTCCATCACCGCCACCAACAACAAGAACGTGTTTTGGGTTTGGATGTGTGAAAAGGGGCACGTGTGCGACCATCTCATGGTAAACAAACTCATCCTTCTCCGTTGTCATAACCATACCGTCGAGTACGAGCATGTTACCGAATTCTTCTGTTTCAATCATATCAAGACGCTGAAAGTCCGTTTGTTCCGTATGCAGCGTCTGCTTAATTTTCGCCGTAATGCCGAAGCGTTCCGTTTGTTTCTCTGTGTACCATAATTCCATGTAAACCACTCCTCTATGTCATTGCTACACTAAGTCCGTTCCCGAACCACATAGGTCCAAACACCATTAGTATGTAGCAAAAAAATGTATCTAAGCATTCTTAAAGTACAAGAAAAGTATAGTCGACTCTGTGTAAAAAGCAAGAGAATTTTATACTTTCAACTGTCGGCTCAAAAAGTTATTTAAGTGAACGACTCTATTAACACTAAAATAAAATCATCCAAACAAAAAAAGCAAGCACAAATCTGTAAATCGCAAAAGGGATGAGACGGACGCGTTCAATGAATTTAATAAATGTTACAATAGCCAAAAGCGCCACTAAAAAGGCTGTTAAAAAGCCTGTTAGGAACACAGGAATGTCGGATACAGATAAATACTGATAACTTTGCAATAAATCATATCCACTCGCCGCCACCATCATTGGTACAGCTAGAATAAATGAAAATTCAGCAGCTGTTTTATGAGTTGTTCCGAGCAAGACGCCGCCTGAAATCGTTGCACCTGACCTTGAAAATCCAGGCCAGAGAGCAAGACATTGAAATACTCCAATAGAAAAAGCCTGCTTCCATGTTAATTCATCCAGGCTCGAGCTAATTGGCGCCCCCTTCTTTAAGTCAGCTACGATCATTAACACGCCACCAATCACAAGTCCGATCACAACCGTGTAAGGGGAGAAAAGATAACTTTTAATAAAGCTATGAAGAAGAAATCCTGCTACGACAGCTGGAATCATTCCAAGCATAAGATGAATCAGGGTTAATCCTTTTCTCTCGCTATTTGGTGATAATAAATCCGCAAATCGATGCCGATACATCACGACCACAGCTAAAATAGAGCCAAGCTGAATCACAATCTCAAATGTTTTCGCCCGTTCACCAATAAAACCAAGCCAATATCCCGTTAAAATCAAATGACCTGTAGATGAAACGGGCAGAAATTCCGTTATCCCTTCTACAATTCCAAGGATAATCGCAATCATCATCTCCATACTCTTCTCTCCCTGCTCTCAGTAACATTCATTATAGTTCATCCTATTCAAAAGCTGGACAAATATTTTCCCTTGTTCATCTGAAGAAACGCATTCGCCCAATCTAGCCTATCCGCGTTGGATAAAAAGGACAATTACCGAAGAGTAACGTGTTTAAGAGTTTCTAGATTGTCACATACTAGATTTAAGATGATGTGGGGGTGAACCACATGAAATGGCTCAGAACTGAGCGATTCCATTATTGGAAGCGTTGGACAATGCTTCTAAGTAGGCTAATGATGATATGTATTGTAATAATCGGGCTATCCGTTGGATCGCTCTATTTGCTAACTGTTTTCATGGGAGCTCCTGAGCTTCAAGTACCGCAAACAACGATTTATTATGATCATAAAGAAAATGTAATTAGCGAGAGTAATAAAGACGGTCAGAATCGCTACTGGGTTGACCTTGATCACATTTCTCCTCATGTCATAGATGCCACGATTGCCATTGAAGATCGGCATTTCTATGATCATATGGGCTTTGACTTCAAACGCATTGGCGGGGCTATTCTCGCTGATATAAAAGCGATGGCCAAGGTTCAAGGAGCAAGTACGATTACGCAGCAATACGCCCGTAATCTATTTTTGGAACATGATAAAACGTGGACACGAAAAATCGCAGAAGCTTTCTATGCTTATCGACTTGAAGTTCATTATTCAAAGGAAGATATTCTAGAAGGATATTTAAATACCATTTATTATGGTCACGGATCATACGGAATAGAATCAGCCGCAAGAACGTACTTCGGAAAAAAAGCTGAGGATCTTTCGGTTGCTGAATCTGCCATGCTCGCCGGCATTCCAAAAGGACCAGGTTATTACTCTCCATATGCTGATGCAGAAAGAGCAGAGGAACGACAAGGCACAGTCCTTCAAGCGATGGTAACAAATCATGCTCTAACCGAATCAGAAGCAAACCAGGCAGATATGGAACAGATGGCTCTCGAAACCTTTACAGAAGATACTAAGCCTGAAATTGCTCCATATTTTGCACAAGAGGTTAAGAAGCAATTAAAATCCGTACTTTCACTTGATGAACGTGTTATTGAGCAAGGAGGATTACACGTTTATACGACGCTTGATACATCAATGCAAAATGCTGCCGAAAAATGGGTAGAATCAAGTATTGATAAAAAAAGCGACATACAAGCTGCTCTCGTAGCCATGGAGCCTACATCAGGAGCTGTAAAAGTAATGATTGGTGGCCGCGATTATACAGAAAGTAAATTCAACCGAGCAACGATGGCCAAAAGGACACCAGGATCGACGTTTAAGCCGCTGCTTTATTATGCCGCAATCAAAAATGGCTTTACGCCGTCTACGCTTATTCGCAGTGAACCTACAACTTTTTACTATGATAATGAACGCAAAACCTACTCACCTCATAATTATGGGGATGTTTACGCGAATGATGAAATCACACTCGCCCAGGCACTTGCTCTTTCAGATAATATAGTCGCTGTGAAAACACACATGTTTCTAGAAGAAAAAACGCTCGTGAATACAGCCAAATCATTCGGCATTAGAAGTAAGCTGTCTGCTATTCCCTCATTAGCTCTCGGCACTAAGCCCGTAGGTATGATGGAAATGACGGAAGCCTATAGTATGTTTGCTAACGGTGGATATGGCGTCTCACCTTATTATATTGAAAAAGTCACGGATCGAGATGGAAAGGTCATCTACGAACACAAATCTGAATCTGAACTTGTATTGGATCCTGATGCTGCCTTTGTCACGACAAGCATGATGACGGGTGTTTTCGATGAATCCTTAAATGATTATACGCGTGTAACAGGCTCAGGCGTTGATCATCTATTAACACGTCCAGCTGCCGCTAAAACAGGTTCTACTTCAACTGATAGCTGGATGGTTGGATTTACGCCTCAGTTAACAGCGGCCGTCTGGGTTGGTTATGACAAAGGAGAGAAGCTAAATCATCGAAACGATGGTTCGTATACGAAGAAAATCTGGGTGAATTTCATTGAGGATGCACTGGCGGAAGAAAAAGCGACCGATTTTGAGGAGCCTGAAAATGTTGTCGGTGTCGAAATTGATGCGCAAACAGGTTTAATCGCTACTGAAAACTGTCCTGTGAAACGCTTAACTTATTATATAGAAGGAACCGAACCAACTCACCTTTGTGAAGATCATCCCGGAACGGTCCCTAATGGAAAAGAAAATGAACAGAAAGGACTTTTGGAGCGTTTCTTCCAATGGGTCCGTTAAAAAAGACGGATGTGTACATCCGTCTTTTGATTAGCCCTTTATTTTGGATCTGCTTTCTTTAATGCTTCAAGGTCTTGCTCAATACTCATCCACTTCTGCTCTGTCATGCCAATTGCATCTGAAATACCGGCATTGTATAGAGTTGGCCCGATCTCTGCCATAACAAAATGGAGAAAATTCTCTGCTGCGAGCTCACCTATTTCTTCATCACGTTCATCATAGAAATATGATTGAATGCGCTCAATAAGCTCTTTCTTTTTCTCACGAGGGATTTGATTCCACATTTAGCTCACCCTTTCTACATATAAGAGTATAACATGGAAGCGCTCACTTCATTTTCGGAGACAACCAGAACAGCCCGGGGAAGATTCCCCGGGCTGCTTTGGGTCCTAGCTATATGTGTTGCGTATACATAAGTTTACGCTCAGTTTTAGGAAACCTCAAGTGATTTTATCAATTAGTCAGAAAACGATATGAAAGTTAGTCTTGAAGTCCTAATTTCACGTCATCACTTGAACGCTCATAGACGTCTTTATCGAACTCAATCAAATACTCACGAAGCATTTTCTTGGATTTGTCATCCATATGGTCCACGACCACTTTACCTTTCATGGATTTATCCATATTATTCACATGCTCTGGCATGCTTTTCCATGCCCGCTTCGCTTCGGCATTTAAGAAGAATTCACAGGCACCAATGCCATAATAGAAAGGTCCTTCTTCACTTCGTTGAAGGGTAACCCATACGATCCAAGCAGTATGGCCATCAGGTACTTCTTCACGTGTCTTAACGAGCTTCTTCCGTTTCTCAAGGGCACTACGTGCATGCAATGCGCCAACATCAACATAAATTTCATCCGTTGTCGGATCGATAATCACAGGGGAAACGTTATCGAGGTTAATTGTTCCTACTCCGTAACCGCCGTGTCCATCTGTGGAGTCCCCACTTAAAATATTAAAACCTGTTGAAGGCTTCTTTTTTGGTTTTTGTTCTTCTTCATTTGCCATTCTTAGTACCTCCTTCATTCACAATTGTCCGCTATCATTTTATCACAATTGCACTAGTGTATTCATCCGACAGCCATTCACACCTTTATCATCAACTATTTTAGATTACCCCTTGTCAAACAGCTTTATTACGAATATTATAGTATTTGTGTTTAAAAAACGTTCGTATTTAATGGAGGTATTATCATGTTTAACTCCTTTTTCCGGTTAAAAGAAAATGGAACAAACGTTAAAACAGAATTCCTTGCAGGATTAACGACTTTCCTGACAATGGTATATATTGTAATAGTTAACCCAATTATACTATCTTCAACAGGCGTGCCATTCGATACCGTCTTCGTTGCCACGATTATTGCAGCAGTTGTTGGAACACTATGGATGGGACTTTTCGCGAATTATCCAATCGCGATCGCTCCAGGTATGGGGCTGAACGCCTATTTTGCGTTCTCCGTAGTAGGTGGACAAGCAAGCGTATCCTACCAGGTTGCCTTTGGTGCCGTATTTATTGCTGGACTACTGTTCATTATTCTTTCATTAACACCGTTTCGTGAAAAGCTTATCGAAGCCATTCCTACGAATTTGAAGCTTGGTATTACAGCAGGTATCGGACTTTTCATCGCGTTTATCGGACTTCGCATGACAGGGATTATCGTCGCGGATGAAGAAAACCTTGTTGGTCTAGGAAATCTTCATTCCCCTGAAGTTCTTCTAGCGCTTTTTGGACTTATGATTACACTTATTCTGATGGCCCGAAATGTTCCAGGTGCACTCTTCTTCGGAATGATCATCACGGCTATCATTGCTATTTTTACAGGACAGCTTGAATTTAAGGAAGGCTTCATACAAGCACCTTCTGCTCCCGAACTTTTCATCTTCGGAAGTCCACTTCAGGCCATTAAGGATATGATTGAATACGGATTATATGCCGTTGTCTTCTCATTCCTACTCGTCACACTCTTTGATACGACGGGCACAATGGTCGGTGTGGCAGAACAGGCTGGTTTGATGAAAGGAAAGAAAATGCCACGTGCACGTCAGGCACTTCTTGCTGACTCGATCGGAACAACTGTCGGAGCGATCTTTGGAACAAGCCCAACTAGTGCTTACCTTGAATCCTCTGCTGGTGTTGCTGCCGGCGGGCGAACTGGGTTAACATCAGTCGTCGTTTCTGTACTCTTTATCGTCTCAGCTTTCTTTGGACCACTTGTCGGTTCTCTATCTGGACTTTCCGCCATCACAGCTCCCACTCTTATCATCGTCGGAAGCTTAATGATTGGCGCCGTTGGTAAAATTGATTGGAGTGAATTTGATGAGGCGTTTCCTGCCTTCTTGATCATTCTCACAATGCCACTTACGGCAAGTATTGCAACAGGAATCGCGCTTGGGTTTATTACGTACCCCATTTTAAAGATCGTAAAAGGGAAATGGCGTGAGGTTCATCCGCTTCTTTATCTTTTCGCTGTGTTATTCTTCTACCAGCTCGCTTTCCTCCCACATGCTTAACCAAAAAGATCTGCCCATTCAGGGCAGATCTTTTTTCATACCCATTTCACTAACCTTTTCTCTTCACTACTCTTTAATGCAAGCTCGATCACTTTGATCACTGTAAGGGCTTCTCTTGCTGTTACAGGCGCAGTACTTTGTTCACAAATTGCTCGGTGCAGTTCTATGTAATACGATTGATAAGAACCAGGTGTGGTTGGAATCACTCTATCGTGATCATCTTTCGTTAGCACGCCGTACTGATCGCTCTTGTCCTCTCCCCAGTGCTCATCACCTGGTAATTGCCCCTTTTTCAGCGCTTCTTCCTGAGGATCAATACCCCATTTTACAAACGATCCCTTTATCCCATGAATTTGATAGCGAGGTCCGTGTTTTTTTACGAGAGAGCCAGCGTGGAGAATCACTCTTCTTTTTCCGTAATGCAAAATTAGGTGAAAGTAATCGTCCGTTTTCCCTTCTTCTTTTTGAGTCAAAACATCTCCATATACGGCCTCAGGCTCGCCAAATAGAGTCAGTGCCTGGTCGATTAAATGAGAACCCAGGTCAAAGAGAATACCAGATCCCTTCTTATCCTGCTCTCGCCAACGATCATGCACCTTCGCACTGTACCGATCATAATGCGCCTCGTACGAAACGACCGTTCCAAGCTCCTCTTCTTTTATGAGCTTCTGAATCGTAAGAAAATCATTATCGTATCTCCTGTTATGATACACACTTAGCAATCTGTCATGGTTTTTAGCTATTTGAATTAACTCTTCTCCCTCTTCTACACTTACCGTGAATGGTTTCTCAAGAACAACATGTTTCCCTGCTTCAAGAGCCTGCTTCGCCATTGGGAAATGAAATTCATTCGGTGTCGCAATAATGACTAACTCTATTTCTCTATCCTTTAAAAGCTCGTCTATTGAAGCGACCACTTCCATTTTTGGAAACTGCTCAATTACTTTCTTCGGATTAGAAGAAACCACTTTTGTGATGGTTAACCCCTGTACAGATTCAATCACTGGCGCATGAAAAGTCGCTCCCGAAAAACCAAATCCAACTAACCCTACCTTCACTTCTTTCATCTCCCTCACTCCATTTCAATAATGTAAGACTTTTGAACCCTTTTTGTCATTCGACAAATAAGTTCTATTTTCTCGACTTGTTTTTCCAACTTTTGATATAGAGAAACGATTATACTAATCATCAAACGGGTATTTACGTAGTGAACTCGAAGTATTTGTAAAAGGTGGTATGATTATGAAAAAATATCTTTATTCTTCCCCCGCAATCGGCTTCTCAATTGGCCTACTTGCGTCCCTTATTTATACGATTATTTTAGCAGCCGGAGGCTATCAGTATACGGGACTAGCAGGTTTCTTTTCACTACTTATTATCCTAGTCGGCTACTTTCTACTTTCGACATTCTGGCTTCCTACCCTTCTTAAAACGAGACATACAATTGCATTGATTTCAGGGATAACCTTCCATACCGTCTCTTCTTTTACGCTAGTCTTTATGATGGCAGGAACCTTGCCTAACATATCCGAACTTCTATTTCCTTATATCAGCACACTGGTATTCTCTTTTCTCCAAATGATTGCAATCATTGTTGCTGGTGTCATTCTTTCAAAAGTCGACCTTACAAAACTCTCTGAAATGAGTCAGAAGAAATTTTCGATAAAAAGTTAATTTCCGCAACAAAAGGTGCCCCTAAGGGCACCTTTTGTTTGTAGAAATATCTTATTCTATTAAACTAGATACAAATGACCATTAGCATCCTAGCTTTTCTATAAATGTATAGGCCTCAGTAATTTCATCATCAGAATAATTCTGTTTACGTTTGATGGTATGAACCTTCTCAACCACTTCTTCCTTTGAAAGGCGATCGAAGAAAAGAATGGTTGAAACAAGCTCAAGAAAACGTGAACTTTGACTATTAATTTCATCGATGCATTGATGTAATTCCGGCATTTGGAAATCATAATGACCGAGAAATTCATGACCTTCATCTGTTACCGTGTATTTATATTGGTAATAGCCACCTTTGCTTTCCTTCACCTCTGTAACAAGACCAAGGTTACAAAGCTCTTCCACTCGTAGCGTCAATTCTTCTGAATACGGTCCATAGAAATGGAATTGATACTTCTCGTAAAATGGAAACTGTAGCTTCTTACAAATGTAAATGATTTTCTGTAATTTCTTACGTCCAATGACCTCTCCGGCTTCCTTCAACACAGCTATCACTTTCGCGTGATCTTCTAGCAACCTGCACCCCTCCCATGTACTTTTTACAGGTTGTCCAAAAAGCTTTCTTATCTATTAGAAGATGCTTAAACGTTCAGTTGAAACGGGAGCTCACTCCCAAATTAAACTCAACGTTTTAAACACCACTATTTAGCGATGCCTGTAGCGGAAGTCGTCTTCATGCCAGGATCACTTTTCTTTTTGAACAGCTAATCGATTTGAAGCAATGACTTAATACGACGAGTAGCATCTGTATTTCCTTCAAGAATGAAATCTGCAGGGAAATACAGTTTGTGGTCTGTTCGCTTCTTACCAGAAATCGCTTCAACCACATCAGATTCACGGGAAAGCTCACGCAAATCCCCACCTGGTTTCAACAAATGGATCGGCAAACGTTCTTCCTCTTCTCCAGGCCGATAGAAATCATACGGTAAATCAGAAGATGAATCAACCTCAAGATAGTAATCTGGATCAATACCTGCTTCATGAAAAGAGTCATAAAGCTCTCTCCACGCATTCATTTGCTGCATTGGATTAAACTCAATGTACTTAAACAGTCTTCGATTCATAAATCGTTCACAGAGGTCTCTTAGAATATCATCCTCTTCCTCCTGCCAGATCTGGAAATAGAACATAACGACAGAATCATCTAGCTTAAGAAAGTCTTCTAGACGAATATCTTCTTTAAATAGTGAATAGAAGTGAATCGGATCGTGTTGAAAATGATACCCCTCTTCAAACAGTCTTTTTGCACGATGGAGAATTTTACTTAGAATCACTTCTGCACTTCGTGTCACGGGGTGGAAATAAATTTGCCAATACATTTGATAGCGGCTCATAATATAGTCTTCAACTGCATGCATACCGCTCTGTTTAATCACAATTTGATCATCACCAGGTCGCATGACGCGTAAAATTCGTTCAATATCAAATTGTCCATAGCTCACTCCAGTAAAATAGGCATCACGAAGAAGATAATCCATTCGATCGGCGTCAATTTGACTTGAAATTAAGCTAACCACAAGTTTGTTGCTATGTGTTTTGGCAATTACATCAGCCACTTCCAACGGGAAATCATCGCTTACTTTTCGAAGCACTTGATTGATTTCAGTGTCCCCAAGGATAACCATCCGAGTAAAGTCTTCATGGTCCAGGTTAAACACTTTTTCAAATGAATGTGAAAAAGGTCCATGACCTACATCATGTAACAGCGCAGCACACATACTTAATAGCCTGTTCTCTTCGTTCCAGCTATCATATTGAGAGAAAATCTCGTTAATACGTCTTACAATCTCGTATACACCGAGCGAGTGACTAAAGCGACTATGTTCTGCTCCATGAAAAGTTAGGTACGTTGTTCCGAGCTGGCGAACCCTTCGCAAACGCTGAAATTCCTTAGTACCAATTAGCTCCCAGATTAAACGGTATCGGACATGAATATAGCGATGGACAGGGTCTTTAAATACTTTTTCTTCGCTTAATCGTTCGAGCATTCCGCGATAGGCTCCTTCCGTCAAAATCATTCATTCATTATATAACACCCATTCCAAAATGAAAACCTTCCCTCACTTTGTGATCAAACACATCATGAGGGAAGGCTCCTGTTGAACGGGCATATGGAAAGAATGGAACGACTAACAATAGCTATATATACGAGAAATTGTTTCCTTTTTTCATTTAAAAGGTTCGAATCTCATACTTTATGATGTTATAGAACAGTCTCTGCTTCTTTTCCTTCACGCTTCTCTTCAGATTTCGCAATATACATCGCACATGCCGCGTCACCTGTAATATTAACAGCAGTACGTGTCATATCAAGTAGACGGTCAACTGCTAGAATCAATCCAATTGGCTCTACTGGCAATCCAACTTGCTTTAGAACCATTGCGAGCATGATAAGGCCTACACCTGGCACACCAGCTGTACCTATGCTAGCGAGCGTTGCTGTGACGACAACAATGATGAGTTGTGTAAAGGTAAGATCAACCCCGGTAATTTGAGCGATAAAGATCGTAGCTACACCCTGCATAATTGCCGTTCCGTCCATGTTAATGGTTGCCCCAAGCGGTTGTACAAAACTACTCACCTGCTTAGGAATCTTCAGATTTTCTTGAGCGGTTTTCATAGATACAGGAAGCGTACCGCTACTTGAAGATGTACTGAAGGCAACAGCCATTGCGGGTGCAAAAGCTTTATAGAATTTAATTGGATTCTCTTTACAAAGGAAATAAATCGCACTACCATATGTGAAGAGAAAATGGATGAGGAGTGCGCCAAGTACTACTAGGAAATACATTCCCATTGACTGTAACGCTTCTTTACCTTGTCCACCAACAGCGGAAGCAATAAGTGCAAATGCACCATATGGCGCTGTTTCCATAATAATCTTAACAAGATACATCATAACGTCGTTACCCTGTTCAAAAAGATTACTTAAGGCTTTCGTACGCTCGCCAAGAATCGCAAGGGCAAAACCTACGAAGATAGCAAATGCGATAATTTGGAGCATGTTTCCTTCAACCATGGCCGATATCGGATTCGTTGGGATAATATTAATAATAGTATCCAACACAGGAGGTGCTTCTTCTGCTTTAAAATCAGCATTTCCTGAGAATGAACCTTCAACACCCGGTTTAATTAAGTAAGCAAGCGCCATCGCAATTGAAATAGCAATGGTTGTTGTAACAAGGAAAAACGCAACGGTTTTCCCACCCATACGTCCAAGCTTCTTCGGATCGCTTATTCCAGCCGTTCCTACCACGATTGAGAAGAATACAATTGGTACAACAAGCATCTTAATTAAGTTAAGAAAGATTTGTCCAACAGGACCAAATAGATATTGATCGACAGGTCCAAATGCATCTGGTGCAAATAAGTTAAAGATAACACCAACAATAATACCTAGAACTAGACCTGCAATAATTTTAAGTGTTAGCTTCATAAACATGTCCCCTTTCGTCAAATCGACGTAAATACCACCGTTTCCTGTTCATGAAGAACGATTCAACGCTGGTTGTTTCTCCTATATGTAGATTCTTCGTATGATCTTAGTCATATATGAAAGCTCTTACATACATTCCCATTTCTTTACTGTATATACCCGCTCGCTCGCTAACTTGAAACTACCGTAATTATGATTATATCATTTTAGACAATTCTCGCAATTTCCTTTTTTTCGTAATAGATATATTTCTTTATAAAATCAAAGTTTTAAAGGGAAAATAAGAAGTAAATTAGGAAAAAAGGACGAGTGTTTTGTCATCACCCGGGAAATACTGTCGGATGATGTCTAATGTCTCATTTCTTCTGCTATAATAAATACGATTAGTTAGTGAAGAAGGGATAAGAAAATGCCAACAAACGATTCCATACTTTTTCAGCCAAAATGGCGAATTATAGATCAATCAACACTAGGCCCATCCTTTGATGCGCTGCAATCTTTTGCAATGGATGATACCCTTTGTAATTCTGCTGGAAGTGGTGAATCCCCACCGATTTTGCGCTCATGGGTGCATCACAATACGATAGTTCTCGGTATACAAGATACACGCCTTCCCAACTTTGAGGAAGCCGTTCACTATTTAGAAAGTTTAGGTTATCGCGTAATTGTGAGAAACTCTGGAGGTCTTGCTGTCATCCTTGATGCAGGAGTGTTAAATCTCTCACTTGTTTTAGCTGAAAAGCAGCAGCATATTGACATTGATACGGGGTACGAAGCAATGGTCGATTTCATTCAGGAAATTTTGTCGCCATATAACGTAACAATTGAAGATAGGGAAATTGTAGGATCTTACTGTCCAGGTCGATACGACCTAAGCATTAACGGGAAAAAATTTGCCGGCATTTCGCAACGCAGACTTCGCGGCGGAGTCGCTGTTCAAGTTTACCTCTGTGTCGATGGAAGTGGTTCGGAGCGAGCATCTGTCATTCAAGAATTTTACAAGCGGGGCGTAAATGGAGAACCAACGAAATTCACCTACCCTGAAATCTCTCCCGAAACGATGGCTTCGTTAAGTGAACTCATTGGGGAAGAGCTAAGCGTTTCCGACATTATGATGAACACTCTTAAAACGCTTAAGCAGTATACCGAATCATTAACAACGGCACATCTTTCCATTCCAGAGCTGTCTCTTTACGATTTCAACTACCAGCGAGTGTTTACTCGAAATGAAAAAGCACTTGGCTAATAAATAAAGCCCCTGAAGGCGTGCCTTCAGGGGCTTTCATTTATTATAGGCTCTGCATTGCTGTAATCAATGCTAGCTTGTACACGTCTTCCTCGCTACATCCGCGAGATAGGTCGTTTACTGGTTTGTTTAATCCTTGAAGGACTGGACCAACGGCCTCATATCCACCTAGACGTTGAACCATTTTGTAGCCAATGTTACCTGCTTCAAGACTTGGGAATACAAATACATTTGCTTGTCCTTTAAGTGGTGATTCAGGTGCTTTCTTTTGTGCTACTTCTGGAACAAAAGCAGCATCGAATTGGAATTCGCCGTCGATCACTAGATCTGGCGCCATTTCTTTCGCTAAACGTGTTGCTTCTTCAACTTTCTCTGTTTCAGGAGATTTTGCAGAACCTTTAGTAGAGAAGCTTAGCATCGCTACTTTAGGGTCCATTCCAAACATTTTTGCAGTTTCAGCACTGCTTACACCGATTTCAGCAAGATCATTGCTGTCAGGAGAAATGTTAATTGCACAGTCAGCAAAAACGTACTTCTCATCACCTTTTACCATTACAAAAGCACCAGATGTTTTCTTCACACCTTCTTTTGTTTTGATGATTTGAAGCGCTGGACGAACTGTATCACCAGTAGAATGAGCCGCACCACTGACAAGGCCATCTGCTTTGCCTGTGTGAACGAGCATTGTACCGAAGTAGTTCACGTTAAGAAGAATATCCTGCGCTTGTTCAGCTGTTGCTTTACCTTTACGACGCTCAACAAATGATTCCACAAGGGCATCCATTTCAGAATACGTTGCTGGATCCATAATTGTAAGGTCGCTGTGCAATGTAAGGCTTAGGCTTGACGCTTTATCCTGGATTGCATTTTCTCCTCCAATAACGATTGGCTTAAGGATGCCATCCTCTGCTAGGCGGTTTGCTGCTGCTAATACGCGCTCATCTGTTCCTTCAGGGAAAACGATTGTCGGATAACCTGCTTTAACCTGGTCTTTCATGTTTGTAAAAAGATCACTCATTGGTTTCACCTCATTATTTTTAATATCCAACTCCTACGATAACCCTTTTTCCCGAAAAACGAAAATAAATCCGCAAGTGTAAGCCTTTGCATGAAAAAGTTCTATTTTTCAGACGAATCAAAAGGGACTATAGTAGTTTTCAATCTTAATTCTCTTCTAAATATAAGCTAACGTAATCGTATTTAAACATTGATACTGATTTACCATCGGATTTCTGAATATCTTTTTCATTCAATCGTCACTCTCAATCGCTTTTAAAGAGGTACAAGTATTGGTATAGTAGGTAGTGGATATAGGGAAACTTCCATCAAAGTGGGCATTGAATGATTTGCGCTGATGGTTAGTTGAACCAATCGGACCATTAGGGGCAGTTGCTGTATGAATGTAACCTGCCTTATTGGTGTGATAAAAGATAAGGAGTGAATCAGATATGAATCAAGCAGCAGTTACTCTCGATGGCTGGTATTGCCTTCATGACTTCCGTACTATGAACTGGACGGCATGGAAACAGCTTTCAAGCGAAGAACGTGATCTTGCGATGAATGAATTTCTAACGTTCCTTGAAAAATGGGAAGTCACAGCAGGCCATAAACAAGGAAGTCATACGCTTTATTCCATCATTGGTCAGAAAGCGGACTTTATGTTAATGCTTCTCCGCCCAACTATGGAAGAGTTAAATGAAATTGAAAATGCTTTTAATAAAACGGCATTAGCTGAATATACGGTTAAAGAATACTCTTACGTATCTGTCGTTGAGCTTAGTAACTATATGGCTGGAAAAGATAGCGACCCTGATAATGACCCGCGCATTCAGGCCCGTTTGAAGCCAGAATTAGCAGAAGCTCCTTACGTGTGCTTCTATCCAATGAACAAAAAGCGCGAAGGAAACGACAACTGGTACATGCTTTCAATGGACGAGCGTCGTGAAATGATGCGTAGTCACGGACTGATCGGCCGTAGCTATGCTGGCAAAGTAAAGCAGATTATCACAGGCTCTGTTGGCTTTGATGACTGGGAATGGGGCGTTACGCTTTTCGCAGACGACGTGCTTCAGTTTAAAAAGCTTGTCTACGAAATGCGCTTCGATGAAGTAAGCGCTCGTTTTGGTGAATTTGGTAGCTTCTACGTTGGAACGCACCTACCGAAAGAGCGCCTGCCTCAATTCCTATACGTTTAATAGAAAAAATCCCTTCTGACACTTTATTGTCTGAAGGGATTTTTTGTGTATCTGAGTGGTCCACGTCAAAGTCATATTCCTTCAAATTGCACATACAATGAGTTACGTAGAGTCATGGCATCTTTCTTACTTCTTGCACATGGGGTACAACTGAGATGAGGTGTGGCTATGGCGGTGATTCAGACGAACGAAAATGATGTAAACCTTTTGGCTCGCTTGATGCGTGCAGAAGCAGAAGGTGAGGGGCAATTAGGAATGCTGATGGTAGGCAATGTAGGGGTAAACCGTGTAAAGGTGAGATGCCTTGATTTTAAGAACATCAACACGATGAACAACATGGTTTATCAGAGTCCCGGCGGTTTTGAAGCGACTCAGAAAGGCTACTTTTACCAACGAGCACGCGAAAAAGATAAGCGTCTTGCTCGCAAAGCCATCAAAGGGATGAAATACCATCCTGCCAGCAACTCTCTCTGGTTCTTTAAACCAGGCGGCACCTGCCCTGACCAGTGGTATAACCAGTGGAATGCAGGACGCTTCAAATCCCACTGTTTCTACAAGCCTACCGAAAGTGAATGTGCAGACGTGTACAACAGCTTCTAAGAGAATGCTTAAGGAGGGTTATGATGAACAATCAATACTGGAACACTTCACCGTCACAAAACCAGGGGGGCGGCTATGGTCAAATGCCGCAGCAAGGGCAAGGCGGACAGATGGCACAGTATCCTTCAGGCTATCCCCAAGGCCAGCAGGTTCAGGGAGCATCAACACAGGGAGGCGGAGGCTTTCCAGGACAGCTACCCGTCGAGCAATCATACATTGAAAACATCCTGCGCCTAAACCTTGGAAAAATCGCCACCGTGTACATGACTTTCGAGAACAATGAGAAATGGAACGCCAAAGTATTTAAAGGAATTGTAGAAGCAGCCGGAAGAGATCACATTATTCTATCCGATCCTCAAACAGGCAAGCGGTATATTCTACTCATGGTTTATTTGGACTATATTACATTTGATGAAGAGCTTGAATACAACTACCCTCTTCAACAAACGACGCAATATTCTCCGCGATAGCGGGTATAGAAAAAGCTGCCGGATTTCCGGCAGCTTTTTGTTTTGGCCAATAAACCGCACCGGCCTGCCACGGTTCGACAAATAGCGGGCGGTGACAGGCACCATCAACCGCCGACCCCCGCACCTCTACGCCTTAAACGCAGCCACAACAACCAAAATCCAGGCTGTAATAAACGCGACGCCGCCTAGTGGAGTAATTGCACCAAGGATCTTAATTCCGCTCAAGCTAAGCACGTACAAGCTTCCGGAAAAGAGGACGATCCCAGCAAACATGAGCCATCCAGCCCATTGCATGAGCCCTGCTGATTGAAGCTTGTCAGCAGCAATGGCTACACCAACTAAACCAAGAGCGTGATACATGTGGTATTGTACACCGGTTTTAAACGTCTCTAGCATTTTTTCTGATAGTCTTCCTTCTAATCCATGTGCCCCAAATGCGCCTAGTCCAACTGCAAGTGCCGCATTAATCGCACCAATAATTAAAAATACCTTTATCACATTATCCGCTCCTTCATCTGAATCTACTCTCCCATCATAGCGGAAAGCGCTTGATCGAAGCAACGAAATCTCGAATTGTTCATACACCTTTCGATTTATGATAAAAAACTTTTTATGATTGCATGTTTCTATGAACGATCTGGAGACTCTCCTTAAATACAAACCATCCGCCTGGCGGAAAGAGTACGACTCCTAGCCAACCTGGGAAGGCAATCCCCGTCACGATACACAGTAGAAGAAAACATGGCATCGACACTAGTTTTAATGCTTGTTTCCCCGCTTCCTCTTGGATCGATTGATGCCATTGAAATAGATTGGCGTAGCTGCTAGATGAGAATTCACTCCAGTCTGCCCTTGAAAGGCCAATCAGCGCATAGAGCGCAAATAGAAGCACGACCACTTTGACAATAAGAGGTAACAGTAATATCGCCGCTGTACCCCAGCCAATGACTTGTATATAGTACTGAACCTTCCCCATTGATCGAAGAAGCCATTTCAAATAAACGTCTCTCATTCTAACTTCTGGAGACTTTTTCTTACTGATTCGCCCAGATCCTCTAAAAAGCATAGGCTGCTTTCGAGTGAAAAGGGGCATTGGCGCAACACCTACTCGCCCCATCAAAAATTTCGTCACGCTCTGCTTATGCCCGCGCTCCATCACCACATCATGGAAAAAAGTCCCTTGCATATTCATTCGTGCTCGTAACTGAACAAGTAAAAGGAGAAGCAAACTTCCTCCTCCAAGAGCAACTGCCCATTCATACCGCCATCCTATCCCACTCATGAGAAGCAATACGATGATCGAGATCAGGTTCACTAAACCAATCGGGAGCCATTTCACCCAAATAGAAGGAACAAATAACTCTATAAAATACCGGCTAGTTTTTATATTCCAACTGACTAAAAGGACAAATAGGCCTGTGACGGCACATTGCTCTATGCCCAACCCCCATCCTGTAATAAGCAAGGGTAAAACAAGGGTCATTCCAATGATCGTCGCGACCAGTCCTTTTAGAAGAGAATAGCATATTCCCCATTTCTTTAATCCGTCCATAAGACTCACATTTTGCAACAAATAGACTTGATCAGCTTCTTCTGTATACAGTCGTAATGTCCAGAAAGTTGCAACTATAAATAACGGCAGAACCGCCAACTGTTCCGGTACTTCCGCGAGCCATTCAGGCGGAAGAATCCACCAGGAGCGGTAGTACGCCACTCCAATCACGAGACCTGGGATAAGAATATACAGCCATACCGTCCAATCGAGTGCTGAGCGAAGATCTCGGATTTTATAACGCTGATCGTCACGTTCGCGTTGCCACCATAGCTGGAACGACGTCATATTCGTTGCTCCATAAAGGCATCAACACAATCAAGAAGTGAACTTTCCCGAGCGCCTGACTGCTCTCGCATGTCTTCAAGCGTACCTTGAGCAAGAAGCGTTCCGTTTGCGAGCAGAACGAATTGATCACAAATTCGCTCTGCCGTATCAAGCACATGCGTACACATTAAAATACCTGCTCCACGAGACCGCTCCTTTTCAATAAGCGCGAGAAAATCCTTCGTAGCGCGCGGATCTAGTCCAAGAAAAGGCTCATCAATGATATAAACATCCGGCTTGAGCATAAAAGCCGTTATGAGCATCACCTTCTGTCGCATTCCTTTTGAAAAGCTTGACGGTAGGTTATGGATTACGTGCTCCAGTTGAAAATAGCGAATCAGTTCTTGAGCTCGCTCTTCCCATTCCTCGTCTCCAAGAACCGCCGCTGCAGCAAGCTCCAAATGCTCCCACAGCGTTAAGCTATCATAGAAGACGGGTTGCTCTGGCACATACGCATAGCGCGATCCTTTCTCAAACGTCACGCTTCCTTTCCACTCTTTCAGTAGCCCTAATATCGTCTTGATTGTTGTGCTTTTCCCAGCTCCATTTGAACCTAATAAGCCAAGAAGTTCGCCGCCTTTCACTTCAAATTCGATCAGACGAATGGCGCTATCTTTCTTTTCATAACCTGCTTGTTCGATTTCAACCTTAAGCATCCGCTTCACCTCTACCTCTTTATACGGAAGAAAAAGGGAAAAAGTTTCTTACCCCTTCCCTTTTTGATCTTCAATAAATTGTTCAAAGTTTGGCACATCCTCCATATTGTATTTTTCCACCGCTTCAAGAACTTTTAATACTAATTCCTGACGCAAATCATCTCTGTTTTGAGGGGAAGTTTGCCTGAGCTCTGCTTCAATTTTCTTCTCAAATTGATGAATAATAGCGCCGAGTTCTTCTTTCTCTTCCTGCTTTGCCTGTTGTAAAAGCGTATATAGTCTTTTCTCCATAGTCATCCCTTCTTGTCAGTTTCCTGATCCGCCACCGCACTTGTTAAATCATCAATTTTCTTTTCTAGCCGCACGAGTAAATATAGTGAAACGACGATCGGAAATCCAAGATCTCCAATAATGGCATTAATCACCGTAGTTATGCTCATTTATCCCCCTCCTTTCCTGCTTCTCTTAGCTTCTCAAGCGCACGTTTACGCCTTCTGCTCGCTGCCTGTTGAGAAATCCCCGCCATTTTTGCAATCTCCGTATCAGAAGCTTCATATCGGTAAAAAAGTTCAAGAACTTCCTTCTGTTTTGGCGTTAATCGGGTATATCCTAAATAAAGTGATTTCTGCTGAAAACTTTCGGCAAATGAAATCGTTTCACCACACGTTTCCGTACTTTCAATGAAATCAATCCAGGCATCACCAGACATACCTACAGGCTGATCGAGCATAAGAGGAAAGCGAAGGTGCCCAAGTCTTCGCTTTCGGTCAAAGTTGATGGCCGTGTAGCGAATCAGCTTCGTGACGTAAGCAATAAAACGAATTTCTGTATAGTACTTTTGAAAAAGTGAATTGAGCTTATTTACCGCCTCACGATCCTCTGATGCATATGCCTCCATAAAGCTTGTCCAATGCTTCTCTTCTTGAATGAATGACTTAAATAGGAGATTTCCTTTTAAATCATCATACATTTGATTTGTTAAACGACATCCATTCTTCATCCTCACCTCTCCTTTCTCTGTCTGTAGGAATGAAAGTATCCTGGAAGCAAGAAATCACAACCATCATTTCGAACGTATGTTCTTGTTTTAATTATAGAAAAAACTCATGCAAATGACCATGAGTCAATACTTCCTTTTTTAGGTGGGTCGTTTGAACTAGAGAGAAAGATCAACAAGTAGTCCCTTTATTTCACCAACAAGCGATAATAAGGTCATTCCATTCTTCTCTTTTTCTCTCATCTCTTCTTGCAGTTCAACGAGCTTGTTCTCTACTGTTTCTACAAGCTTATACGTTCGATTTCTTCCATAATGGTCCATGCTGTTTTTCTCAGATAGCGTTAGCCCCTGACTTACTGCTTCCTCAAGAAACTGTTTCACCATTCGCTTGTATGCCGATAAGTTCTGAAACGTTCGTTCCTTTCCAAGCAGCTCCCCCTGACGATCAATTTGCTGTAGCAGTCGCTTTAGTTCCGCTCCCTTCAGTTCCTTTGATGCTTCCTGAATCACTGATTGAAACGCTACCTGCTTGTTACCTTTTGGGAGATCCATTTTTAAAGAGTCCAGTGACGTTTGGCCATGCTGCTGAATTTTCATCGCTGTTCAGACCTTCCGTGAATATTCACAATCAGCTCAACTTCGCCGACACCACAATTAAGGATTCTTGCAATATCCGTCACCGAAAAACCCTGTGAATGAAGCTGAAGAGCTTTTTGATTGCGTTCGTTGTTAGCAGAAGGGTGCTGGATAATGACCGGCTTCATTTGCTCCTCCACCTCAGGCGATACGGTCTTCCCATGTTCTAACACACGAAGCCGCGTATCAAGCTGGTTTTCACGTTTATCAACGTAAGATTTCACTTCAGTCATCAGTCGATCATTTTCTTCCTCTAGCTGTTCAATATACACTTCCATCCCCGTGGCGATCTCTTCACTTACATCTGAACTCTTCGTTTGCTTTAGAAACAAGAGAACAATACATAGAAAGCTCACGAGATGAAGGGCAATACTTATAAAGATAAATGGATACATGGAAATCACTCCGATTACATTGATTGAACGTGTTCTTTATTAGCTCGGAGGACACCCTTCATCCGAAGGAGCGCTCTCGAGTGTAGTTGCGAAATTCGGCTTGTCGATAAACCTAAGATTCTTGCAATCTCTGTAAGTGTTAACTCTTCAAAATAAACAAGAGAGACAACAAGTTTTTCTTTCTCAGGTAGACGTTCAATCGTTTCAGCTAGTAACTCTTTAATAAAATGTTGGTGCAAATGCTTTTCTGGTAAATCAGCTTGTTCATTTTCAATTACACTATAACGCTCAATTTGCTGCTGATCGTCATCGTGCACGGGCTCGTCTACGGAAACCATTGTAGACAGAGAAGCATCTTGAATCACCAGCTGTACTTCTTCAATTGTCATACCAAGATACTCTGCTACATCATGGTCGCTGCTTGACGTTTGATTTTGCTGTTCTAAAGCAGCGTAGGCTTCTTCAATTTTACGTGCTTTGTCACGAACGGAGCGTGGCACCCAATCATTCTGCCTAAGCCCATCAATGATGGCCCCTTTAATGCGCCAGCTGGCATAAGTTTCAAATTTCAAATCACGTTCTGGCTCGAATTTTTCAAGTGCATCAAGAAGCCCTTGATACGCGAAACTATTAAGATCATCACGCTGAACGGATGACGGAAGAGCTGCCGCATAGCGCTGTACAGCGAAATCAACGAGCGGACGATAAAGGGCAATCAATTTGTTACCAGCCTCTTCATTCTTCTCCTCTTTCCATGCTCTCCAATATTCGATTGTCTGTTTATCCATTTTGGGTTTCATGAAGTTCACCACCTGAAAAATTCTTCCCACTTATTTATGAAACAGCATCTTTGTTAGAAATCCTTTTACACCAAGCTTATAATTTGAAGGAAAATCTAGATAAGCATGAACTAAATCATCTATGGCCTTCGCTGCTCTGGAATTTGGATACTCTAGTAGATAAGGCGACTGAGCAATCACCGCTTTACGAACGATAGGATCATCCGGAATCCATCCGAGTACATCAATCGACTTATTCAAAAATTTTGCAGAGGCTTTTTGGAAATTGCGCGCTGTACGCTCTGCTTCCTCAGTATTAGTAGATCGATTCACAATTAACTTAACAGGTAACTGAGCATTTCTTGTATGTAATGCTTTTAGAACGCCATAGGCATCTGTAATAGACGGTGGCTCTGGATTAATCACAAGAAAAACGTCATCCGCTGCCTGCAAAAACCGGATCCCTTCATAGGAAAGGCCCGCTCCCGTATCGAGAATAATGTAATCGACTTTGCCTTGAAGAGAGCCAAATTCCTGGAAAAAGTGATTCTGCTGATTGCCTGTTATAGTTAGGATCTTTCCAATTCCGTTTCCACCAGCAATGTATTGAAGACCATTTACTCCTGTTTCAATGACAGCATTTAAAGAGAGTTTTTTTCCAGCATGGAAATAAGCGTTTCTTTAGGCGTTACACCCATGAGCACATCAATATTCGCCATGCCAACATCTAAATCAAAAATAATCACTTTCTTATTAAGCGCTGCAAGACTGAGGGCAAAATTCAGTGATACATTCGACTTCCCCACGCCGCCTTTTCCACTTGTCACAGCAATAACCTTCGTCTTTTTCCCACTAGCATTCGGATGAATTCGCTTCATCACTTCTTCCCGCAATTGGTTTGCCTGATCAGACATTCACTCGCTCCCTCATGACCAGATCAAGAAGGAAATCCGGTGTTGTTGTCACCATATCATCAGGTACATTTTGTCCTGTCGTTAGAACCGAGATCGGAAGTTTGTATTCTTCCATCAAGTTAAAAATGGGGCCGCGAACTTTTGTTTCATCCATCTTTGTCATCATCACCTCAGAAATACCAAGAGAGTGAAAATTATCGGTGATCGATTTCATATCAGAATAGCGATGTGTGAGGCTTAACATAAGCGTGATCGATAATTCTTGACCGGATAGCAGTTCTTCAAGCTGTGAAACGTAGCTGTACTGCTGATAGTTGCGTCCCGCTGTATCCATTAGAATGACATCACATGATGAAAGGTTCGCTAGAGCTTGACCCAAATCCGCAGGAGACTGAACGACTTCTAGTGGAATACCGAGAATATCAGCATACGTCCGAAGCTGTTCAACTGCTGCAATCCGATAAGTATCTGATGTAATCAGTCCCACAGATTGACGCTCTTTTAATAATAAATGACCTGCTAGTTTTGCGATCGTTGTGGTTTTTCCTACGCCTGTTGGGCCAACGAAGCATCTTAGCTTCTTCTTTTTTATTCCTATATCAGGATAATTCTTGATTCGCTTTGCGAATTCCTGTCTCATCCACTCAAAAGCATCTTCTTTCGTGTAAGTAGGGTATGATTTTGATTTAATCATTAGTTCCGCCATCACTCCTGAACGAATCTCATGAGAGAATTCCTGTGCTTCTAAATACGTTTGAACTGGCTTTAACTGTTTTGGTAGCCGTTCATTTTCCATCAGCCGCATCATGATTTCTTTCATAGACTTCAGCTCATCAAGTACATTGGCTTCAAGCGCCTCCCGTCGTGGCGGCGTTTGTTTCTCTTGAATCACCTCTGGACTTTTTTCAACCCGTTCAGGCGTTTCTTCACGACGCTTTTTTTCAGATTGCAATAGCGTGGCAAATTCTCGAGTTTCTTCCTTCTCTACCTTTTTTTTCATCAAGGGCAGCGAGCACTTCTAGACGCTGTTTTTGGAAAAAACCAAAGATCCCGCCCACTTTCACCTTTTTTGTATTTAAAATAACGGCTTCCTGACCAAGCTCCTGCCTTATCAGCGGCATTGCTTCGCGAAGATGGCTGACTACATAGCGTTTAATCTTCATGGTAGATTAATCACTCCTACACTTTGGACTTCTACATCGGGTTCTAATTCACTATAGGAAAGGATCATCAGCTCCGGCATGTAACGTTCGAGAAACTGACGTAAATACATGCGTATCGCTGGTGACGTTAGTAGAATTGGCTGAATACCTGACTGCTGCAGGCGGCTTACTTGTTGAAGTACTTCCTGGTAAATGGCCTGTGACGTTTCAGGATCAAGCGCAAGGTAGCTTCCCTGATCAGATTGCTGAACAGATTCTGCGAATCGCTTCTCCAATCTGGCCCCAGCTGTTAACACTTTAACCGCTTCGCCAGGCACGGCGACCTGAGATGTGATTTGGCGTGATAGCGACTGCCACACGTATTCAGCTAGCACATCCGTATCTTTCGTTCGAACTCCGTTATCAGCTAACGATTCTAGAATCATATCGAGCGAACGAATGGATACTTTCTCCTTCAGTAGTCTCATCAACACCTTTTGAACATCCCCGATTGTAAGGATATTAGGGATTAGCTCCTCAAGCACTGCAGGAGACGATTCTCTCACATTATCAAGAAGATGCTTCACTTCTTGGCGACTTAACAGCTCATGCGCATGACGCTTAATAACTTCCGTTAAGTGCGTTGATACTACAGAAGGTGGATCCACGATCGTATATCCTGATAGCTCAGCGCGATCCTTCATTTCTTCTGTTACCCATAAAGCAGGAAGTCCGAAGGCTGGTTCAACTGTTTCGATCCCTGAGACTGTTTCATCTTCAAGTCCGCTACTCATCGCAAGATATTGGTTTAATAGCACCTCTCCACCTGCAACACGGTTTCCTTTGATTTTAATAACGTATTCGTTTGGCTCAAGCTGAATATTATCGCGGATGCGAATAACTGGAACAACAATTCCAAACTCAAGTGCGATTTGTCTTCGAATCATAATCACGCGATCAAGAAGATCACCGCCTTGCTTTTGATCAGCAAGAGGAATTAATCCGTAGCCAAATTCAAACTCAATCGGGTCGACCTGAAGAAGACTTGTGACGCTTTCAGGCTTCTTCATTTCTTCTACTTCTTCTTGACCAGCAGCTAGCTCAACTTCCTTCGTCTGATCAAGATTCTTCTGCATCGTCCAGCCGCCATAGACGAGTAATCCTGCGATTGGAAAGGTGAGAAGCGGGTTTATGGGAGTTGCAAGTCCAAGGAGCGTAATAACCGCTCCAACAACGTAAAGCAGCTTTGGATATGCAAAAATTTGTGCAGTAATATCTGAACCTAGATTGCCGTCTGATGCCGCTCTCGTTACGACGATACCTGTAGCAGTCGAAATAAGAAGAGCTGGGATTCGACTGACAAGACCATCACCAATCGACAGCAGCGTAAAAGTAGTTGCCGCATCACCAACTGGCATGCCGTGCACAACCATGCCGATAATCAATCCGCCAATAATGTTAATCAACGTAATGACGATTCCAGCAATCGCATCCCCTTTTACGAACTTACTGGCCCCATCCATTGCCCCATAAAAATCAGCTTCGCGCTCAATTTTCTGACGTCTTTCTTTTGCATCGCGATCTGATATCATTCCTGCATTTAAATCAGCATCAATGCTCATCTGTTTCCCCGGCATGGCATCAAGTGTAAATCGAGCACCAACCTCTGCTACTCGTTCGGATCCTTTTGTAATAACGATAAATTGAATAATAACAAGAATAAGAAAAACAAGGAGTCCGATGACAACACTTCCGCCAACAACGAAAGAACCAAACGTTTCAATAACCTGTCCACCTGTTTTATTCGTCAGAATGGATCTTGTAGTCGAGACGTTCAAACCAAGTCGGAAGAGCGTAGTCAGCAATAAAAGCGATGGAAAAATCGAAAATTGTAGCGCTTCTCTCGTATTCATGGCGACAAGGATAATTGTTAAAGCAAGACTAATATTCAGCATAATAAGAAAATCAAGTAGGAGCGGAGGGAACGGAATAACCATCATGATCACAATCATAATGACAGAAACGAGCACGGCATAATCTTTTATTTTCATTGTTAGTTCCCTCCTCCCGGGTAGCCTTTTATGCTATAAACGTACGCGAGCACTTCTGCAACAGCTTTGAAAAGATCCTCAGGGACGCCGTCACCTATCTCTACCTGGTGATAGAGCGCTCGAGCTAGCTGGACGTTCTCTGATGTTATGATGTCATGCTCTTTTGCTTTTTCTTTAATTTTTAGCGCAACGAAGTCCATTCCTTTTGCCACAACTGTCGGTTTATCCATTTCTTTTGGATCGTACTTAAGCGCAACAGCAAAGTGTGTTGGATTTGTAATGACGACGTCAGCATGGGGAATTTCCGAGATCATCCGGTTCATTCCAAGTGCGCGCTGCTTTTCTTTAATTTTTGATTTAATGAGCGGATCGCCCTCGCTCTTTTTATATTCATCTTTAATGTCCTGCTTCGACATTCGGATGTTTTTTTCGAAGTCATATTTCTGATAAACATAGTCTAATAGGGCAAGGAATAATAATAGAATTCCAACAGCTAAGCCCGTTTGAACGATCAATGAACCAACAAGTGCCATTGCTTCACCGATCGACTTTTGCGAAATGAGCATCACTTCGTCTCGTTTATTCCAAAGAACAATGAAGGTGCAAGCTGAGATAAACGTAATTTTTATTAACGACTTTAATAGTTCGACGAGCGTTCGAGCTGAGAATATTCGTTTCGCACCTTTTAATGGGTTAATTCTTTCAAGCTTTGCCTGAAGGGGATCTGTGGAAACGAGAAATCCCACTTGCATATAATTTCCTAGAACTCCCATGACGAGCGAAATTCCCATAAGCGGGGCTGCGATCATTGCCGCCTGCCACACATTTTCTTTAAGCATGCGATCAACATTCTGTTCTGTGAGCGTCCAATCTGTAATCTGAACAAGATTGCCTCGAATCATGGACTCGAGGCTTTCAATCATCCACCCACCAATGAAAGACATAAACAGAAACACACCAATCATCATAAAGGCGGATGGAATCTCAGCACTTCTCGCCACCTGACCCTTTTTACGAGATTCTTGCTTCTTTTGTGGTGTTGCTTTCTCAGTCTTTTCTTGTGAAAAGAATTGGAGATCCATTTGTAAGCGATAAGTTCGCATCGTACTGCCCACCCAGTATTTGAATAAGCTGCCCCATCGTAGCGAGCATTTCTTGAAAAACCCCTCGCAGTAAAAAGAAAAATGTAGGAATCGTCACTAGAATAAGCACGAAACCGACAAAGATTTTTAACGGCAAACCGACAACGAAAATATTCACCTGAGGTACTGCTCTCGCAAGAAGGCCGAGCGCCACATCCACAAGAAAAAGGGAAGCAACGATCGGTAGCGCGAGCTGAAATGCTGAGAAGAACATCCCTGCAAATACTTCAGCGATAAACTTTGCAAGGGACTGACTATCCGCCTGACTCAGCAGCTCATCAGCTGGTAGAAGTTCATAGCTTCTAACAAGCCCGTCTAGCATCATGTGGTGACCATCAACGGAAACTAGAAAGAGAAGAGCAAGCATGTATTTGAAATTCCCGATAATCGGTACTTGAGCTCTTGTCTGGGGATCGATTACGTTTGCCATCACAAAGCCCATTTGAAAATCAATAAACGCTCCCGCAACCTGAACTGTATACAGGATAAGGGAGGCAATAAATCCAAGTGATAGCCCGATAAAAAGTTCTTTTAAAATAATGATCACGAACGCGAGATCAAGCGTTAGCTCTGCATCAGTACCTAATCCGGCCGTGACGATTAACGCAAAAAAGAAACCAAGTCCAATTTTGAAGCGGTTTGGAACGCTTCGTGTTGAGAAGATCGGCGCTGTTATAAAAAAAGATGTCGCCCTCATAAACACAAGCAAAAATAAGGGAAGGGCGTTAATGACACTTTCCATATCTAGCCGATAAACCTATAAAGATTTTGATATAAGTTCGTTGTGTAATCGAGTAGCGTTGTGAGCATCCACGGTCCAAACAGAACGATCGTTAACAGAACGGCAACGATTTTGGGAATGAACGCAAGCGTCTGTTCCTGAATTTGCGTCATCGCCTGAAACACACTCACGATTAACCCAACGCCAAGTGCGATTAAGAGAAGCGGAGCTGAAATAATAATCACCGTATAAACAGCATCTTCTGCAAGTGAAATGACCATATCCGGCGTCATCGTCGTCCTCCTTAGAAGCTTAATAGAAGTGATTCGACGACCAAATACCAGCCATCGACAAGCACAAATAGTAGAATTTTAAATGGTAGTGAAATCATGACAGGCGGCAGCATCATCATTCCCATCGCCATAAGCGTTGAGGCCACAACCATGTCAATAATAAGAAATGGAATGAAGATAATAAATCCAATCTGAAACGCCGTTTTCAGTTCTGAAATCGCAAAAGCTGGAACGAGTGCGGTTAACCGAATATCTTCGATCGACTCGGGCTTTTCAAGCTCAGCGTATTTATAAAAAAGGGCAAGGTCTTTCTCTCGTGTATGTCCTGCCATAAACTCTTTAATCGGAAGCTCTGCGGCATCGAGCGCTTCCTCCTGTCCAATCTCTTCGTTTATATAAGGCTGTAACGCCTCGCTATTAATCTCTGAAAGAACAGGGGACATCACGAAAAAAGTTAGAAAGAGTGCTAGTCCGACCAACACTTGATTCGGCGGCATAGATTGTGTTGCGAGCGCCGAGCGTACGAAGGAGAGGACAACAACAATTCGTGTAAAACACGTCATCAATACAAGAATGGCAGGAGCTAGCGATAGCACAGTTAGAAGCAGGACAAGCTGAATCGTAACGGAAACATCTTCTGTTGCGTTTGAACCGAAATCTAGTCCTGGGATCGTTAAGTTTATGAGTAAATCCATCACTTATCGTCCCTTCCGCTTCCGTCATCCCAATAATCCTTACGTTTGTTTCTTTGCTTCTTCAAACTTGCCTGAATCATCTCTTGAATTCCTGCTTGCTTTTGATTCATAAACGAAAAGCCCGAACGCTGTTCTTCAGCTTGATCTAAAATACGCTTCACTTCTTCACCCTGAATTTCCTTAAGAAGGTTCACGTTATCTCCAACCCAAGCATGTAGAGGGAATCCCCGACCTTGACCATTTGAACGGATTTATTGTTACCAAGCGGTGTTCCGCCAATTTGAGTGAAAACGGAATGGTGCTGAAGCTTTTGTTGGCGTTTGGACAGAAAGCGAATCAGCAAATAAATGAGGCCAACCACGACGATCGTATAGAAAACGAGCTTGATTAGTAGAAAGAAAATATTTGTGTTTGAACCTTCCACTTCAGCAGGCTGCTCTTCTATATCAGCAGGGTCATCCCCGTTTTCTGTGAGCCAGTCTTTCACACTTCCATTATCTGCCGCTGCGATGGCGTTAAGCGGCATTACTAAAACAAGGCTGAGGAGTGTCATGATGCCAATCACAAGGTGTCTCACTTTTAAGCACTCCTTCTAACGCAGCTTTGATAAACGCTCTGCTGCACTTAATATATCCGTTACTCTCACACCAAAGTTTTCATCGATGACGACAACTTCGCCTTTGGCAATGAGTTTACTATTGATCAAAATATCAACTGGCTCTCCCGCAAGCTTATCAAGCTCAAGAATCGATCCGTGTGAGAGCTCAAGAATGTCTTTTACAATACGCTTTGTTCGCCCTAACTCCACCGTTACTTGAAGAGGAATATCTAGGAGCATGTTCAAATTTCTTTGTTCCCCGTACGGATGATCTTGCTGGCTAAAATTTGTGAACTGCACGTTTTGGATATTCGGTTCAGGTTCTTTCACACGCGTCGCAAATGAATCCATCGATTCTCTTTCTTCTTCCTCATGATTCTTTTGTTGATGTAACGATAGGTGCTGTTGCTGCAATTCAGCTTCATGCTCCTTTACCTGCTGTGTCTCTTGTTCCTGCACGGCTTCCCGAAGATCTTCTTCACTTATTAGTAATTCACTCACTTGCTTTGCTACAGATGCAGGTAGGACATGGTGTACAACCGTTTGAACAATCGATCCTATGGAAAGTTCAAACGAAACGTTCATATACACTGATTCAGCGGCTTTTTCCAATAACATAGAATTAGCAGGTTCTGAAACAACTTGAAGATTCGTAAATGTTCCTGTAAATGAAGAACCTGATGCCATGCTCAGTCCTTTATGTATGCTCTCCATCATTCCTGTCATAACAGCAGTTAAACTCTTATCAACACTCTCGTCACCTTCATCACCCTTTGCCACAAGCCAGATGTCAGCCATATCTTGGGCATCAGGTGGATTGAGCATAATGATCGATTCGCCGGAAGATGCCCCTTCATAGCGAATCGCGGCCTCAACATAAGGAAGGGCTAATTCTTGTTTAAAGCGATCGTCAGGAAGGATGTTCATCTGAACATTTGATACAAAAACGTCCTGCATGAAAACGGAAGATAATGTTGTTGTAAGGCTTCCGATCGCAACGCTAAAAAGTTCATTTAATGCTTCTTCTTCAATTGAATGAAAATACACGTTAGGTTCCTCCCTTCCTGCTGCTGTCTCTTGAAATAATGCGTTGATTTCATCTTTTGAAAGGCGATTATCCGTCATGGCCTACTTCCTCCTCTTCCTTCACTTCTGTAATTTGTACGGCCATCCGACCTTTCGAAGTCCCTGGCTGTCCATGGAACTTCACCCGGTTATCGACCCTCACAATCAATGGATCTGAGACGGTTTGATCCAACCGAATCACATCTCCATCTTCTAGATTTAAAAATTCTTCAATCGTGATTTCAGAGTGGCCTAGCTCAGCGATAATGCCTAAATTAGTTTTCTTAAGTCTCTTCTCAAGTTCCTTACTTTCCTGAGGCTCCCGATCCTTTTTCTGATTCGAAAGCCAGTGATGAGCTGAAAGCCTTGGCATAATCGGCTCAAGTACAACATGTGGAAGACAAAGACGGATATTACCTGTTACTTCGCCTACTTTTACATTCAGTGTCACGGTGACGACTGTTTCATTTGGAGATACGATTTGAAGAAAGTGTGGATTAACTTCAGGCTCTTTAAGCTCAGTTTTTAGCTTCAGTACCGATGTCCAGGCATCTTGAAAGCTTTCTAAGATTTTACCGAAAATCCGCTCAATAACAACCGTTTCAATTTCCGTTAAGTGTGTCAGTTTTTCAGGCTGATTCCCTTGACCTCCAAGCATTCGATCCAGCATTGCATAGGCAAGCTCCGGTGCTACTTCAAGCACCATTTGTCCTTGCAATGGTGAAGCAACAAAGAGACTAAGAATTGAATTCTCTGTAATCGACTGCACAAATTCTTCAAATGGCATCTGATCAACAGAATGAACGGAGGCTTGAATGATCGTCCGAAGCTGAGCCGATGAATACGTCGTCATGAGACGTGCGTAGTTCTCATGGATACGAGTTAAAATTCTGATGTGATCTCGAGAAAAGCGAAGCGCTCTTTTAAAGTCATATGTTTGCACTTTTCTATCCTTCATTGACTTCTTTTGCCCTTTATCGTCGATGGCAGAAAGAAGTGCATCAACTGTTGCTGGAGATAGCATATCAGACAACATGGTCACCCCCGTTCTTCTATTATTTCTCTAATACGTGAATATCACGATAGAATTCCGTAACAAGCTGTTTTACTTCCTCGACTGTCTCCATCACAACGTAGCGTTTTCCATTCGTTAATAGAATCATCGTATCCGGCGTTGACTCAATCGTTTCAATGTAAATGGCATTCAACATCATCGCTTCACGGTTTAATTTAGTTAACGGTATCATATGAACAGAGCAGGCCGAGGAAACTCCTCAGCCCTTACCCCCTATCGTTTTAAATTGACGATTTCTTGAAGGATCTCATCTGAAGTTGTAATCACTCTTGAGTTCGCCTGGAAGCCACGCTGAGCTACAATCATTTCAGTGAACTCTTCGGTTAGGTCAACGTTGGACATTTCGAGTTGACCAGCGACGACGCGTGAGTCTTGAGGAAGCCCTGGTACTGCATCCCCAGATTTTTCTGTTTCACGAAAAAGTGAGTTACCTACTTTATTAAGCCCACCTGGATTTGGCACTGTGCTTATCCCTAGATTCAAAGTTTGTTGTTCATTTCCTTGAGTATCTGTATAAGTGATAACCCCATTACGATCAATACTTTTAATTTCACCGATCTGCTGAATAGGGTTACCTTGATCATCTAACACTGCGTATCCTTGTGTTGTCACAAGATTTCCTGTCGCATCAACCTGAAAAGACCCAGAACGAGCAAGGTAATCAGTTCCGTCACTTCTTACTGTAAAATACCCATCCCCCTGAATACTCAAATCCGTCTGTACCCCTGTCGTCATTGGTGATCCGGGACTATCTACCATATTAATCGCCGATACGGATGAACCAAGACCTACCTGTTTCGAATTTACGGAGTTTCCTGCCACGCTCTGACTGAGTAGATCTTCAAACAGCACTCTACTTTTCTGGTAACCTACTGTATTTACGTTCGCAATATTATTCCCGATAACATCTAGCTTTGTTTGAAAGCCTCTCATTCCTGAAACGCCTGAGTACATTGAATTTAACAAGTTGTTTCCCCCTCTAATTGTTTCGCTGCTTCAATCGGTCCACAGCGAATCGGCCTCCTGCTCGGTCCGGCCATTATAAAATAAGTGCTGAGTCAATGTTTGTGACGATTTGATTCTCCATACTATCCTGCTTCATAGCAGTAATGACTTTATTGTTTTTGACGCTAACAACAAAGGCGAGATCTTTCATTAACATAAGCGACTCGTTTGATCCTTTTTCTCTCGCTTTTTCTACTCCATCATTTAGCTTTTGGAGCTGATTGTCCGAAAGGGAAATCCCATTTTGCTTAAGTCGAACCTGTGCGTGGTGACTAAATGAAATCTGTGAATCGATCGAATGCTTTAGTTGATCAGCAAAAGATTTTTTTGAATTCTCCTGTTTTGTAGTTAGTTGAATCGGTTGCTTTGGATAATAAACTTGATTGATTTGAACCATACTATTCCCCCGTTTCGATACGCTCTAATAGGGAGATATCTACCTGTTTGCCACTATCAAGTTCTGCGAGTACTTTGCCTTCTTTGTATAAAACAGCTTCTACCTTACCTGCGTTCGCTTCGTTATTCTCCTGCCACTGAACGCTTTTACCAATTAAATGTGCGTAATCCTTCATCGAGCTTTGTAACTGACTATCGAAAAATTTATTCATCGACTTATTCATGTTTGTCATTTGCTCGAGTGAACTAAATTGCGCCATCTGCCCGATAAATTCAGTATCTTGCATCGGCTGCATCGGGTCCTGGTTTGAGAGCTGAGCAACGAGAATTTTCAAGAAATCATCTTTTCCTAACTGACCAGGTGCCTCTGTTTTTTGTGTTTGAACAGCTGATGTTGCTGTGACAGAACCTGTATTCATGTCACCCCTCCTAAATAGCGTAATTAATCCCACTAGATGCGCCTTCTTCTTGCTCATTCGTTACGAGTGGATTCTCTTCTAATTCATATTCACCTTTTCGCCCTTGTCGGTGCTTTCCTTGTTGAAACGCCTGACCCTGCTCCTGGCGACCATCCTGCATGAACGATTGTTGTGAGCCCTGCGGCTGTTGAACGACTTCCACTTTATCAAGTTGGATGCCCTGTTGAATGAGCGTATGACGTAGCTGGTGAAGCTGTGATTCAATCATGTCCTTTGCCCCTGAAGTCGCTGTTATAATGTGCGCTGTCACTTTCCCATCAGAAGTTGTTAGCCGAATATCAAGTTGACCGAGATTTTCTGGAGAAAGCTTAATTCTTATGTTTGTTTCATCTCCATTTTTCGATAGTTGCATGCGCTCGGTAATCATTTCACTTAGCTCCGATGCAACATAACGAGCCGGAACTGGTGTAGTCGATTCCTTGATGGTTGTTTGAGATTCATTACCTTTAGCTAGCGGAAGCGCTTCTGGCTTCTCGTCTATCTGAATTTCATCTCCAGACATTTGATCTGTCACAAGCTTCTCTTGATTATCAGCTACTTCTCCAGATACGCTCTTTTCGACGAGTGCCTTAGTTTCTTTTCCTTCAGGAACACTATGTTTTGGAGTCTCTACTTGAACTTCAATAGCTTCTCCATCTAACTGGACGTTTTGATCGGAGTCCATAACAAGTTTTTTATCTTGTTTCGGTTCAGTCGCCATTCTCTCCATCATTGAAAGGAGCTCTTTCGGCTCTTTCATCTTCAACTCTTGCATAAGTTTCATAACATTAGATGGAAGTTTCGTCTCTACCTCAAACGTTTCAGAAAGAACTTGTTCTTCATTTTGTAAGACTTGCTCGATTTCTACAAACTCACTTTTTGTAAAACCGGGTAGACTTACTTCCTCCTGTATACGATTAGCATTCACTTGTAGTGGTTCACCACTCATGTCAGTTCCTTGTTGGGCAAGCGATTTCGATAAAGAGTTTTGATCATGTTGAACTGGCGGAACATTGACAGCACCCATCATGAGAAGGTGCACGGGGGCTTCACCACTACTATTTGTTGGCTTATTGTCTCCCTCTTCTAACTCGCTTTCGTTATGTGTCTCTGAATACTCACTTTCACTCACATTAAGCTTTTTTCCTAAAGCACTTAATAACGTTGAAAATCCAGTTGGACTATTTTCAGTTCGAACCTTAGGCTGAACGATTATGTTTTTTCCAAGTGACTGGATAGCGTTCACTATTTCACCTCCTTTTAATTGGCTAAATCAGCTATGTAACTAGAAGAAATCGATTCTTCCATTTCTCCAAGTAACCCTGTACGCTTCTCTTCATCAAATTCTTTCAGAATGGAAAGCCCTACTTCTTTCTCCTCTTTAGACTGAGCCATCTCCGATAGGATTTGGGCCGCTTCTTCGTCAGTCATTTCTGACAAATTATCAGCTACGTCTGAAACAGAAAGCGAACTATCTTCGCGATCAATCGCATTCATCAGGAGCGTTACTCTCTCTTGCATTGCAGCAATCTCAGGATCGTCTGCTTTTTCAATATCTCTTAACGCGATCGTTAAATCTGCTGCTACAGCTGCATTCATTTTGCCTAGTACAGCGGCTTGCTCTGTGCTTCCCATTGCATCAAGCAGGAGAGCTGCCTCGTTTAACGTAAGATTTTCCATAATCATCGCGGACTTCGATGCTGATATTCCTTCATACGTTTTTGCTAACTCCTGAAGCTTCTTCTGTCGCTCTTCCTTGTCAGCTAATTCGCTCTTCATTTCTTCAGCTAACGATTCCAGCTCAGACTGTTTTTTCTTCAGCTCGATTTCTTGCTCATCTAACTGCTTTTTCAAGTCTGAGATTTCGCCATCCTTTTGATTGATTTCTTGTTCTAGCACTTCATCTTGATTTTGATCAGTAGCCTCAGCTGTAAAATTATCTTCTACATATGCGATCGGCTTCTTACTAAGTGAAGTGGCCATTGCGAACAGATCGTATCCAAGAAACGGAAGAACAACAAGCATAACCGTAGCGATAAACGCGAGCGGCAAGAGAAAACCGTGGATGATGCGTTCTTTCCATGAACTCTTCTGTCGCTTTCGCATTCCCCTCACCCCTTAGCCGTTTCTTGCAAGCATATACGCACGTACGGTATTTAAATCATCTTGCTCATTTTGTTCAATCATTTTCATATCGTGATAAAACTCTTCTTTTCTCGTCTCTTTGATTGACTGCCACGTTTTCTCTTCTCTTACTTTAGAAGCAAGCGTGTCCTGCTGCTCACTCACTTGATGTTCAACTTGAATCAGCTGATTTCTTTTCTGGTGGAGCTGCCCCTCAAGATAGGTAATATGCTCTTCTTCCTTAAGAAGATCTATAATGGAAACCCCTTCTTGTTGACGCTCTTCCAGTCTCTGACGCATGGAAAGAACCGCTTGCTCAAGATCACGCATGGAATGCTCGATATCCACTTGTGCTTTGAGTGATTCAGCCATGTCTAGCTGTGCCTGTGATTTTTCATTTTCTTTTACATCCAAAATCCGTTGAAATGGGAATTGAAAAGCTGCGATGGTTAGTCATCCTTTCCAAATCGGGATAAAAGCCAGTCCTGACTTTCTTCAAATGAAGCCTGATCATCAATGCCCTGCTTAATATATTTCTCAATCTCCGGATGAATCGAGATCGCTTTATCAATATTGCTGTTCGTTCCAGCTTTATAAGCGCCAATATTAATAAGGTCTTCAGAAGAAACATACACAGCAAGAAGTCGCTTAAATTCTTCTGCAGACTTCATATGCTTTGGAGTCACAATTTCTTTCATCACACGGCTAACACTCTCTGAAACGTTAATCGCTGGATATTGGCCTTTTTGAGCGAGCTTCCGATCCAAGACAATATGCCCATCTAGAATCCCTCGCACCGCATCTGCAATCGGTTCGTTCATATCGTCACCATCAACAAGAACAGTGTAAAAAGCTGTAATCGATCCCTGTTCAGCTGTGCCAGATCGTTCTAACAATTTGGGTAAAAGAGCAAATACGCTTGGTGTATATCCCTTACTAGTTGGTGGCTCTCCAATTGCCAGCCCAACTTCCCTCTGTGCCATGGCAAAGCGTGTCACAGAATCCATCATTAGCATGACGTTCTTTCCTTGATCACGAAAGAACTCTGCGATCGCCGTTGCCGTAAGCGCCCCTTTGATCCGCTGTAGTGGAGGCTGATCAGATGTTGCCACAACGACAACCGATTTTTTAAGACCCTCTTCACCAAGATCACGCTCAATAAAATCTCTTACTTCCCGTCCTCGTTCACCGATCAAGGCGATCACATTCACATCGGCTTCTGAATTTCGAGCCGCCATTCCCATTAACGTACTTTTTCCAACGCCACTTCCGGCAAAAATACCGATCCGCTGTCCTTGACCGACTGTTAACAGTCCATCAATAGCGCGAACACCAAGCTGAAAGGGGGTCGTAATGCGCGGACGCGTCATTGGATTTGGTGGCTTTCGATTTGTGGATACAGCCTTCAGTCCACCAGGGAGATCCGAGTAATCAAGAGGTCTGCCGCGCCCATCGAGAATCGTTCCAAGTAGTGAATAGCCCACTTTCACTTCAAGTGGCTGTCCTGTCGCCACTACAAGGCAACCTGGACCAATTTCTGATAGGTCATGCATCGGCATGAGCAGAACACGATTTTCGCGAAAGCCAACTACTTCTGCTTCAATTGGTTCCTTTGATGGTCCTGGATAAAGGTAGCAAAGCTCACCAATTTTAACCTCTGGACCAAGTGATTCGATCGTTAGCCCAATAACCTGTGTCACCTTGCCATACTTCTGGACCGTTTCCATCGAATGAAGCTGCGAAAGATATGGCTCAACATTAATGCTCATCGACAGTTCGCTCCTCAAACATAGCAAGCAGCTGTTTCTTCATCTCAGAAAGCTGGCTGTTAATCGAAATATCGTACGACCCGCTCGGCGTATGAACAAGTCCTGAACCGACTTCCGAGTCACTCATCGGCACAAGCTTTAAGCTCGCATTCACATCAAGTTGTTTTTCAAGCTCGTCAACCATTGGTATCACATGCTGATAATCTTCTGTTGAAACTTGAACAATGACTTCTCCACGATCCTTTACTTTCTTTAGCGTATCTTTCACCATGCCAAGCAGCGTCTCTGGATTTTGTTCCATTTCTTTTAAAATGATTTTCTTCGCAATGGCTGTGCTTAGCGATAGAAGAAACGGTTCAGCATCCTGAATTAATTCTTCCTTCTTGTCATAAGCGCCCTTTACCATGTGTTCCATTTCCTTCTTCTTTTCATCGAGCTCGAAATGAATTTGCTGCATGCCTGCTTCATAACCCGCTGTATATCCGCTTTCTTCTGCTTCTCGATACGTTTTCTTCGTGATTTCCTGCCACTCAAGCTCTTTTTGTTCCTGCTTTTTCTCAAGATTTTGATGAACGTTCGCTTCTTCATCTCCAAGTCTTGTTCGAATTGTATGATAAAGATCTTCTAGCCGGATCATCATCTCAAGAAGCTGCGATTTCTTTTCTTCAATTGTCGTAGTACGAGAAGGCAATATGCGATTTCGCTTTGGCTCTGCGACCGTTCGCTGCTCAATTACTTTCGGAACGGCTCGCTTCTCTCCAGAGGTTTTTCTGATGATATTAGACAATCAGATCATCTCCTCCACCGCGTGCAATCATGACATCACCTGTTTCTTCGAGGTAACGGATGACAGAAACGATGCGTGTTTGCGCTTCTTCCACTTCACGAAGCCTAAGTGGCCCCATCAATTCGATCTCTTCTTTCACCGTATCTACCCGGCGGTTAGACATGTTTCGGAAAATTGTATCCTTCACATCGTCACTCGCTACCTTAAGCGCTATAGAAAGATCTTCATCTTTCACTTCACTAATGACGAGGCGAATGGATCGGTCATCAAGCGTAACAATGTCTTCAAAGACAAACATCCGCTTCTTAATTTCTTCTGCTAGGCTTGGATCATCTTTCTCAAGCGAGCTAAGAATTGTTCTTTCCGTACTTCGATCAACACTGCTTAGAACTTGAACTATTGATTCCACACCACCAGTAAACGCATAGTCCTGCGAACCGCTAGCGTTAAGCTTACCTTCAATGATCTTTTCAAGCTGACTAATCACTTCTGGTGAGGTACTATCCATCAGCGCAATTCTTCTTGCCACATCTGCCTGACTTTCTTGAGGTAGCGAGGATAAAATTTTGGAAGATTGCTTCGCATCAAGATAAGATAAGACAAGAGCGATCGTTTGGGGATGCTCCTGCTGTAAAATGTTTAGAATTTGATCAGGATCTGCTTTTTTTGCGAATGCAAATGGCTTTACCTTTAAATTGATGCTTAAGCGAGACAAAATTTCTTCTGCCCTTTTCGGTCCTAGCGCTTGCTCAAGGATATGTCTTGCGTATTCAATTCCTCCGACGGCAATGTAATCCTTTGCTTTTACCATCTGGATAAACTCATCCACGACGGCTTCTCGCTCATCGGGCTCAACTTTGCGAAGCTCTGAAATGCCAAGCGCAAGCTGATCAATTTCCTTCTCAGATAAGTGTTTAAATGTTTGAATCGAAAGGTCAGCACCTAAAGAAGTGAGAAGGATCGCTGCTTTCTGAGTTCCTGTTAATTCTTCTAAACTACTCACCATCCAATCCCCCTACTCTTCGTTCATCCATAGTCTTAGTAGTTTCACAAACTCTTCCGGATCATTTTTTGCGAGAGTTTCAATTTCATCTTTTCCAATTAGTGCATCAGGTGTCATATCCACTTCACGTTCTTCTTTTTCCCTCGGCAAGTAGTGATCCTCTGGTACACTGTACGCCTGTTCAAATTCCATGAAGTCGTCCTCATCCTTATTTCCTTTTCGGCGGAAGAGAAGAATGATTCCACCAATTAGAAGAATACCAACGCCACCAGCTACCGCATAAATCACCCAGCTTGGAACACTGTCTAGAACAGAAGAAAAGATGTCTGGCTTTGGCTCTTCATAGTCCGCACGCCCTCTAAATTCATTCGCAAATACAGAGATACGTTCTTCAAGAGCAGCATCCTCAAGCGGAACATCACTTTCACTCAAAGACGTACGGACAACATTTTTGAGCACAGTGCGAATATCTTCTATATGAGCTGCTGTTAAACTAGTCATATCGTCAGCGACAGGTGGCTCTACACCAACGTTAATTGTAATATCATCAATCATATAAGGGCTTTCTTCGATTTCTTTATGAATACGATTCACTTCACGATTGATGCGATCTTCTACTTTTTCATAAGAGCCGTCGCCCTTGGCATCTGGGTCATCTGCATTATAGTTTGGAATCTCGCCTTCATCTGTACCCGTTCCATCCTGGGCAGCGGCTTGATCACCGGAATAGGATTCCATGATTTTCTCAACGCTAATATCAATGCCTTCACCTGTTTCTTCATCAACAGGTTCGACAAGGTCTTCCGTGCGCTTTTCTTTTGTGAAATCCACGCTAGCCATTACAGAAACAACCACTTTATCTTGTCCGAGAATCATGCCAAGCATTTGCTGTAATTCTTGCTGCATGTCTTTTTCGATGCCGTTACGAATGTCCTCTTGCTGCTGGTAAGCGGATAAAGTTGTATCAACGCCGCCACTTTCGCCGTAATCAAAAGCAGTTCCGTTCTGGTCCATGATGACAATGTTTTCAACAGGGAGATTCGGAACACTTTTACTTATAAGATGATAAAGGCCTGTGATTTGGCCCTGGTCAAGCTGAGCACCAGGATCCCTCGTAAGGACGATCGAGGCAGAAGCTGTCTCACCTGTTTCATCAAGCCAAACACTTTCAGCCGGTAGGGTAATCATCACTTTTGATTCCTGAATACCGCCAATTTGTTCAATTAAATAACTCAGTTCATTTTGCATCGCATCTCGCTCTACAACATCGAATTGGCGATCTGTCATCCCCATGCCCATGTTTTCACTAAAGATGCTGTAGTTAACGTTACCGCTTTTTGGAATACCCTCAGCCGCTAGACTTACTTTTAAATCAGACGCCTGATCCTTTGGCACGCTGATCGTTGTTCCATCCGCTGAAACTTCTACCGGAATTCCCTTCTGCTCAATGGCCCCTTTGATCTCACCAGCTTCTGTCGGCGTTAAATTAGAATAAATCGGCGTTAAATTAGGTTTAGACATCCAAAAAACAAGGAATAGAAGCAGAAGAAGAGTGACCAGAAAAGTCCCTCCGATGAGCCATTTGGTTTTCGTTGAATAGCTACCCCATGTTTCTTTCCAGCGACTTGTAAAATTTAGTAGTTGTTGGTTCATCTCTTATCCATCCCTGACATACTACATTTGCATACGCATGATTTCTTGGTATGACTCAATAACCTTATTTCTCACTTCTACCGTTAAATTTAGAGATAGTGAGGCTTTTTGTGCTGCAAGCATAACCTCGTGAACATCCTGAACTTCTCCAGTCACAAGCTTATTCGTCATCTGTTCAGATGCCACTTGATTGTTGTTCACCTGTTTGATCGCATCCTGAAGCATCTGACCAAAATCAGCCGTTGCTTCACCCGAAGTAACCTGAGACTTCGCTTGTGTTGGAAGCTGCTGAAGTGCACTAATTGTGTTCATAAGATCCTCCTATGCCCGACCGTTATTTACCAAGTTCGAGCGCTTTCATATACATACTTTTGGTTGCGTTTAACGCTGTTACGTTCGCTTCATAGGAACGAGATGCTGACATCATATCAACCATTTCTTTCACCATATCCACGTTTGGCATTTCCACATAACCTTCTTCATTCGCATCGGGATGAGCGGGATTATAAACAAGTTTATTAGGAGCATTATCTTCTTTAATGTTCGACACTTTCACTCCTGTTGGCGCTTCGCCATTTCCCATTGCGGCTTGAAGCTTACTCTCGAACGAATTTTCCTTAAGCTCTACCACTTTTCGCTTGTATGGCTGCCATTCCCCATCGACGAGCTCAGAGCGAGTCGTTTCAGCGTTTGCGATATTGGACGAAACAACATCCATTCTAAGACGGTTTGCAGTTAAAGCTGAAGCACTCGTATTGAACCCATTAAATAAATTCATATGATTTAGCTCCCTCTAATTGCTTTCTGTAAATCACGGAACTGGCTGTTGGTCTTTTCAATCATCGCATTGTACCAGAGTTGATTTTTGGCAAGTTCGGCCATTTCAACATCCGTGTCGACGTTATTGCCATTTGATTGATTAAGTGTATTTTGATCCGTTTTGACAACGGTCTTTGATGCATTATTTTCGTTACTAAAAGGGACGTGTTTGGGGTTGGATTTGTAGCTCTGCAGATTCTTTGTTGCATCCTGCAGGGTGTCTTGAAATGAAACGGTTTGACGTTTGTAATTAGGGGTGTCAACATTTGATATATTTGATGTGATAGTACGCTGCTGCACCATCGACGCATTCAATGCTTGTTCAAGCGGTCTAATCGATTGAAAAACGTTCACGAAGCTTTTCACACTCCTTGTATAAAACTGTTTTTAAAGTTAAAAAATGGATACAAAACCATAGTTATACTCATTCGACAATTTTTTCGTTAGTGATAGCATAGCATTGTCAAAAATAATAGTAAATGAGTGTTTTAACCTAAAAAACGACTTTTTTCACTTAATTTTCCCATATTTAAACGGTATAATAGAGTTACAAAATTCAATGTACGCGTTCGATAGTACTACGATGGGAGCGAAATAATGTTTAAAGGCATGTATACGGCAACATCCGGTATGATGGCAAGTGAGCGAAAGCAACAATTCTTAACGAATAATTTATCAAATGCCGAAACACCGGGCTTCAAACAGGATGAAGCAACCTTCCGTTCCTTCCCTGAATATCTACTAAAAGAAAGAAATACGAACACACCTACCCCTAACTCTTCCATTGGCACTCTTCAACAAGGCGTCTATACACAAGAAGGCATTCCTAATTTCTCAAACGGTTCCCTTAAAGAAACGAGCAAACAAACAGACATGGCTCTCAACGATGAGAACCTTCCAATTGATGCAGAAACCGGTAAAAAAGGCCTACTCTTATTCGGTGTTCGCCTTGAAGATAATGACATTCGCTATACACGAAATGGAAATTTCTCAGTAAATGAAGATGGATTTCTAACAACGAGCGAAGGATACCAAGTTCTTGGGGAAGATCTTCAGCCAATTCAACTCAATGATGATTCTTTTACAATGACCGACGATGGAACAATTCGTGAAAGAAACGGAAATGAGCAACAAATATGGATTGGCTATACGGGCGATCCATCCAAGCTAGCACAGCAAGGAAATGGTGTCTTCGAATGGGAAGGTAATGAAAATGATGCACCGAGAAATATCCAGACGACAGACATCAACCAGTACGCCGTGAAGCAAGGATTTCTCGAAGGATCGAACGTTGATATGACGACCACGATGACCGATATGCTGAATACTTATCGTTTATATGAAGCAAACCAAAAAGTACTACAAACTTATGATCAAAGCATCGACAAGTCAGTCAATGATGTTGGTCGCGTTTACTAGGAGGGTTACGATTGAATATCCAGATGGCCACAGCCTCTTCTTCACTTAGTCAGACACAAAAGAAAATAGATACAATCGCAAATAATATTGCGAACGTGAATACAGCAGGGTACAAAAGCCGTGAAGCGACGTTTCAAAATCTATTAACTCAAACGTATGCGAACCAAACAGGTGAGGCCACGGAGCCTGGAAGAGAAACACCAGAAAATCTTCGCGTTGGTTTCGGCTCAAAAATCGGCTTAACAACCCTTCGTAATGAACAAGGATCAGCACAAGAAACTGGCAGAGATCTTGACGTCATGCTTGAAGGAGAGAACGTCTATTTCCGAACTCAAAATGGTGATAGTATTCACTACACAAGGGACGGATCATTCGAACTACAAAATCAGAATGGGACTTTGTCACTCGTGAATAATAGCGGTAACCCGATTCTAGACACGAGCGGAAATGCGATTACATTTAACAGCGATCCGGCTAAACTTGCCATCTCTGATACTGGAGAAATTGTGGCGACAGATGCAACTGGAAATGAACAAACCTATCAACTTAGCATCGCCAAGATTAATCGGCCCGAGGCTCTCACCAATGTGGGAGGAAATGAATTCTCTCTTCAAGATACTGAGCAGCTTGAGCTTGTCGCTCCTGGGGAAGAATTTAAAACGAGACAGGGATTTCTCGAAATGTCGAACGTTGATCTAGCGAACGAAACGACCGAGATGATCTCAACCCAGCGGTTACTTCAATTCCAGAGCCAGGCGATAAAGATGGCCGATGAAATGATGGGACTGGCGAATACGATTAAGAGATAAATGAACTAGATAACCAAAACCCCTCT